>JAMJQL010000107.1 GCA_023554245.1 Gemmatimonadota bacterium
GATGGTGCTCGAAGTCGCAAAGCTCCTCGCCGACAGGTGGAGCTACGGGACGCGTCCCCGGGTCCATGTCGTCGATTTCGAGCCGGTCGTCGCGGAGCTCAGGCGGGTAGTCCGACCGGCGCTGCTGCAGGTCGCACTGAAGCGACAGATGTACAGGGCCGCCGACCGGCTGGCAGGACTCCGGAAGGCGGACGCGATCGTCACCGGCGAAGCGGTCGGTCAGGTTTCATCCCAGACGCTCGCCAACCTCCGGACGATCGACCAGGTAAGCAGGAGGCCGGTTCTCAGACCTCTGGTCGGCATGGACAAGGAGGAGATCATTGCCATGTCGAGGTCCATCGGCACGTATACACTCTCGGCGAGGGTGCGTGAACACTGCGCGATCACGGAGGAACGGCCCGCTACGGCCACGCGACCCCGAATTCTGGATGCCGCGGAGGTAGGCCTGGATCCGGCCCTGCTGAACCGGCTCGTGGCCGAGGCGGACGTGGTGGATATCGGTGACCTGGATCTCGCCGAGCTTGCCGGCCGCAGCCTGTTCGTGTCCGAGGTGCCCGAGGGTGCCGTGATGATCGACATGCGTCCCGACGATGCTCGGGTCTCCGCACCCTGGCCCGGGTCAGTGGCTCGCTCGTACGAGAATCTCGCGAGGAATTTCCGCGAGTTCTCGCAGGCGGGGACGGTCGTCCTCGTGTGCACGCAGGGTCTTCTGAGTGCGCAGATCGCCGAGCGAATGCAGGAGGCAGGTATCGAGGCCTGCAGTTTCCTCGGAGGCGATCGGGCGCTGCGCCGCTTTCTGTCGACAGATCGTCCGGGAGTGGGTGCCGGAGAAAGGGGTCGGGCGTAATGGCAGGGACCCCGGAGCTCTCCCGTCTTCTCGACGAGATCCGGCAGGCGGACGATGTCCCGCGGCACGTGGCAGTGATCATGGACGGAAATGGCCGCTGGGCCCGCGATCGGGGTCTGCCCCGATGGAAGGGTCACCGGGAGGGGATGAAGGCGGTGCGTCGCTGCGTGGAAGGCTCCCTGCAGGCCGGGATATCCCACCTCACCCTGTACGCATTCTCGCGCGAGAATTGGGACAGGCCTCCCGCCGAGGTCCGGGCGCTGATGGCTCTCCTGGTGGAGTACGTTGAGAGAGAAGCCCGGGAGCTGGTGGCAAATGGAGTGCGCGTGACCGTGTTCGGGGATCGCGACCGGCTTTCAGCCGAGGCTCGAAGCTCCGTCGAGACTCTCGAGCGGACTACGTCGCCCGGTTCCGCTCTGTGTTTGAATCTGGCGATCAGCTACGGGGGGCGAGACGAGATCCTCGGAGCGGCTCGCGGTCTCGCGGAGGATGCGGTCAGCGGAAGGATCGACCCGGCGGATATCGACGCGAGCAGCTTCGAGCGCCACCTGCAGACCGCCGGAATTCCCGATCCGGATCTGCTGATTCGAACCTCCGGCGAGATGCGCATCTCGAATTTTCTTCTCTGGCAGATCGCATATTCCGAACTGTACGTGACTCCCGTTCTGTGGCCGGAATTCGGCGAACGGGAGCTGTACGAGGCCATCCTCGAGTACCGGCGCAGAGAACGAAGGTTCGGCCGGGTCGGGGCCTGAGAGCGAGGGTAGATCGCAATGGCATCCGAGCTGACCAAACGCCTGACCGTAGCCGCGATCGGCATCCCGCTGTGTCTCGCCGTGACCTGGGTGGGGGGCTGGGTGTTCGCCGCCGGGCTCGGAGTCCTCGCCTGGCTCGCCGTGGGCGAGATCGGCACGATGCTCGGCGAGCGATCCGATCCGCTGTTGAACCGGGTTGCCGCATTCCTGGCCGGCCTGTTTCCGCTGGCCGTGCTGGTTGCCGGGCCGGGTGCAGCGGGTGCCGTCGCGGTCGCGGTCCTGCTTGCGCTTCTCGGACTCGCGGCGCTTCGAATTCCTCCTGCCGAGATGCCCTTTCAGACAGCGGCGCTCTGCTTCACCGCGGCCTTCTACGTGGGCGGGTTGCTCTCTTTCGGAATCCCGTTGCGTGAGTCGTTGCCCGGGCGTCTCGAAGGGACGCTCCTCTTCTTCCTGCCCGTGGTCGTGACCTGGGCGGTCGACACGGCGGCCTATACGGGTGGGCGAGCCTTCGGGCGCAGGAAGATGGCTCCCGCCATCAGCCCGAACAAAACGGTCGAAGGAGGAATTTCCGGGCTGCTCGCCGGTCCGTTCGCAGCGCTGGCGTGGACCCTGATCGCCCTGCCGGACCTCGCGGCTGTCGCCGGAATGGGTCGGATCGCGCTGCTCGGTCTTCTTCTCGCGGCCGCTGCGATCCTGGGGGATCTGGTCGAATCGTCACTCAAGCGGGAGTGCGGGGTCAAGGACTCCTCGCAGCTGCTGCCGGGACACGGTGGACTGCTCGACCGGATGGACTCGCTGCTCTGGACGATTCCCGTGGCCTGGTTCTTCCTTCATTTCTTGACTCCGGTCGGATGACTTCTAGCCCCAAGGGCGTCGTGCTGCTTGGCGCGACGGGATCGATCGGTCGCTCGACGCTCAGGGTGATCGATCGTCAAGGGGATCGGTTCCGGCTCGTGGCGATGACGGCCGGGAGCCGGGGCGAGTCTCTCGACGAGCTGGCCGCTGCGATGAACCCGGACTACGTGGTACTGGCTCGCCGCCCCTCGGAGAGGTTCGAGCCCGGGTGGACCGGTGAATGGCGCTATGGCCGGGAGGCGCTCGCCGAGGCCGCCGCAGACCCGGCGGCTGATCTCGTCGTCAACGCGCTGGTCGGCTATGCCGGTCTCGAGTCCACTCTCGCCGCCCTGGGCGCAGGACACAGGCTCGCGCTCGCGAATAAGGAGTCTCTCGTGGCGGGCGGCGACCTCGTCCTCGATGCCTGGCGTGATGGCCCGGGCGAGCTGATACCGGTGGACAGCGAGCACAGCGCCATTCACCAGTGCCTCGCGGGTCGGCCGCCCCGGGAGGTGAGCCGGTTGATTCTCACGGCATCGGGCGGCCCGTTTCGTGAGTTGCCGTCCGACCGGTTCGGAGACATTCAGCCGGAAGACGCCCTGGCGCACCCTACGTGGAGCATGGGTGACAAGATCACGATCGACTCGGCCACCATGGCCAACAAGGCACTCGAGGTGATCGAGGCGCATCTGCTGTTCGACGTGCCATACGAAAAGATCGAAGTCGTGGTTCACCCGAGCTCCATCGTCCATTCTTTCGTGGAGTTCCGTGACGGATCGACGATCGCCCAGATGGGCCACCCGTCGATGGAGATCCCGATACTGTATGCCCTTTCGGGACCCGAACGCCTGCCCAACGAGTATCGCAATTTCGATCCCGTCGCGGACGGCCCGCTGGTGTTCGAATCGCTGCGCTCGGAGCAGTTTCCGATGTTCGAGCTCGGCGTGTCGGCCGGGCGCGCGGGTGGCACGCAGCCGGCCGCCTACAACGCCGCCAACGAGGTCGCCGTGAGGTCGTTCCTCGACCACCGACTTTCCTTTCCCGGGATCCCCGAGGTGGTGGAAGACGTTCTGACTCGGATGACACCGCGTCCGGTGACTTCGATCGAGGACGTGGAGGCGGCCGACTTCGAGGCGCGGACGCTGGCCCGCGAATCCGTGATCCGGCTGAATTAGGCAGACCGGGGGGCGAGGAGCCGTTACCTGCCGCGCGCCGATCGAACGGCCGGCAGGAACCGGAGAGTATCTGAGGGGTGCTACCTCCGCTGGGTCGCCGGGTGCCGCCCGACCCTGCAGCCTTGGCGGACCTCGAAACGAATACGACGGAAGAGGCGAATGCTGACGACCATTCTCGCTACCGCCCTCGTGCTGGGGGTGCTGATCCTCGTGCACGAGCTGGGGCATTTCTGGGCCGCGAAGCTCGTAGACATCGAAGTTTCCCGGTTCTCGATCGGATTCGGGCCGAAGATCGCGGGATTCACCCGGGGGGAGACCGAGTACGTGCTTTCGGCGTTGCCCCTGGGCGGCTACGTCAAGATGGAGGGGATGGCGGACGAGGAGGTGACGTCCGCCCTCGAGGGAGAGTCGCCGCACGAGAAACGCGCTCCGTCGCCGCGTGATTTCGATGCGAAACCTCTCTGGGCCCGATTCTTGGTGATTTCCGCTGGCGTGCTGATGAACCTCCTGTTCGCCGTGATCGCATTCAGTTTCATCGCGCACGAGCGCGGCGTGTACCTCCCGGTCATTGGAGAAGTGGCGGAAGAAACACCGGCATTCGCGGCCGGCCTCCAGCCGGGGGACGAGATCCTGGCGATCGACGGTGATGAAATCGAAGATGCGGGAGAGGTGGGACGAACCGTGTTCCCACGCGCGGGTGAGGAACTCACCCTCAGCGTCCGTCGCGGGCAGGAGACCTTCGAGCTTCCGATCGTCCCGAGGACGGTCCGTGAATACGACGAGATCGCGAGGGACACGGTCGAGTACGGGCAGATCGGAGTGATGTTTTCCACGGGCGAAGATGCATACCGCCCGCTCAGCGCCGGACAGTCGATCGTCGCTGGGTTCGAGCAGACCGGGGGCTGGATCTCGGAGGTCGCGACATTCTTCGGGCGGCTGGTCACGGGCAGGAGCTCACCAAAGGAACTCGGCGGGCCGATCGTGATCGGTCAGCTGTCCGGAGAGTTCGCGCGCGCGGGCTTCTGGCCGCTCTTGAACTTCATGGCGATCATCAGCGTGAATCTCGCCGTACTGAACCTGCTTCCGATCCCCGTGCTCGATGGCGGGCACCTGGTATTCCTGGCGATCGAGGGCTTGCGCGGTGGAAAGCCGGTGAGCGTGGAGCAGCGCCTGAGATTCTCCCAGATCGGCATGCTGCTGGTGCTCGGACTGATGGTCTGGGCTTTCGCCAACGACATCATGCGGCTGGTCGGCGCATGAGATCGTCCTGATCCGGCCTCCCGTACGGGCAACGCGCGGGTGAGGACTCCGGGCGGGTACCGGTCAGCGAGAGCCGAACAGGGAGAGCTGCGCCTCCTTGCCGACAGCGCGCGCGACGAGCTCTGACACGTTCGCCGGCGCGGAGGGCCGGGCCTGGCCCGCGACGCCGATTCCGCCACGGAACTCCGTCTTCCGCAGGGCCCCGCCGACGGTCGACTTCGCGAGGCGCGGATCATTGCATTCCTGGCTCAGGTGCGCGAGCAGGATGCCGCCGAGTTCGGGGTGCATCAGCTCCTGAGCCAGCTCGCCGGCGAGTTGGTTGGAGAGGTGGCCCCGACTTCCCCCGATCCGCTGCTTGAGGGACCATGGGTACGGAGCTTCCCGAAGACGAATCTCGTCGTGATTCGCTTCGAGGATGAGGAAATGGCAGCCGGCCAGGGCGGCTTTGACCGGGGCGGTGGCCCTTCCGAGGTCGGTCGCCACTCCGGCCAGCAGCCCGCTTTCCGGCTCTCGAATCGTAACCGCCACCGGATCCGCGGCGTCATGGCAGGTCGGAACGGCGTGGATCTCCAGGCCGCCGATCCGGAACCGGCACTCGGCTGGAAAGAACTCGATCGACTCCTTCCCGCGCAGCAGATCGTCGCAAGCCGCTGCCGTGCGCTCGGTCATGTAGAGAGGCCAGCCCCAGCGACGGGCGGCGACGCCGATTCCAGCCGTGTGATCTCGATGCTCGTGCGTCACGACGACGGCGTCGATCTCCTCGGGTCGGCGACCGAGCTCGGCCAGCCTGCGCGAGAGTTCGGACCCGCTGAAACCCGCATCCACGAGGATTCGGGTCGAGCCCGACTCGACCAGAACGGAGTTGCCGCGACTTCCGCTGCCGAGCGTGGCGATCCTCAACCGGACTTCTCGCCCCGTGCGTGATCCCAACAGGCTCCGAGCCACTCGCGGACCTGCGAATCGGCCTCGAGGCCTCGCCGGCCGAGGACGGTGGCGGCGGTGTCCAGGAAGCGGTCACGGGCGTAAGCCGGCGCGGCGGGCGCGTGTCCCCAGGCGAAGGGCGGAATCCACTTCGGTGGTTTCTCGTCGCCAAACAGATTCGCGCCGGCGCCCACCACGGTGCCCGTGTTGATCATGGTCCCGATCGCAGACTTGACGTGGTCACCGATCAGGCACCCCAGCTTCACCAGTCCCGTTTCGACTTCTCCCTCAGGCCCGCCAAGCCTCACCGGACCGTAGTTGTTCTTCAGGTCGCTGTTGGTCGTCAGGGCACCCAGATTCACCCACCGTCCGAGCATGGCATGTCCGAGGAAACCGTCATGAGCCTTGTTGGAATGCCCGATGACGATGCATTCCTCGATCTCTCCCCTCAGATAGGACATGGGTCCCGCAGCCAGACATTCGTAAGCCCCCCCCAGCAACCGCGAGCCGGGTCCGGCATGCAGCGGTCCGGAGAGTCGGGCACCAGCTCGCACCTCGACGCCGGCCTCGAGCCGGATGCTCCCATGGCGAGTGTCGAAGACGACGCCGGGCTCGACCGTCACTCCTTCGGCAAGGAAGACTCTCCCTTCGCCGATCTGGTGGGTGCCCGGGGGGAGCGGGCTCGACGGGCCCGAGGCCAGGTCCATCGCCAGTTGCTCAGGATTCTCGCCGATCAGGTCCCACACGTGCGAGAGCAGGGATCCCTCCAGCTCGAGTTCACCCGAGGTCGGCAACTGGCGGGGACGATCGAACCAGGCCGGTTCGGGCGATTCGCCTCCGTCCGGAATCCACGCACCGACCGGTTCACCACCGGAGACCAACAGCTGGCTCCCGCCCGTCGACGGCGTCGCCCACCGGGCACCCCTGGCCGGCACGAACCGGGAGCTCAGGAACAGCCGGTCCACGGATCCGGGCTGCGATGCGGGCTCCGGGAGCTCGGCGTCGCGGCTCACAATCGGAGGTGCGCCCGGCTCGCGAAACGCCGTCAGCCAGGATCGGGACAGGCTCGCCGTGACGCTGCGACCGACGAACGTCTCGAGGCGCTCCCGAAGCAGGCTGTCGCCGAATCGCAGCTCGCCGCAGGGGCGAGTGAGGGCGAACGGGTGCCATGCATCGGTCAGCCCCTCGTCGAACAGATAGAGCTTCACCTGGTTGGCCTTCATGGTGTTTCGAGATATGTGATAAATCGCTTCAGATCGGCAGCCTTACTTTTCGGCATCACAAGTACTTCGTCGCTCGATCGAACGACGACCAGGTCATCCACACCGAACAGGCGCACCGGCCCGTCCTCCGCCCAGACCACGTTTCCGGATCCCTCGAGAATCGACGCGTCACCGACCACGACGTTGCCGTGCTCGTCAGCCGTCCGAGTGCGATCGAGGGCCGACCAGGTTCCCACGTCGTCCCACGCGAAGCTCGCCCGTGCGACTTCGACCCGATCGGACCTCTCGAGGACGCCCACGTCGACGCTGACCGGCTCGACGGTGCGGAAGTAGGCCTCCAGATCGCCGAGCTGCAGCTGCGGGAAAGCTGTCTTCATCTCGTGGGCATGATTGGCGGCCTCCTCGAGCAGATCACGCGCCCGCCAGACGAAGATCCCGGAATTCCACAGAAAGCGACCCGATGATGCGTACTCCGCCGCCGTCGCCGCGTCCGGCTTCTCGTGAAACCGAAGAACCGAACTCACACCTTCACCGAGATCTTCTCCGGTCTCGATATATCCGTAGCCGGTCTCCGGTCGGGCAGGCTCGATCCCGAGGCAGACCAGCCCGTGTCTCTCGGTCGCAGCCCGGCAGGCCCGGTCGATCGTGTTCTCGAACTCTTCGAACGGCTGGATGACATGATCGGAATGCAGCGAGATCATCAACGCGCCCGGTTCCATGCTCTCGATTTCGTGCGCGGCCCACACGAGCGCAGGACCCGTGCTGCGCGCGATCGGTTCGACCAGGAACTCGTGTTCTTCCAGGTCGGGTACCGCTCTCCGGAAGGGATCCACGAGTCCGTGTCCGGTCAGTATCCGCACCCGATCCTTTCCTACCAGCCGCCGGGCCCGATCCACGGTCTCGAGGATCAGAGGTCGTTCGCCGCCGAGCGGAAGGAGTTGCTTCGGACGGGTCGGCGTCGAAGCCGGCCAGAAGCGCGATCCGATTCCGCCGGCGAGGATCACGGCGTACCGGCCCGGTTGCTGCGATTCAGGATCAGACATTCGAATCCGGGGTGAGGGAGGAAGTGTCGCCGGCGCCCTCGCGGCACCGGTCAACGACCTCGCGTACGCGGCGAAGTCTGCTATTATACCCCGCATTCGGGCAACCCGGACCCACGCGAACGAGGCGGAATCGATGTCATATAAGAACTGGAACGCGGCGACCGTGGTGTTCGCCGTCCTCCTCGCGGCCTGCGGCGACTCCACCGAGCCGGTGCAGATCCCGCTCCCCGAGGAGACGACCGAGGCCACGGTCGCCGATTTCGTCACGGGCGATATCCTCGATCCATCCGGATTCGACGTGATCACCAGAAACGTCGTGCGCACCGACCAGGTGACCGGCTGGGACTTCGTCTATCTTCTCGATGAACAGCTGGGTCCGGCACTGGTGACCCGCGGATCCTACGTCCTGGACGAGGACGAGCAGTCGGGGGTTCAGGTCGTGTCGGTCGATTTCGACGATCTGCTCGAGGCACCGGAGTCCGGATACATCACCAGCGAGCCGATCCCGATCACCGAGGGTGGCGTGTTCGTGACTCGAAGTCGCGATGACCAGGCTTTCGGCAGTCTCCGTTGCCGGTATTTCGGGAAGTTCTCCGTCGACGAGATCGACGAGGAGCTCGGATTCATGACCTTCAGTCATCTCATCAATCCGAACTGCGAGAGCCGCAATCTCAATCCGGCCACGAATCCGTGATCGATATCCGGTATCTTCGGACCGATCCGGATGCGGCGCTCGCCGCGCTGGAGCGACGCGCCGATGCCGAAATCGAATCACTTGTGGACCGCGCTATCGAGGCCGATCGACGACGGCGGGAACTGCTCGGCGAGGTTGAAGCGCTCAAGCAGCGACGAAACGAGACCTCCCGGGAGATCGGGGAGCGAAAGCAGCGCGGCGAGCCGGCCGACGAGCTGATGACCGCCATGAAGTCGGTCGCGGAGCGAATTCGGGGCTTCGACGGCGAGTTGTCGCTGGTTGAAGAGGAACTGCAGGCGACCCTGCTGCAGATTCCGAATTTTCCCGACCCGAGGGTCCCGGCCGGCGGTGAAGGGGAGTTCGAGATCGTCGCCGAGTGGGGGACTCCCAGGCCGGCCGTCGAGTCGGACGAGCCGCACTGGGAGATCGGCTCGAGCCTCGGCCTGCTCGACCTGGAGCGGGGTGCCAAGATCGCTGGCTCGGGCTTCCCGGTGCTCACCGGGGCGGGCGCGAGGCTCAACCGCGCCCTGATCCAGTTCATGCTGGATCTTCATACCACCGAGTTCGGCTACCTCGAGGTCGCGCCGCCGTTTGTGGTCAACAGGGAGAGCCTTCAGGGCACGGGCCAACTGCCGAAATTCGAGGACGATCAGTACCGGACCGTTCCCGACGATCTGTTTCTCGTTCCCACGGCCGAGGTTCCGCTCACCAACCTGCACCGGGACGAGATCCTCGACGGCCTCGATCTTCCGCTGGCCTACGTCGCCTATACGCCGTGCTTCAGACGCGAGGCGGGCGCGGCGGGGCGCGATACGCGCGGTCTGCTGCGCGTTCACCAGTTCGACAAGGTGGAGCTCGTTCGATTCACGCACCCCGACGACTCGAGCGACCAACTCGAACTTCTGACCCGGCACGCCGAGACGGTGCTGGAACGCCTCGAGCTGCCGTACCGGAGGATTCTCCTGCCAGCCGGGGACCTGGGATTCGCCAACGCGATCACGTACGATCTCGAGGTCTGGTCCCCCGGAGTGGAACGGTGGCTGGAAGTCTCCAGCTGTTCTTCGTATACGGATTTCCAGGCCCGTCGTGCCGGGATTCGGTTCCGGGATCAGGATTCCGGCAAGCCGCAGTTCGTCCACACGCTTAACGGGTCGGGAGTCGCGCTGGCGAGGACCCTGGTCGCCCTGCTCGAGAGTCGCCGTGAAGCCGACGGCTCGGTCTCGATTCCCGATGCGCTCCGACCCTACGCGGGATTCGATCGGCTCAGCGTGTCGTGATCGGAGGCATTCCGTCAGGCCGACGCGCCGTTCCCGTCGCCATCTTTCTGTTGTTCGTGGCTGTGCTCGTCTCCTACCTCGTATACACATCTCAGATTGCCGAGGAACTCCGGCAGGACGCGGCCGTGTTCAGCCGCATCTATTTCCAGACGGTCCAGGCGGCGGCATCTCCGGAGGGTTTCACCCCGGAAGGAGAATTCGCCCTCCTGAGGCAGCTTTATGCACTGGGCATTCCAGTGGTCCAGACGGATCTCGAGGGCGAACCGACCCTGATGGTGAACCTCCCGTTCGAGGCCGACCTCGAGAATCCGGCAGACCGGGCGCGAGTGCGGACGTACGTCGAGCGACTGGACGAGGAGAACCCGCCGCTGGTCGATGGAGAGGCGGGATTCGTCGTACACTACGGCGAGCCGGCATTCCTTCGCCGACTTCGCTGGATACCCTGGTTGCAGGCCATTCTTCTCCTGGCCGTGGTTGGTATCGGCGCCTGGATCGTGCGAACGTCCAACCTCGCGGAACGCGAACGGATCTGGTCCGGAATGGCGCGTGAGTCTGCGCACCAGATGGGTACGCCGCTCAGCTCCCTCGTAGGCTGGCTCGAGTTGCTGGAAGCGGACGACCTGGGTGCGAGTGGCAGTATCGACGTCGGCGATGCAGCGGTGGACATCCATGAAGAGATGCGACACGACCTGCTGCGTCTCGAGAAAGTGTCCCGTCGATTCGAGGCGATCGGGCGCACACCCGAGTTGCGTCCGGTGGACGTGACCGAGCTCCTGAGGAACCTCTCCCGATACTTCGAGGCCCGGCTTCCCACTCTCGGCGGCCGGATTCGACTCGAGACGGACCTTCCCGAGATGTCGCCGGTCGTTCAGGGCAATGAAACGCTGCTCGAGTGGGCGTTCGAAAACCTGGTCAAGAATGCGCTCGACTCGCTGGCGGGGCGCGAGGGTACGATCCGGATCTCCCACGGAGGCGTCCAGAACGGCAGGGCCGTGTACCGGGTCGAGGACGATGGAGAAGGGGTGCCCGAGCACCTGCGAGCCTCGCTCTTCGACGTGGGAGTGACCACGAAGCAGGGCGGCTGGGGCGTCGGTCTGTCTCTTGCCCGCCGGATCATCGTCGAGGTTCACGGTGGGGCGCTGCGTCTGGAAGAATCCGAGGAGGGCGCCGTCTTCTCCCTCGAGCTGCCGCTGATCGAGGACTCGCGGTGACGCTCGCCCTGAATCCCGAGCAGAGGGAAGCGGTCGAGCATGGGGAAGGTCCGCTGCTCGTTCTCGCCGGAGCAGGCTCGGGAAAGACCCGGGTTCTGACGGCGCGGGTGGCCCGCCTCGTATCGGACCTCGGCATCCCGCCCGGGCGGATTCTCGCCGTAACCTTCACCAACAAGGCCGCGGGCGTGATGCGGGACCGAATCACGGAGCAGCTCGGGGAAGATCCCCGGGGACTCTGGGTCGGGACCTTTCACTCGATCTGCGCTCGCATGCTTCGACGCGAGGGAGACCGCCTGCCCCGTGGCTCGCGCTTCACGATCTATGATGAGGACGATTCGCGGCGTGCTCTGAAGCGAGCGATGGAAGAGGCGGATCTGGATCCGGCCCGCTGGGCGCCGAACGCGCTGCGTGCGCGAATATCGGATGCCAAGAACGCCCTGGTCGGTCCCGGACAGTATACCGAGCAGGCGTTCGACCTGATGTCGCGCGCCGTGGCGAAAGTATACCCGGCGTACGAGAAAATTCTCACGCGCTCCAACGCTTACGACTTCGATGATCTGCTGGTCCACACGGTACGTCTCCTGGAAGACCATACCGATATCGGCGAGCGTTACGCCGAGAAGTTCGTGCACGTGCTGGTCGACGAGTACCAGGACACGAATCATGCCCAATACCGGATCGTGAAGCGCCTGGGGGAGGGACACCGAAACGTCTGCGTGGTCGGAGACGACGATCAGTCGATCTACGGTTGGAGGGGGGCGGACGTCAGGAACATCCTCGACTTCGAGCGGGACTTCGGCGGAGCCGCCGTCGTCCGTCTGGAGGAGAATTACCGGTCCACGCCCGCGATTCTCGAGGTCGCCAACGCGGTCATCTCGAACAATCGGTCCCGCAAGGAGAAGCGTCTGCGCACCGCTCGGCCGGCCGGAGAGCCCGTGAGCGTGATGCGGTTCGCCGACGAGCGCGCGGAAGCTGCGTGGGTCGTGGGCGAGCTGGAGCGGGGCAGCGGCGGATTCCGCCCGGATGAGGCCGCGATCCTGTACCGGACGAACGCGCAGTCGCGCCCCTTCGAGGACGCACTTCGCCGGGCGCGATTGCCCTACCGCATCGTCGGCGGCGTCCGGTTCTACGAGCGACGCGAGATCAAGGATGTCTTCGCATACCTCCAGCTCGTGGTGAATCCGGCGGACGAGGCGGCGTTCGCCAGGGCGGTCTCGTGGCCGCGACGCGGTGTCGGCTCGGTGACACTGGAGAAGCTCCGGCAAGCGGCGTCGGAAAGAGAGACAGGTCTGCTCGCCGCAGCCGAGGTCGCGACCGAGCTCCCGGGAATGCCCCGCGCAGGAGCAGCCGCACTGCAGGACTTCGCTGCGGGGATCTCGGCACTCGGCGAGCTCGCCGCCGAAGCGGACTGCGAAGAGGTGATTCGTGAATGCATCCGCAGTTTCGGGCTGGTACAGGCGCTCGAACCCGAAGACGATGGAGCCGATCGGATCGCCAACCTCACGGAATTGCTGGCAGCGGCCTCGGCATTCGATCCCGCTGAGGTGCTGGACGGTGCCGAGGGAGCGACCGATCTCGAGCTCTACCTGCAGGCCGCAGCTCTCAGGGCGGACATCGACGAATACAACGAAACGGCGCCTGGCGTCACTCTGATGACTCTGCACAATGCCAAGGGTCTCGAGTTTCCCGTCGTGTACCTGGTCGGTCTCGAGGACGGCCTGTTCCCGCTTTCAAGGGCGATGGAGAGCGAGGAAGAGCTGGAGGAGGAGCGGAGGCTGTTCTACGTCGGAGTCACGCGCGCCGAGGACCGGCTGATGATCACGCACGCACAGAGCCGGTGGCGCTACGGTAACGAACAGAGGGCTGCGCCTTCGCAATTCCTGTCGGAGCTGCCGGACGGGCCGGTGCAGCGGCACTGGTCCGCGGCGAGCGGCTCCACTGGCCGTCGGTCGAGACGTGCCCGCAGTTCTCCCGATCGGTTGCCCGCCTTCGATCCCGACCTCTCGACGGGCGAGTGGAGCTGGCGTCGACCTCGGCCCGGCCCGGCGAAGGAGACGGTCACCCCGGGGGTGCGTTACGACTACAGCGATTCACAGGTGGAGCTGCGCCTGGAGCCCGGCGTGCAAGTCGTGCACCCAGAGTTCGGCGAAGGGGAGATCGTCTCGGTGAGCGGTCGGGGAAGCGGCGTGAAGGCCGAGATCGACTTCGGGGATGCAGGCGTCAGAAAGGTCATGGTGGCGCATGCGGGCCTGCGCCCCTCCTAGGTCGAACGGGCAGCCCCGGATTCAACAGAGGAGAATCGGGTGAATGGGAAGATGGCCGCGGTTTCTCTTGGACTCGTCGTGCTGTTCGGCGCCTGCGACGTGAGTCGGCCGGTCGAGCCGGATCGGATCTTCGTGGGCGGTACGATCTGGACGGCAGATGACCCGCTGCCGATCGAGGCTGCGGTGGCGGTCCACGGGGACACGATACTCGCCGTCGGCAGCGAGTCGGAGATCCGTGGACTGGCAGGCACATCCACCGAGGTCGTGGAGCTCGAGGGCCGTTTCCTGATGCCGGGCTTCATCGATACTCACACCCATTTTCTCGAAGGGGGTTTCCGGCTCGCCTCGGTGAACTTGCGGGAGGCAGGGACTCCCGAGGAGTTCGCCCGCATTCTCGCGGAGTTCGCACGCACAGTGCCGGCCGGCACCTGGATCCTCGGCGGGGACTGGGACCACGAGTTGTGGGGCGGGTCGCTGCCCGACCGCCGCTGGATCGATGAAGCGACTCCGGAGCATCCGGTGTTCGTAACCCGACTCGACTGGCACATGGCACTCGCCAACTCGCTCGCCCTGGACCTGGCGGGAATCGGGCCCGCGACCCCCGATCCGGCCGGAGGCGAGATCGTCCGGGACGACGACGGCCGGCTCACGGGCGTGCTGAAGGACGAGGCGATGCCACTCGTGTATGCCGTCGTGCCCGAGCCGTCGGACGTCCGCCGGGATTCCGCTCTGGCGGCGGCGCTGCGACACGCGGCCGCACTGGGCGTCACCGGCGTACACGACATGGGCGGCTGGAAGGGCCTCGAAACCTACCGGCGCGCCCGGCAGGGAGGCGATCTGACCCTCCGGGTCAGGGCGTTCGTTCCGCTCTCGACGGTCGACCGTCTGGCCGAATTCGTGGCAGCAGGCGACGGGACCGGCGATGAATGGCTCAGCTGGGGCGGTCTCAAGGGATTCGTGGATGGTTCGCTGGGCTCATCGACCGCCCTCTTCTACGAGCCGTATCTCGACACGCCCGAGACCCGGGGGTTGCTGGTCACCCCGCTCGCCGAGCTCGAGGCAGCGGTGCGTCGTGCGGACAGCGCGGGCCTGCAGGTCGCGATACACGCCATCGGCGACCGGGCGAATTCCGAGCTGCTCGATCTGTACGCCCGGGTATTCGCAGAGGCTCCCGACCGGGACCGGAGGTATCGGATAGAGCACGCACAGCATCTCCGGCCTGAGGATTTCGACAGGTTCGCCGAGCTCGGGGTGATTCCCGCCATGCAGCCCTACCACGCGATCGACGACGGCAGATGGGCCGAGCGAAAGATCGGTGCGGAACGGTCTGCGTCGACTTATGCGTTCAACTCGCTGGTCGAGGCGGGCGCACGTCCCGCCTTCGGATCGGACTGGACAGTCGGGCCCCTGAATCCGTTGCTCGGAGTGTATGCCGCCGTGACGCGAAGCACGCTGGACGGCCAGCACCCGGAAGGCTGGATTCCCGCCCAGAAGTTGTCGGTGACGGAGGCCCTCACCGCTTACACCCGGGACGCGGCGCGCGCCGGATTCGTCGAGGGGCGCGTCGGGCGGATCGCCGCGGGGATGCTGGCCGACCTCGTGATTCTCGACCGCAGCCCGTTCGACGTGGAGCCCTCTGAACTCGAGAACCTGCAAGTGGAGATGACCGTGGTAGGGGGCCGGACGGTATTCGAGCGGGGGAACTGAGTACCCGGGTCAGCCGCCCTCGCTGCCGGCTTCCGCTCTGAGCATCGCCGGATCGAGCACCGCATCGAGGACGGTGCTCGGTGGCGGCTTGACGGTGGCCGACAGCGCCTTCTCGACCGTGCGTGCGGCTTCGTTCGAGGTATCGCCCCGCAGATCCCAGTAGCGGGTGGCCCCCTGCGGGAGGGGGAAGTGGTTGTCTGCGGTGTGCTCGATCGCGTCCAGGCTCCTCCAGCCCTCGGCCATCAGCACGCGGCGCCTGATCTTCTTGGCCTCCGTGAGCGCCTGATCTCCAATCGGGTCGTGCGTCGCGGCACGCGAATCTTCATCGTTCACGAGAAAGTCGGCTACCAGTTCGAAGCTGTGACGCAGGTAACGCGCGACCGTGGTGGGATCCAGGTCCCAGCGCGAGTTGTCCACCACCGTATCCATGATCGCCTGCCAGCTCTCGTTCCCGTTGATCCGAATCATCCCGTGGAAGATCCTCCGGTTCGTGCTGAAGCTGAACAGGGTGCTCGACAGCACGCGCCGGAAGAGGGCATCCGTATCCGAGTTGTCGTGCCGTGTGACGATCCAGCGGGCGAGCTGCGAGTGCTCGATTCCCACGTCGGTGTCCATCCGGTGTTCCCAGTACGAATGGCCGAGCCCGCGAGTGGAGGAGGTCGTCAGCAGCATCCGCGGAACGTAAGAATTGTGAGCGAGCACATCGGCAGACAGGTGGCAGAGGTATCCGAGCATCGCCGCCTGCAGTTTCTCGTCATCGCCGGCGGCTCGGTGGATCTCACGCGCCACGTCCCAGTTGTGACAGTGTCTGCCGATCTGCGCGTATTTCTTCGCGAGCGAGATGTCGGCCGCCATGTTGCCGTAGAGGAAGTCCAGCGGATACTGAGCGATGACGCCGGCAATGTGAGCCGGAAAGAGGTTCAGGGACCGGAGTGCCTCGAGTCCGATCTGGACGTGCGTAGCCGGTCCCCACGCGAAGGCCGCTTCGGGGAGAAGAAGCAGCAGCGCCGCTGCCACGAGCGGGACCGCCGCAAAGGACGGATGGAGGTCGACGAGCTTCGTCAGCTTCCGCCCAGGAGCCATCTGTCCTTCCTTCGCCGCTTCCGCTTTCGCTTCCTCCTGCGGCGATCACGTCCGCCAAACCCGTCTCGCACGGCGTTCAGGATTCCGGCGGTCGAGACAAAGGTCTGTTCGGCTTCCTCGAGGGCGACCGTTACGAGGGCGTTGGCTTCCGAAACGCGATCTTCGGCGACCCCGAGCAGGCGATCGACCGAGTCGGTAACGTGATCCACCGTCTCGTCGAGACGCTCCACCCCCGACATCGCGGCGTTGCTGATCTTGGCGATGTCCTGGGCCGCGACATCCAGATGCTCCATGATCGGGAGCAGGCGGTTCGTGAACGCGTCGCCGATCCGCTCGAGGCTGGCAAAGGCCTTGAGGACTTTCGGTACGATGAAGATCAACGAGACGATCAGCCCCGCTCCGAACAGAATCCAGAGGATGAGCGAAGCGTGGACGAGGAAGTCGAAAAAGGACACGGGATGGCTCCTGTCGGCGGTGAACCACCGTCTGCTATGGGTGCAAGATAGAGATCCGTACGACCGGGCTCAACCGGACCTGCCTGTCGCCGCAACTCGTCGACCGGAGGAATCCGCCATCGGCTTCGAGATCTCTCCCGCCCGATCCAGAGTCCGGCGCAGGATCACGGGTCCCGCCACTTCGAAGATGATGATTCCCATGATCACCGCGTCGAAGATCGTCTGGACGGCCGTCGCACCCGGGAATTCCGATCCGAGCACGAGCAGGGCCGACATGGCGATGGCGATCGATACGCCTCCCTGCGAGAGCAATGTCGCGCCGAACGGAACATCGGTCGATTCGGATGGGAGAACCGGACGAGCGAGCTCGCCCCCCAGCAGCTTGCCGAACGCACGAAGCAGGACGTAAGCGAAGACGAGCGGTACCACCTGCCAGGATCGGAAGCTGAGCAGAGCTCCCGCAACCACGAGGAAAAGCACGTGCACAGGCTTCTCCCAGATCGTGAGCGCGGAATATACGCGCTTGCGAAGGGGCGAGAGGTTCGCGATGAACACTCCCGTCAGCCAGGCGGAGAACAGAGCGGACGACGCCAGCGACAGGCTCGTGCCCGCCAGTATGAGGGCGAGAGCCAGCAGGAAGAGCACGAACTCCTCGGCGGGCGGCTTCTCGCGTGAGAGTGAAAGGAACAGCCAGCCGAACAGGAGCGCCAGGAGCGCCGGTGCCAGAATCCAGCGGAGAGGACCGATGTCCAGCAGCGGCGCGGCCACGCCGGGGTGGGCGATCGCGTAGACCGCCGCCAGCATTGCGATCCCGACGGAGCCGTCGAGGCTGGTAACCAGGCTTGCGAGGCGACTGATCGGTCCGCCGACCCGTGCAGATCCGAACACGACGGCCGTACCCGTCGGGCTGGAGACGCAGCCGGCGGCCGCGGCTGCGCAGGCGGCGGCGAGCGAACCCGTGTCATCGTGGCCGGTCCGGAGCAGGATCGCCACCAGGCCCCCGGCCAACAGCGTCCAGGTCACCAGAGCCTGGCCGAGAACCAGGCCGTGCTCGCCACGCCTGAAATTCCGCAGGACGGTTCGATCGAATTGGAGTCCGAACAGAAGTCCGATCCAGCCGAGGCCCAGCGCGATGAATGGCGCCAGCGAATGCGTAACGCTCTCGGTGATCAGCCCTGCCACGTGCGGACCGAGCAGGAATCCGACCAGCACGAAGTGCGAGCCGGAACTTACGAAGAGCCGGAACCCCAGAGACGCCCGCCGACTCCGGAATCCGAATCTGGCCCCGAGCAGGCTGACGAGTACGAGTGCGAGAACGGTGAGGAGTAGCCTCACCCTCCGGAGTCACCGAGTTCTGGCGCGAGCCCGACGACCCGGTTGACCGGGAGCGTGATCGCGATGCCGGTGGCCGGATCCTCGAAACGTCCGCAAACGTCCTGTAGCAGGGCGATTGCCTGATCGACCTTCTCGGGCTCGTCTATCACGCTGAACAGGGTCTGATTCTGCGGTCTCGAACGTGAAATGAGCGTCTGCAGCCCGGCGAAGATCGGGATGTCGTGACTCAGGACCCGTCCCATTCCCTCGCTGTCGAGGACCGTGGCCCCGGTGATCCCGAGCTCGAGAAAGCCGGCGAGGACCTCGTCCATCAGCTCCACGTCATTGATGACGGCGATCAGCATCTCCACGGCTGGCTCCCGGGCGCGCCGGGCGGACCCACTGAGGTCCGCCTCGAACAGTTCAGACGTGCTCGCTCTCGTATGCGTGGATGTGGCTCAGCACCTGGTCCCCGGTCTCGCAGCCGCGAAGGGCGTCGACGAACTCCGGGTGGCGCGCCAGCCGCGCGATTCTCGCGAGAAGGCGGATGTGATGTCCAGCGCGGTCCGGTGGCGACAGCAGCACGAAGAAAACGTTCACCGGAGCGTCGTCCATGGCATGGAAGTCCACGCCGTCCGGCGAGAGTCCGATGATCAGCTGCGGCGTGCCGATGGCCTCGCTGATCGCATGGGGGACCGCGATGCCGGATCCGATCCCGGTGCTCAGGACCTTCTCACGAGCGAGCAGTGCTTCCAGCACCCTCTCCGATCCGTTGAGCGTCCCATCGACGACCAGCGGTCCGATGAGCTGGGAAAGAATGTCAGAAACGTCGCCCGGCCGGATGCCGAATACCACCAATCCCGGGTCGAGATACTCGGTGAGCTTCACGATTCCGTTTCCTCCTGACGATGTCGCGCGTGCGGTGGGCTTCGCTATGCGACCGCCGCTGAGCATGGTTCCGCCGACCGGGACTGTCAAGCGGAAGTGCGGGCATGGGTGAAGCCCGGCCCCGTGTCCGCATTGCCACGGATTCTCGCGCGACTCTACCTTCGGTACACGGTCCACGGGCCTGGTCCCCGCAGCCAGTCAAAGGAGCGCCGTCGTGCACTATCTCATCACGGGTCCATCACGGCTCGAAGGTCGGTTTCGTCCCTCCGGAAACAAGAACGGCGCTCTGCCGATTCTCGCGGGTTGTCTGTTGGCCGATGGACCCGTCACGCTGGAGAACGTGCCCGAGATCCGCGATGTGCTGACGATGATGGAACTGATGCGGATGCTCGGTGCCGAGGTCGACAGGATCGCTCCCGGGAGCTTCCGTATCGATGCATCCGGACTCGACTCGGGGTCGGTGGATCCGGAGCTGTCGAGGCGCATAAGGGCTTCGATTCTGCTGGCGGGACCGCTGCTGGCGCGGCGCGGTGAGGTCGTTCTCCCACCCCCGGGCGGGGATGTCATCGGGCGCCGAAGGCTGGACACCCATTTTCTCGCGCTCGGGATGCTCGGTGCCGAGGTGGAGGCGGGTGACAGCTACGAGCTCCGGGCGAAGGAACTGCGCGGCGCCGACATCTTCCTCGATGAACCGTCGGTTACCGGAACCGAGAACGCCGTTCTCGCGGCGGTGCTGGCCGAAGGTACGACGATCGTCCGGAACGCTGCCTCGGAGCCTCACGTGCAGGACCTGTGCGGATTCCTCGTGAGCATCGGGGCGCATATCGAAGGGATCGGCACGCAGGTCCTTCGAATCGAGGGCGTATCCGGTCTATCCGGTGGGAGCTGGCGCATCGGCACTGATCACATCGAAGTGGGCAGCATGATTGGCCTCGCGGCGATCACCGAGTCCGAGTTGACGATCGAGGGGGTTGAGGCCGAGCACTTCGATCCGCTCCGGGTAGGGTTCGAGAAGCTGGGAGTGCGCGGTCGCCTCAGAGAGGGTGAGTTGCACCTGTCGGCGGATCAGGAGCTCGAGATTCAGCCGGATCTCGGGGACCAGATTCCCACGCTGGGAGATGGTCCGTGGCCGGCCTTCCCGGCAGACCTGATCTCGATCGCTCTCGTCGTCGCGACCCGTTGTCGAGGGACGATATTGATTCACGAGAAGATGTTCGAGTCGCGCATGTATTTCGCGGACAAGGTGATCTCCATGGGCGCCAGGATCGTCCTTTGCGATCCGCACCGGGCCGTGGTCGTCGGACCCTCGCACCTTCGCGGCTCGGTGGTCGAGAGCCCGGACATCCGGGCTGGCATGGCGCTGCTCATAGCCGCTCTGGCCGCGCACGGAGAGAGCTCGATCCACAACATCGGTCAGATCGAGCGAGGTTACGAGCGGATCGACGAGCGGCTTCGTGCCCTGGGGGCGCAGATCGAGAGGGTGGAGCCACCGTGCTGATGTCCGAATCGACCGACGGCTCGGATTTTGAAGCGCGAGAGGGCGGCGAGCACGAGGCATCGGCGGAGGGATTGGGGCTGATCCTTCTGGACGAGTGGATGGCCGCGCACGAAGGTCTCGTGGCAGGAACCACCGTCCGGCCCACCGATTATGGTCTGAAGTCGCCCTCTGACACATGGGAGGCCAGCGAGCGGTTCGAGGCACTGGGCCGTGTGCTCGGCTTCCGCACGGTGGCGGTCGCCCGACAGGTCCATGGCTCGACAGTGCAACTCCTCCGGGGGGCGGGTCAGCAGGGATTTCAGGTCTGCGGCGAGGCCGATGGTCTCGCGAGCGATCGTCACGACCTGCTGATGACCGTAACGGTTGCCGACTGCGTGCCGGTATTCATGGTCGATCCGGGCGCGGGAGCCGCGGCCGTGCTGCATGCCGGCTGGCGGGGTGCGGCGGAGGGAGTCCTGGCGAACGGCCTCGAGTCACTCGCCCGCCTCGCGGGGAGCTCTCCTGCCGATCTTCTGGTTCACCTGGGCCCGGCGATCTGCGGGACGTGCTACGAAGTAGGTCCTGAAGTGCTCTCCCGTTTCGGCCTGCCCTCAGATCGGCCTGGCACACTGGATCTCAGAAGCTGGCTGGCACGGGAGGCACGCGGCCTGGGTGTCCCGCGGTCTGCGATCACCCGGTCACCGAGCTGCACCGCCTGCGATCCCGCTCGTCTGCATTCGCACCGTGGCTCGAACGGGACGGCGGGCCGAATGGTCGCCTTCATCGGCCACCTCCGACGGTCAGCCCGATAGGTTTGCCTTCGGAGGCATCTGCCGCTATCTTTTTCGGCTGAGAAACACGTCCGGGGCCGGCCGTCCGGGCGTCCACGTCCGGACCTGAAGTGGGGAATCGTTCACGGCCCCACTTTTTTGTTGGGGGTACCCCAAGGTGCCGGTGAAGGCAGAGTTGCAGTACGGGGTGTGAACTGATGGGTGAAGCGGCGAAGCCGGGAACGCTGGAACGTGCAATCGAGACGGTAATCGAGCCAATGGGCTTCGAGCTGGTCTCGCTGGAGCGCGGAGGTGGCCGGCGGCGACCGCTCCTGCGGCTGCGGGTCGATCGGCAGGACGGAGTTCCCGGTCGCTCGGGTCTGACGGTGGAAGATTGCGCGTCCGTGAGCCGGGCGGTCGAAGAACGTCTGGATGAGACGGGCGAGGCGGGCGACAGCTACATACTGGAAGTCTCGTCGCCCGGGGTCGAGAGACCGTTGACTCGACACCGCGACTTCGAGCGCTGTATCGGGCTCGATATCCGGCTGCGCGGATTCGCTCCGCTCGACCAGGGCAGGAAGCAACTGGAGGGAAACCTCCTTCGCATCGAGGGTGATAACGAGAGCGACCGCGTGATCGTGCTCAGAATGGATGAGCGGGAGGTCCGCGTGCCGCTGAAGGATGTGGCGAAGGCCCAGCTGGTTTATCGACCGGAAGACGACCTTTAGAGGGGTTCGAGATCCGGACGCAGGCGGGGGCCGCTCGCCGGGGCAACGAGGGAGATCGGAAGAGGGAGATGAGCGACCAGATTCCAGTGGTGGAAGCGTTCCGCGTCATGGCGGCGAACAAGTCGCTGTCGGACGAAGACCTGCACGACCTGATCCGGGATGGCATCCATGCAGCCCTGGCCCGGCATTTCGGCGGTCCGGTGGAGGCGGAGATCGCGATTCAGGAGGACGGCGACATCCGGATCGTCGTGCTCAAGGAGGTCGTGGAGCAGGTCGAAGATGCCGCCAGGCAGGTGTCGCTGGAGGAGGCGCGCTTCGACGATCCCGACTTCGAGGTCGGCGATCTGATCGAGATTCCCGTCGCGTTCGGCGATTTCGGCCGCAACGCCGTCATGGCTGCGAAGCAGCGTATCATCCAGCGGGTGCGGGAAGGCGAGCGCGACAAGATCCGGCAGGAATTCAGCGGCATCGTCGGCGAGCTGGTGTCCGGAGAGGTACAGCAGATCGAGCGCGGCAAGATCGTCGTCATGCTGAACCGGGCCAGGGAAGCCGAGGCGATCATTCCCTGGCGTGAGCAGAACCCGAGGGAGCGGTTCCGCCAGGGCGAGGCGATCCGGGCCGTGCTGAAGAAGCTCGAGGAAACGCCTCGCGGACCGAGACTCATCCTGTCGAGGGCCGATCCGCTGTTCGTGAAGGCCCTGTTCGGTCTGGAAGTGCCCGAGATCTACCAGTCGATCGTCGAGATCAGGGAGATCGTGCGGGAAGCCGGAGGGCGGACCAAGATCGCGGTTTCTTCGCGCGACGAAACGGTGGATCCGGTGGGGGCCTGCGTCGGTCTGAAAGGGTCGCGCGTTCAGGCGGTCGTCTCCGAGCTCGGAGGGGAGCGCATCGACATCGTTCCGTGGCATCCCGATCCCGAGATCTTCGCTCGCCGTGCGCTGGCTCCAGCTCGCGTCGCCAAGGTGATCTCCGATCCCGAACGGCACGTGATCACGGCGATCGTGGATGAGGACCAGCTGTCCCTGGCGATCGGCCGGAATGGCCAGAACGTTCGGCTCGCATCTCAACTCATCGGCTGGCAGATCGACCTTTATTCCAGTCGGGACTGGCTCGCCCGGGGCGCCGAATCGGCGTTGTTCGGAGGGGGAGACGAATACGAGATTGCAGACTTCCCGCTCGCCGAGCTGGAAGGACTTTCGCCGGCTTCGCTCGCCGCCCTTCAGGCAGCCGGAATCGACAGCTTCGCCGCGGTGCTGGACATGGACAAGGACGATTTTCTC
Source organism: Gemmatimonadota bacterium (assembly GCA_023554245.1). Taxonomy (GTDB): domain Bacteria; phylum Gemmatimonadota; class Gemmatimonadetes; order Palauibacterales; family Palauibacteraceae; genus Carthagonibacter; species Carthagonibacter metallireducens. The sequence goes on from JAMJQL010000107.1 coordinate 23,207, forward strand.
CAGGTGCCCGGTATCGACGAGTCGGAAGCAGAACGAATCGTGGCACTGATCGACGAGTTGACGGTGGTGGAGGAGCCGGCGACTCCGGCCGCGTCGCCTTCGATCTTCGACATCGGCAACGACGACGACTCGGCCTCGGAATCGACGGAATCGACGGAATCAACAGAATCGACGGAATCTACGGAATCAACGGAGTCGACGGAATCGACCGGGTCTGCCGAGGCCGAGGTTTCCGAGGCGGAAAGCGCGGCGGAAACTGTCGAGAAGGTCGATGTGACGGAGGAAGTCGGGACTGACGAAGACTCGATCGAAGTCGTCGCAGGCGCCGAGGAGAAGGGTGGAGGAGCGACCGGCTGACCGGGGCGGGCGGGACGCGGAGGCGTTGAGCCTTCTGGGTCTGGCCCGCCGGAGCGGGCGCGCGATCGTGGGAACGAAAGCGGTCCGTGAAGCGGCGAAGTCCGGTTCGCTGCACCTGGCTCTCCTCTCGAGGGACGCCGGAGAGAACGCCCGGAATCGAGTCGTTCCGGTGTTCGAGGCTACGGGCACGGCATGGTCGGAGTGTGGTCGGGGAGATGAGCTGGCGCGCTCCGTCGGAAGGGACCGGGCAGTCGTCGTCGGGATTTCCGACCGACGGCTCGCCGCGAGGATCGGGGAGATCCTCACGGGCTGAAGGGACTGGCAGAATGTGGCAGGCACGGCCCGCGCTAATGGGGCGCGCGCCGCGGAATACTCAGGAGGACGGGCGTTGGGGAACTACCGCGTATACGAAGTAGCTGAAGAGCTGGGCGTCGACTCGAAGCAGTTGATCCAGATGCTCCACCAGATGGACGTGCGGGTGCGAAGCCACATGTCCTCGGTCACCGAGGTCCAGATCGCGCGTCTCCGCGCGCGTCTCGAGCGGGACCGTCGAGGCGCGGCCGAGGAAGCCGATGGCGCCCAGACGACCACTCGCCGCCGCCGCCGTCGTCGCGCGGCTCCCGAGCCGGTGGAAGCGGAAGCCGTCGAGGCCGAGGACGACGTGGGCCCGGAGGAGTCTGCCGTGGAGGAGGAGGCCGACTCCGGCGAGGAAGTGACCGTGGCGCCCGCGGCCCATGCCGAAGAAGCCGAGGAGGCAGAAGAACTGGCGGCCGAGGCGGATGTGGAGGTAGAGGCGCAGGAGGTGGCTCCTGTCGAGGACCGATCCGACGAGGTCGAGAAGGAGCCGGCTCCCGAGGTCGACGAGAGCCTGACGGAGCTCGCCGCCGAAGTCGATTCCGACACCGGCGCTGAGGGTGAGGAAGAAGTCGCGGCACCTGAGGTCGAAGAGGTCGTCGAGGACGTCACTCCGATTGTCGAGATCGAGGAATCGAAGCCGACGAAGCGCACGGTGAAGCCGAAGCCGGTGCGGCGAGGGATGCCGAAAGCGGCTCCGAAGGCGCCGGCTGCCTCAGCCGCTCCGGGCGGGACGGTCAGGATTCAGGCCGAGGGCTATACGACCGATGGACGCAGGAAGAGCAAGCGCGATCGCAAGCGAAGCCGCCGCGTGGATCGCGACGCGGTCCAGGAGAACGTGAAGAAGACGCTCGCCACGATGGAGGGTGGCACCTCGCGGCGTCGACGCCGCGAATCGGGCCCGTCGCAGCAGGAAGTCGAGCGGGAGCAGCGGGAACAGGAGATCGAGCGGGAGAAGACGACCGTCAGGGTGAATGAATTCCTCACGGTCGCGGAACTCGCGGACCTGATCGATGTCACGGCCCAGGCGATCATCACCTCTGCGTTCAAGAATCTCGGGCTGATGGTGACGATCAATCAGCGGCTGGACTTCGACCAGATCGAGTTGATCTGCGACGAATTCGGCTTCTCCGCCGCCCGCGAAGAGGCGTACGAAGCGGACCTGCCGGAGCTTCAGGAGGAGTCGGAGGATATTAGCGAGCAGGTCGAACGGGCCCCCGTCGTCACCGTGATGGGACACGTCGACCATGGAAAGACCTCGCTTCTCGATCTCATCCGGCGAACCAACGTCATCGCCGGTGAGTCCGGCGGCATCACGCAGCACATTGGTGCCTACCACGTGGTGCTCGATGACGGCCGCGCGATCAGCTTCCTCGATACTCCGGGTCACGAGGCATTCACCGCCATGCGGGCGAGAGGTGCAGAGATCACCGACCTCGTGGTCCTGGTGGTGGCGGCCGACGACGCCGTCATGCCGCAGACGATCGAGGCGATCAGCCACGCGCGAAATGCGGGTGTGCCGCTGATCGTGGCGATCAACAAGGTCGACCTGCCGGCTGCGAACGTTCAGAAGGTGAAGCAGGATCTGCTGGGTCAGAATGTCGTCCTCGAGGAATTCGGCGGCGATGTGCTCGCGTCGGAAGTCTCGGCGAAAACGGGACAGGGTGTAGACGACCTTCTGGACAAGGTCCTCCTGCAGTCGGAGCTTCTCGATCTCAAGGCCAAGCCGACCGGGGATGCCCGGGGTACGGTGGTCGAGGCGGAGCTGGACAAGGGTATGGGCCCGGTGGCCACGGTGCTGGTAGAGAGCGGAGAGCTCAACGTCGGCGACGACTTCATCTGCGGGATGTTCGGCGGACGCGTTCGTGCGCTGCTCGACGAACGGGGCAATCCCGTGGAGCAGGCCGGTCCGTCCATTCCGGTCAGGGTCCTCGGGATCGAGGGTGTCCCCCAGGCCGGTGACAAGCTCGTCGAGATGGACGCCGCGCGGGTTCGCGAGGTTGTTCAGCGGCGTCAGCAGCTGGAACGGGAAAAGGACATCCGCCGTCGGCAGCGGGGCACGAAGCTGGAGGACATCTTCGAGGCCGTCCGCGAGGGAGGGCAGGCCACGCTCAATCTGATCATCAAGGGCGACACGGATGGATCGGTGCAGGCTCTGGCCGATTCGCTCGAGAGGCTCGGGACGTCGGAGGTGGCCGTCGAGGTGATTCACCGCGGGGTCGGAGCGATCAATGAATCCGACGTACTGCTCGCGACGACCACCGCGGCGCTGATCATCGGCTTCCACGTCCGGCCCGACGTGAAGGCCCGGTTGACGGCTGAGCGCGACGACGTCGAGATCCGGCTGTACAGCGTGATTTACGAGGCCGTCGAGGAAGTGAAGCTGGCCCTCGAAGGTCTGCTCGCTCCTGAGCAGAAGGAGGTCATCGTCGGCACCGCCGAAGTCCGGGAGACATTCCGGGTACCGAAGGTCGGAACGGTGGCGGGCTGCTTCGTTTCGGATGGCGAGATTCACAGGAATCTGCCGGTCCGCCTGCTACGCGACTACGTCCAGATCTACAGCGGGAAGATCGGGAGCCTGAAGCGATTCAAGGACGACGTGCGCGAGGTTCGTGAAGGCTACGAGTGTGGTATCGGAATCGAGGGCTTCAACGACGTGAAGGTCGGCGACGTAATCGAGTGCTATCGGGTAGAGGAAGTCGCGCGCTCGCTGGCACAGAGCGCGGCGGGCAACTGATCTCGTCGTGCCCGCCGTCTATGCGCACGCCCGCTGGGTCATTCGAATTCCCGAGTGCCGGTCGTTGAAGACCAAGCGATCGATCGTGCGCGGGCTCCGGGATCGAATCCGCGCGAGGTATCCGGTGTCCGCAGCCGAGACGGATTTCGCGGATGAGCATGGCCGGGCCGAGCTGAGCGTAGCGCTGGTTACCTCCGATGCGACTGTCGCGGAATCGATCCTGGAGCGTCTCGACACACTCGTTTCCTCGGACCCGAGGATCTTCGTCGTCGAGCGCGAGAGGCGATATGTCGCATAGGCGCGTCCAGCGACTCAACCAGCTGCTTCGAGAGGAACTGGCGACCCTTCTTCGCACCGAGAGCAAGGATCCCCGCGTCCGAACGGTGACGATCACCGACGTGGAGACTACCTCCGATCTCGCGCTGGCGGAGGTGTTCATCCGGACGCTCGGTGGGGAGATGCCGGTCGAGAAGGCCATCGAGGGCCTGGAGAGTGCAGAGGGATTCCTTCGCCGCGAGCTGGGACGCCGTCTGCACCTGAGACGAATTCCGGAATTGATCTTTACGCCGGATACGACGCTGGAGCACGCGACTCGCATCGAGAGCCTGCTCGAAGAGGCGCTCGGTCAGGAGCGCGACGACGGCGCGAATGAAGGCGACTGACGAAGCAGGGCCCGGCGTCCTCCTCGTCGACAAGCCGGACGGACCGACGTCGCATGACATCGTCGCCCGGACGCGTCGAGCTCTGGCGATCCGCCGGGTAGGGCACACCGGCACCCTCGATCCGTTCGCTTCAGGTCTGCTGCTGCTTTGCATCGGGCGAGCGACGAGACTCGTCGAGTATTTCCACGTGCTCCCGAAGTGCTACGAGGCCTCTCTCGTCCTCGGGAGGGAGACGGTGACCGACGATCTCACCGGAGAAGAGACGATGAGCTCCGATGCATGGAGGGAGCTCGACCTCACAGCGATCGCCGAGGCCGCTGCCGCGAGGGTGGGGAACCAGTCACAGGTTCCGCCCCTGTACTCTGCGCGCAAGGTGAATGGCCGCCGGGCGCACCGCCTGGCTCGTGCGGGAGAGGAATTCGAGCTCGAACCGAGCCTGATCACCGTGCATTCGATCGAGATTACCGCCTGGCAGCCTCCCGTCGTGTCGCTCGCCACACGGGTGTCCACCGGAACCTACGTGCGTGCACTCGCCCGCGACCTCGGACGAGATCTGGGCTGCGGAGCACACCTTTCGGCCCTGCGGAGGACCGCGATCGGTCCCTTCGAGGTGGATGGCGCGGTTCGCGCCGATGAGCTCGACCGGGCAGCCCGGAGTTCCGGTGACGGTCTGCCGCTGCTCACTCCCCTGGAGGCGCTCGACTGGCTGCCGCGGCGTTTGCTCTCCGACAGTGAAGCCCGGGAGATATCCCACGGCCGACCGGTGGTCGCAGAGGGGATCGCCGAGCCCCGCATAGCCGGGTTCTGCGCGACTCCCTGTGACGATGGGCCGGTCTCGCTGGTGAGCGGCGGAGACCTGGTCGCCGTGGCAACGCGCGATGGGCCGCTGCTTCGACCGGTCAAGGTGCTCCGTGCGGCCTGACTCGGCCGTCAGCACCGGCCTGCCGCCGGATGTCGAGGGAACGGTGGTCACCGTGGGGACGTTCGATGGCGTCCATCTGGGTCACGCTGCGGTCCTCGACGAGATCGGCGAGCGTGCGCGAAGAAGAGGACTGCACAGCGTTCTCGTCACTTTCGACCGGCATCCGCTGACGGTCGTCAGGCCCGGTCTGGCGCCCGCCCTGCTGACCACACCCGACGAGAAAAAGGAGATCCTGGCCCAGAGAGGCCCGGATTACGTGGCCTTCCTGCCGTTCACGCGGCGTCTTTCACGTCTCTCTCCCGAGGCGTTCGTACGCCGAATTCTGGTCGACCGATTCCGGGTGCGGGAACTGGTGATCGGCTACGATCACGGCTTCGGTCGTTCGAGATCGGGTGACATCGGACTTCTTTCCCGGCTGGGCCGGGAGCTCGATTTCGAGGTGGATGTGGTGAACGCCGTGGAGGCGGAGGGGCGCCCCGTTTCCTCGACGGCTATTCGCGACCTGGTCGGCGAGGGGAAGGTGGAAGCCGCCTCGCGCATGCTGGGACGGCCGTATTCCTTCCGGGGCCCTGTAATTCATGGCCTGGGTCGGGGGCATGACCTGGGATTCCCGACTGCCAACATCCCGGCCCCGGCTGGGAACAAACTGCTGCCATGTCAGGGGATCTATGCCGTCCGGGCGTCGCTCCGCACGGAGATTCGGGATGGACTCCTGCACCTCGGTCCACGACCGACGTTCGCGGGTTCACCGCCGTCCATCGAGCTGTACATCCTCGATTTCGACCGATTGATATACGGAGAGACCGTCAGAGTGGAGTTCCTGAAACGCCTCCGCGACGTGCGTCCGTTCGACTCCGCCGAGGCCCTGATCGAACAGATGCGACTGGATGAACGGAGCGCCCGCGACTGGTTCGAGTCGCATAGGACGCCCGCGGACTGAGGGGCAAACGGCTTTACTTCGGGCAGATGCGACCATAAGTTTACAGGCTTGTACGGAGTGCGAAAATCAAGGACGCGAGCCGGGGCCGAGCAGGTCGTCCGGCATGTCAGGTAAGGACGGAGCACCGATGACGCTGGGTACGGAAGAGAAGCAGCAGATCGTCACGAAATTCGGCGGTCACGAGAACGACTGCGGGTCCGCAGCCGTGCAGGTAGCACAGTTGACCAGGCGGATCGAACACCTCACCGAACATTTCCGCACGCACCCGAAGGACCACCACGGTCGCCGCGGCTTGTTGAAGATGGTCGGTCGCAGGCGTCGTCTGCTGGAGTACCTGAAGCGGACGGACTTCGAGCAGTACCGGACGGTCATTCGCGAGCTGGGCCTGCGCCGCTAGTCGGCGTGCGGCATCCCGGGACGCGGCGGACGGCGGGGCGCGATGGCGTCTCCGCCGACCGCCGCCTCTCTATTTCAAGACGCCGGGGTCCTGACTCGCGTGCAATCCTGCCGTGCCGGACAATCGAACGGGCGCGGCGCACACGACGGAAAGAAGATAAGCGAGGCAAGCAGTAAGATGGCACATCGAATCGAAAAAGACTTTCACGGACGCCGACTGGTACTCGAGACAGGTCGCATGGCGCGACAGGCCGACGGCGCAGTGTTCGTCCAGTATGGAGAGACGGCGGTGCTCGTCACGGCGGTCGCCGAGCGCAAGCGCACCCACCTCCCGTTTTTCCCCCTGACGGTCGAGTATCGACCGAAGAGTTATGCCGCGGGCAAGTTCCCCGGTGGTTTCATCAAGCGAGAAGGCCGGCCGGCCGACAAGGACATCATTTCGGCGCGCCAGATCGATCGGCCGCTCCGGCCGCTCTTCCCGGACGGTTACCAGAACGAAACGCAGGTCGCCTGTTTCGTCGTTTCCGCTGACCAGGAAAACGATGCTGATGTGCTGGGCATGCTCGGAGCTTCGGCGGCCCTCAGCATCTCCCCGATTCCGTGGAACGGCCCGATCGCAGGCGTCCGGGTCGGTCGCGTGGAAGGCGACTGGGTCATCAACCCGACCTTCGAGCAGCTCGACTTCTCCGACATCGACCTGGTCGTCGCGGGCACCCGGCATTCGATCGTGATGGTGGAGGGCGCCTCTGTCGAGGTGTCCGAGGCTGACATGCTGGAGGCCCTCGAGGTCGGACAGGCGGCCGTCAGGGAGCTGATCGACATTCAGGACGAACTGATCGAGCTCTGCGGCGGTCCGCCGCCGAAGTTCGAATACGACACGCCGGAGGTTCCAGCGGGGTTGCTGGAAGAGGTGAAGTCACGGGCGGACACCCGGATTCAGGAAGCGCTGGCCCTGCCGGTCAAAGACGAACGGAATCAGGCTCTGTCTGCGCTTCGGGAGTCGGTGATCGCCGATCTCAAGGAGCATCCCGAGCACGCCGAGCACATCGACTTCGCGATCGACATCCTGCGTAAGCTCGAGAAGCAGACGATGCGCAACCAGATCCTCGATCGTGGCGAGCGAGTTGACGGTCGCGGTCTGGACGAGATCAGGCCGATTTCCTGTGACGTGGGAATCCTGCCGCGTACGCACGGTTCGGCCCTGTTCACCCGCGGACAGACCCAGGCCCTCTGCGTCACGACCCTGGGCACGGTCCAGGACGAACAGCGGATCGATTCGATCGACGTGCGCGAGGAAACTTCGAAGTCGTTCATGCTCCATTACAACTTCCCGGCGTTTTCCGTCGGCGAGGTTCGGCCATTCCGCGGACCGGGCCGACGAGAAATCGGGCACGGCATGCTGGCCGAGCGGGCTCTGCAGTCGCTCTTGCCGGCCTACGAGGACTTCCCCTACACGATTCGGATCGTGTCGGACATCCTCGAGTCCAATGGGTCCAGTTCGATGGCGACCGTCTGCGGCGGATCGCTCGCGATGATGGACTCGGGTGTGCCGTTGAGGGCACCCTGCGCGGGGGTCGCGATGGGTCTGATCATGGAGGGCGACCGGGTGGCCGTCCTCACCGACATTCTGGGGATCGAGGACGCCCTCGGAGACATGGACTTCAAGATCGCGGGTACGCGACAGGGAATCACTGCGATCCAGATGGACATCAAGGTCGAGGGCCTGTCGATCTCGACCATGCGCGAGGCGCTCGAGAAGGCTCTGACCGGTCGACTCCACATCCTCGATGTGATGGGACAGACTCTCGAGACTCCGCGCACCGAAATGTCACCGTACGCGCCACGCATCATGACGATCCAGATCAACTCCGAGAAGATCGGCGAGGTGATCGGACCGAAGGGCAAGACGATTCGCATGATTCAGGACGAGACGGGCGCGCAGGTGAATATCGAGGACAGCGGTGTCGTCACGATTTCGTCCGTTTCGGGCGAAGGCGGCGAACGAGCCCGCGAGATGATCGAGGGAATCGCGGCTGACCCCGAGATCGGTCGGATCTATGAAGGGGTCGTGAAGAACACGACTACATTCGGGGCTTTCGTCGAGATCCTCCCGGGCGTGGAGGGGCTTTGCCACATCTCCGAGCTCGAGGAGGGGCGCACGGAGAACACGGAAGACGTGGTCAACCCGGGCGACGTGGTCAGAGTCAAGCTTCTCGCCGTCGATGAGCGGGGTCGCTTGAAGCTCTCCCGTCGGGCGGCAATGGCTCAGCCGTGACCATGACGGACCCGTCGGACGGCCGGAGGGTCTCGGAACCCTCCGGCGCGACGCGATGAATGGACGGCCGGTGCAGGGTGGAGGTGACTCCGTCTGCCCGGCCGTTGTCATTTCCGGCTCTCCCGACGCTCCTGCGTCGGATTCCGTTTCGATCGGTACCCGACAGCTGGCCAGCGAGGTGTACGAGACGACGCTGCCTTCGGGAACGCGCATTCTCTCCGAGCGCATGGATTCGGTGCGCTCGGCCGCCGTCGGATTCTGGTTTCGCAGCGGGTCGGCTCACGAGCCGGAAGCGCAGGCGGGAATCACCCATCTTCTCGAGCACATGGTGTTCAAGGGCACGGATCGGAGATCGGCCCGGCAACTCGCCCTGGCAATCGAGGGACTGGGTGGATCGCTCGACGCCTACACCTCGCACGAGCACACTTCGTTTCTGGTCCGGGTGCCGGAAGGCGGACTCGAAACGGCCGTAGACGTGCTGTCCGACCTCTGCTTCCACCCGAGACTCGATGAGGCGGACCTCGAGCTGGAGCGCGAGGTCGTGCTCGAGGAGGTGGCGCGGGTAGAGGACACGCCCGATGACCTGGTGTTCGAGCTCCATGGAGCCTTCCTGTTCGACGGTCACCCGTACGGGGCACCGATACTCGGAAAGCCCGCCACCGTGTCGAGCATCCGCAGGGAGGACCTGGTTAGGCAGCACCAGGTCGGATTCCAGCCATCCCGGCTCGTGGTGGCTGGCGCCGGTCTGTTGGAACACGACCGGCTCGTCGAGCTGGTGGCAGCTCGTCTGCCCGACGTCGCGGGGTCGGCGCCACCGGACCTCGCGCCACCAGATTCCTGGGGAACGGGGCACCGGACCGAGAAGCGACCCGGAGGCAGCCAGGCACACCTCGTCGCGGGGGCTCCCGGGGTTCCGTGGGGTGATCCGCTGCGCGACGCGACCATCGTCGTGGGCACCGCGCTCGGGGGTGGAATGACGTCCAGGCTGTTCCAGCGCATCCGTGAGGAGCTCGGGCTGGCGTATTCGGTGTTTTCCTGGCAGAGCTTCTATCGCAGAGGGGGCGCACTCGGGGCTTACGTCGGCACCCGGCCCGAGACCCTCGACAGGGCGCGCGAGGTCCTGTTCGCCGAGCTGGCTCTGCTGGCGGAGCGGGGGCTGGCTGCCGATGAAGACGCCGAGACTCGAACACAGCTTCGTGGGCAGCTCCTGCTGGCGCTCGAATCCCCGGCGTCACGCATGCACCGCCTCGCCTCGACGGCCTTGAGCGACGAGCCGTATCGGCCGTTGGACGAGATCTCCCGGCGCATCGAGGCACTCACGACGGAGCAGATCGCAGAGGCCTGTCGACTCCTGCGACCCGAGGCTCTGGCGGTGCTGGAACTCGTACCTGCATAATGCCGGGCGACCGGTCCGGATTCGACCGATCGGCACGCTGAAAACGTGGATTTCAAAGGAGTCAATCCCATGATCGTCGGGGTCCCAAAAGAGATTAAGGCGAACGAGAATCGGATCGCGCTCGTCCCCGCCGGAGCGGAGGCGCTGGTCAGCGCTGGACATGAAGTCGTCGTCGAGCAGGGCGGTGGCGAGGGGAGCGGGTTTCCCGACTCTGCTTACGAACAGGTCGGGGCACGGATCGAGCCGGATGTGGATGCCCTGTGGAAGGCCTCCGAGATGATCATGAAGGTCAAGGAGCCGATCGCGGTCGAGTATCCACGCATGCGCCGTGACCAGGTGATGTTCACGTACTTCCATTTCGCCGCCGATCAGACCCTCACGCAGGCGACGCTCGACAGCGGAGTGGTCGCGATTGCGTACGAGACCGTTCAGTTGCCGAATGGGGAGTTGCCCCTCCTCACGCCGATGTCGGAAGTGGCGGGTCGGATGGCGGTTCAGGAGGGTGCGAAGTACCTGGAGAAGACCCATGGAGGACTCGGGCTACTTCTCGGTGGGGTGCCGGGTGTGCTCCCGGCCGAGGTGGTGATTCTCGGCGGCGGCGTCGTGGGCACGAATGCCGCCAAGATCGCGGCCGGCTTCGGGGCGCACGTGACGATTCTGGACGTCGACCTCAATCGTCTCCGCTATTTGTCGGACGTGATGCCGGCCAACGTGGACACCTACTTCTCGAATCGACACAATATCATCGAACAGATCGCCAGGGCCGACATCCTGGTAGGCGCGGTTCTGCTTCCGGGCGCCAAGGCGCCGAGCCTGGTAAAGCGGGAGGATCTGGCCCTGATGAAGGACGGGTCGGTGATCGTCGACGTCGCCGTCGACCAGGGCGGCTGTATCGAGACCGTCAAGCCAACCACTCACGAAGACCCGATCTACGTCGTGGACGGAGTCATTCACTACTGCGTAGCCAACATGCCGGGGGCAGTCCCCCGCACCTCGACGCTGGCGCTGACGAACGCGACCTTCCCATACGCGATGGATCTCGCCAACAAGGGCTGGAAGCGGGCCTGCGACGAGGATCCCACGCTGGCCCTCGGCGTCAACGCGGTTGGCGGCAAGCTCACGTATGCCGCGGTGGCCGAGGCATTCGGATTCGACAGCGTCCCACTCGCCGAGATGATGTGAGGCAGCGAAGGGTGGGGTCGTGAGGCCCCGCCTTTCCCAGGTTTTCGACGGACTCTAGATTCCCGGTTCTTCTGGCGCGGAGTTTGCCCGGTCCGGAAGTAGATCGGCGTCGCGATGTGCGGGGGCATCGCGACGCGCATTCCCGTCGCGTTCGCCTCCCCGGCACCAGAACACGGACCACCGCATGTGGAAACGGTTTCTATCCGGCAACATCCTGCCCCTCAACGACGTCGGGGTGGACCTGGGCACGGCCAACACCCTCGTCTACGTCCAGGGTGAGGGAATCGTCCTGAACGAGCCCTCGGTCGTCGCAGTCAACAAGGGATCCGGGCAGATCGAAGGAATCGGGCTCGAAGCGAAGCGCATGCTCGGTCGCACACCGCATGGCGTGGAAGCGGTGCGTCCGCTCAAGGATGGGGTCATTGCCGACGTCGACGTGACCGAAATCATGCTGCGCTACTTCCTCAAATCGGTGACTGCGAATCGCTTCTTCAAGGTTCGCCCGCGCGTCGTCGTGGGCGTCCCCTCCGGGATCACAGAGCTCGAACGACGGGCCGTGCGCTCCAGCGCGCACGCGGCGGGTGCCAAGGAAGTGTACATGGTCTCGGAGCCGATGGCGGCCGCGATCGGCGTCGGTCTGCCGGTCGAGACACCGACCGGGAACATGGTCATCGATGTCGGTGGTGGCACGACCGAGATCGCGGTGATCGCGCTGTCCGGACTGGTGGCCGAAACCTCGATCCGGGTTGGTGGCGACGAGCTCGACGAGGCGATCGTGTCCTTCTTGCGGAAGAACTACAACCTGCTGATCGGTGAGCCGACCGCGGAGGCGATCAAGATCCAGATCGGCTCTGCGTACCCGACCGACGAAGAGCGGGAAATGAGCGTCAAGGGAAGAGACCTGGTGTCGGGCATCCCGAAGACCGTCCGCGTGAATTCGGCCGAGATCCGTGAATGCATGCTGGAGCCGATCCAGCAGATCGTCGGAGCCGTCCGAAGGGCGCTCGAGATCACGCCGCCGGAGCTCGCAGCCGACATCGTCGACCGCGGGATCGTGATGACGGGTGGAGGGTCGCTGATTCGAGGATTGGATCTGCTTCTCCAGGAAGAGACCGGACTGCCGATCCACGTGGACGAGGAGCCGTTGACCTGCGTGGTTCGCGGTTGTGGTAGGATCCTCGACGACCTGGGACGCTTCCGGAACGTGCTCGCGACCTGACGGCCGGGCATTGCGCTATCTCACCGTCGGCCGCCCGGAGAGCCAGCGCCGCGACCTGCTGATCGCAGTCGGCCTCGCCTTCCTCTCGCTGTTCATCGCCGGAATGAGTCCGGATTCCCGGCTCGCGATTACTCGTGTCGTTCGCTCCACCGTTCTCGCTCCATTCCTCGGAGCACACCGGGTATTCGCGCGGAGCGCGGAGCTCTCGGATCTCGTGGCGCAGCTGGAGATGGAGCGGGAACGTCTGGCGGTCGAAGTTCTGCAGTCCGCGAACCTCGAGCTGGAGAATCGCCAGTTGCGCATCATCGCCGGGCTGCCGGACCGTCGAGCCGCCGACTTCGCCGTGGGTGAGATTACGGCTGGAGCTCCAGAGACCGGCGTCTCCCATACGTTCCTGTTCCGCACCCGGTCCGGTATCGAACCTCTGACGCCGGCGGGCATCTCGACGCCACAGGGGCTGCTGGGCGTGCTGCGAACCACCGACGGCGGCAGCGGACTCGGGGAATTCTGGACCCATCCCGATTTCAGGGTCGGGGTGCGGACTCCGGACGGTTCGACGACGGGAATCCTTCGTGCATATTCCCCGGAAGCTGGTGAGACCCTGATGCTCCTGGATGGGATTCCCTTCCAGACGAATCTGGCAGCGGGGACCTTGCTCGAGACGTCCGGCGAGGGAGGTGTACATCCGCCTGGAGTGCCGGTCGGTCACGTGGTCCGCGAAGAAGATTCCCGGTCCGGCTGGTCACATTCGTATCTCGTAGCGCCCGTGGTCAGGCCGGGACAGGCTCGCATCGGGCTGGTATGGCTGGTGCGGTCCCTGTTGGAATCGGATCCCGGCGAGGGGACTGTCGACCGGGACGACCCCGCTCGGGACGACAGCCCGACGGGCACTGCTCCCGCCGGTCCGGGCGACTGAGCGCGGAGATGGACGTCGAACGATCGGCCTGGGCATGGAGCCTCGCGGGCATCGTCGCACTCCTCGTGATGCACTTCCTGCTCCGTCCTCTACTGGTCCAGCTTCCCGTAGCTCCGAACCTGCTCATCGGTGCCCTCCTGCTCGCCACCCTGCGCCTGCGCTCGGGACACGCAGCCGCCCTCGGATTCGGCCTCGGTATCCTCGAGGCCTCGATGGCGCTCGAGGGAATGGGCAGCTACGCGCTGGCTCTCACCGCGGTCGGCTACCTTGGAGCCCGGTCACGGGATCTCCTCTTTGCCGACGCACGTTTCTACGTGGTCGCCTACTTGTTCGTGGGCACGTGGCTGGCCGAGATCGTCCTGCTGCTCCTCGGCACCACATCGCCGGGGCCGGTGCGTCTGGTTGCAGGTAGCGGCCTCGATGCTCTCCTCACGGCGGCCTTGTGCGGTGGCCTGGAAGCCCTCACGGCCTCCCTCGCGGCGAGGCAGGTGTGAGCGGCGCATGACTGGTTCGAAGGGGAACGGAGAGGCACGCCCCGGTGGGGTCAGGAGCCAGTCCGATGTCGATCGCATGCGGTCGCGCCGGGCCCGGCTGGCGCTGGGCGCGCTCTATGCTTCCATCGGTCTGCTGGCGATTGCCTTCTTCCGCCTCCAGGTGGTCGGGCAGGAGGAGTATACCCTGCAATCGACGCAGAATCGGCTACGGGCGATCTCCGTTCCGCCTCCTCGCGGCTCGATCTACGATCGACGCGGTCGTCTGCTCGCGGAGAACGTACCCGGGTACTCTCTTGCCCTGTTGCCCGGTTCTCCGGACTCGGCCCGAGCGACCCTCGAGCGGCTCGCGCCGTGGCTGGAATTGAACTCCGAGAGAATCGACGAATTGCACGAACGATTCCGGCAGAGGCCTGGAACGGCTCTTCTCGTCGACGACGACCTGGAGCCCGCCGTGGTGGCCGCGATCGAAGAGCGACGCCCGCAATTCCGCATGGTCCTGATCGACACCCATCCGAGCCGTCGGTACCCGCCCGGATCGTCAATCGGGCACGTGATCGGATATGTCAGCGAGATCAGCGAATCGGAGCTGGAGATTCCGGACTTCGAGACCTACGAGGCGGGTCGGATCATCGGGAAGAAGGGAATCGAGAGACAGTACGAGCTGGAACTGGGCGGGGAGCCCGGCGTCCGATTCGTCGAGGTGGACGCCCGGGGTTCGATCGTCGGTGAATTCGGTCCCCGGCCGTCCATTCCCGCGACCCCCGGCGCCGACCTGACGCTGGGCCTCGATCTGGAGCTGCACGAACTTGCCGATTCGATCTTCCCGGACACGATGAAGGGTGGCATCGTGGCTCTTGATCCGCGGTCGGGGGAAGTTCTCCTTCTCTACAGCTTTCCGACCTTCGATCCAAACCGGTTCGTAGGCGGTATCTCGTCGGAAAACTGGTCGGCACTTCGCGATGATCCGGCCGAGCCGCTGCTCAATCGCGCACTCAGCGCCCTGTATCCCCCGGGCTCGACCTGGAAGCCCGTCGTCTCGAGCGTGGCGATGCGAGAGGGCGTCGCAGGCATCGAGGACTTCATGCCGAACGGCTGCAACGGCGCTCTTCAGTACGGCAATCGGCCGTTCCGCTGCTGGAAACGTTCGGGGCATGGTGCGCTGGACATGTCCGGAGCGATCAAGGAAAGCTGCAACGTGTACTTCTACCAGCTCGGCCAGCGGATCGGCCTGGACCGGCTGCTTTCCGGAGTGAACAGCCTGGGGTTCAACGGCAGGACGGGAATCGACCTGCCCGGTGAAGTCGGCGGCAGGTTTCCTCCCTCGCGTGATTGGTATGACGAGAGGTTCGGTCCCCGCGGCTGGACCGAGTCGGTGACCCTGAATCTGTCGATCGGTCAGGGAGAGACCGAACAGTCGTTGTTGCGCATGGCTCAGTTTTACGCCGCGCTCGCCACGGGCCTGCCGCCCGTGATTCCGCACCTGCGGCGCTCGGAGGTGCTGGAGAATCGCCGGGTCGACTGGCGAGTCGATCTTTCGGATCCACAGCGCGGGCAGATCGTGCAGGCCATGTCTCGGGTCGTGAACGAACCGGGTGGCACGGCCTATCGCTTCCGGCTCGCCGAATGGGAGATGGTTGGAAAGACCGGGACGGCACAGAATCCGCATGGAGAGCCTCACTCCTGGTTCGTCGGATTCGCTCCTGCGAACGATCCCCGCATCGTGGTAGCCGCGATCGTGGAGAACGGGCACCCGGACAACACGACGTCCCTGGCCGTTCCGCTCGCATCCCGCGTGGTTCAGCGTTTTCTGACCGACGAAGAGGTTCCGACCTCCTCGCCGGCAGTGACTGCGAGCACCCCGTGAACGTGCGCAAGGAGGGAATCGCCGTCCGGCTCGGCGATCCGCTGTTCGTGGCCGCGGCGCTGACGCTTGCGCTGTTCGGAATCGCGATGATCTACTCGGCCGGTCTCACCGAGATCCGGACCCCCGTGGCCAATGCCTGGAAACGGCAGGCCGTCTGGCTGGCTCTCTCGGTGATCGCATTTGCGTTCGCATCGCGCGTGCCGCTTCGCTGGCTGGAATGGGCGACGCCGTGGATTTACGGGCTGTCGATCCTGTTGCTCATCGCCGTGCTCGTGGTTGGCTCCGGACCGGGTACCCGGAGCTGGTTGAAATTCGCTGGATTCTCTTTCCAGCCGGCCGAGCTGGCTAAGCTGGCGACCATCCTGATGCTGGCGCGGTCCCTCGGAGGCCGAGAAGAACCGGAGGTACGGCTCCTGCGGCTCTGGCGACCCATGGTCATCGCCTTCGCTCCATTTCTCCTGGTACTCGCCCAGCCTGATCTGGGCAGTGCAGTCACCTTCGGCGTCATCCTGATCTGTGCGCTGTTCTGGGCCGGCGTGCCGCTGTTCACGATCTTCATGCTGGTCAGCCCTGGCGTGAGTCTCCTGCTGGGGTGGTCGGCCACGATCTGGGGGGTGTGGTTCGTCTTCGTGATCATCCTGCTCTACCTTCGACGTCCCTGGATGCTCGAGGCCGTCGCAGTGGGGGTAGGCAATCTGGCAGCCGGCGCGCTGGCCGCTCCTCTGTGGAACAGTCTCGCGCCCTACCAGCAGAATCGCCTCCTGGTATTTCTGAACCCCGGAATCGACCCGCGCGGCGCGGGCTGGCACCTGATTCAATCACAGGTCGCGATCGGTTCGGGCGGCTGGCTGGGTCGAGGATTCGGTGAAGGGCCGCAGAAGCGACTCTCGTTCCTGCCCGAGCAACACAACGATTTCATCTTCTCCGTGGTCGGCGAAGAGCTGGGATTCGTTGGAGTCCTGGTGGTCCTGCTGGGATTCGGCTGGCTTCTCCAGCGTACGGTGAAGATCGCGGCCGGCTCGAGCCAGAATTTCGGCAGCATTCTGACCTTCGCGCTGTTCGGCGCCTGGTTCACTCACCTGGTCATCAACGTCGGAATGACTGTTGGACTCATGCCCGTGACCGGCCTTCCTCTCCCGTTCATCAGCTACGGCGGGACCTTTCTGCTGATGACCTTCATCGGCGTTGCCCTGATTTCGCGTACCGCGCAGGAGCACTGAGCCAGCGATAAGTGCGCAGGCACAGCAGATTCGCACGGGATCGCTGACACGGGGCGTCTTGCCTATATTCCGAGATCGATCCCGAATCCCGGAGAATGCATGGCCTGGTTCCGTAAGGAAAAGCAGAAGCTCGTTTCCCAGAAGCGTGAGATCGCAGCCGATGTCTGGGAGAAGTGTGACGGCTGCGGCGAGATCCTCTTCGTCCGGCGGCTGGCCGAGAATCTTCGCGTCTGTCCTGAGTGCGGGCACCATTTCCGTATGCCGGCCGACGACTATGTCTCGTTGCTCCTGGATGACGGTTTCGAGGAGGAGTTCGACGCAGGACTGCGGTCGGCAGACCCCCTGGGATTCGTCGATTCGAAGCCGTACGTGCGGCGAGTCGAGCAGGCGGAATCGAAGGTCGGCACGCGCGACGCGGTGCTCACCGGCGCCGGAAGCATCGAAGGACGCCCGGTGTGCCTTGCCGTGATGGACTTCAAGTTCATCGGTGGAAGCATGGGCTCGGTGGTCGGAGAGAAGATCACGCGGATGATCGAGCGGTCGGTGGACCGGCAGGCGCCTGCCCTGATCCTGTCGGCTTCGGGCGGTGCGCGCATGCAGGAGGGGATCTTCTCGCTCATGCAGCTGGCCAAGACGTCGGCCGCCTTGCAGCGCCTGTCCGAGGCGGGACTCCCGTTCTTGAGCATTCTCACCCACCCCACGACCGGTGGCGTCACGGCGAGTTATGCGATGCTCGGAGATGTGAACCTCGCCGAACCGGGTGCGTTGATCGGGTTCGCCGGACCGCGTGTGATCAAGGAGACGATCCGTCAGGATCTTCCCGACGGCTTTCAGACTTCGGAGTTTCTCCTCGAGCACGGGATGCTCGACACCATCGTGCCCCGTTCAGAACTGAAAGGAACGATCGCGACGCTGCTTGGGCACATGTGCTGACTCTCATGCGGGACGAGCGGAGGACGTTCGATTCGCTTCTGCAACGCAGTCCTTCCACACGCATCGTGTGGGGCCTGGATCGGATCAGGTTCCTGCTCGAATCGGTCGGGTCTCCCCAGAGCGAGTTTCGCTCGATTCTGATCGGCGGAACCAACGGAAAAGGGTCGGTCGCCGCGATCTGCGAAGCCGTGCTGCGTGAGCACGGGTCGCGTACCGGTTTGTATACCTCCCCGCACCTCGTCGATGCTTCCGAACGGATCCGCGTGGACGGAGAAGCCATCGGAATTCGCTTCCTGGAAGACTGCGCCCGGAAAGTGCTTCCGGCAGCCGATCAATCTGATGCCACATTCTTCGAATCTCTCACCGCCGTCGCGTTCCTCGCGTTCGCCAGGGCGGGCGTCGAGGTCGCGGTGGTCGAGGTGGGACTCGGCGGGAGACTCGATGCGACCAACCTGCTTGACCCCGATGCCTGCGTGATCACCGGGGTCGCCATGGACCACGCCGACTGGCTTGGCGACACGCTGGGGCAGATCGCGACCGAAAAGGCAGGGATCATCAAGACGGAGACACCTCTGATCACCGGCGATCTGGAGCCGGAAGTCGAGCTCGTCGTCGGGTCCCGAGCTCGCGATCTCGACGCTCCTCGATTCCGCATTCGGCGGGACTTCGATGCAACGGACATCGTCATACGGCGGGACGGGACCCGATTCATCTACCGCGTTCTCGACCGGAGCCCCCGTTGGGGCCGCTGTCCCGGAGAGCTGGATGGCGAACGATTCGCCATTCCGCTGCCCGGCGAACACCAGGCGTGCAACGTTGCGCTCGCGCTGTCCGCGGTCGCGGCGGCCGGACATGCGCTGCAGATCGAGCCGACGCGGATCGCGCTTCAGGGGCTTTCCTGGCCCGGCCGCTTCCAGGTCATCGAGCGCGGGGACACCACTCTGGTGCTGGACGTGGCGCACAACCCTGCGGGAGTGGAGAGCCTGGTACGTACTCTCGAACAGGTCTCGCTGCCGCGCCCCCTGGTCGGCCTGATAGGAGTCCTGGGAGACAAACCGTGGCGAGAGATGCTGGGACCCCTGATGGAAAGAGTCGACTCGGCAGTGCTGACTGTGCCGCCGTCTGCCCCGGCGAACCGGTCGTGGGACCCCGGGGAAGCGGGCGAAGCACTGAAGGGAAGGGCGGCTGCAATCGTACCGGAGTTTTCGGAGGCTTTAGCCCGCGCACTGGAACTCGCCGGCTCGGGCACGGTACTCGTGACCGGATCCAATCACACCGTAGGAGACGCCCTGCGGTGCCTTCAGATGTGAACCTGATCGGGACGAGTCGATGCCATACAATCCGGAAGTAGTGAAGCCAATGCGGGAAGAGCTCGTGCGTATCGGAGCACGGGAGCTGCTCTCGGCGGCCGAAGTGGACTCCGCCATGCACGAGGGGGGCACCGCGCTTCTCGTTGTGAATTCCGTCTGTGGCTGTGCGGCTGGAAATGCTCGGCCGGCCGTCGCCATGGCACTCGGGAACGAGAACGTGCCCGATCGGATTCTGACCGTGTTCGCGGGCCAGGATCTCGAAGCCACGGAGCGGGCCCGCGAGCACATGACGGGCTACCGTCCCTCGAGCCCGTCCATTGCGCTGTTTCGGGATGGCGAGCACGTGTTCATGCTCGAGCGGCATCAGATCGAGGGGCGTGATGCGACGGAGATCGCCGTGGACCTGAAGAAGGCCTACGACGAGTACTGTCCTCGAGGAGACTGAACCAGCCTCTGCGGCGGGGCGGCGCCGAGCGGGCGCCGCACCCGGGCCGCTTCGACTTTCTATTGCCCCTCGGCGAAGGCCTCCCGTAGCTTTCGCCGCCTATGGATCTAACCAGCCTGCCCGGATTTCGCGATTTCTACCCTGAGCAGATGGCGCTCAGGGACCACGTGTTCACCGTCTGGCGTGAGGTCGCCGGACGGTACGGATTCGTCGAGTACGACGGCCCGCCGCTCGAACCCCTCGATCTCTACGTCAGGAAGTCGGGCGAGGAGATCGTGGGACAGCTGTATCGATTCACCGATCAAGGCGGACGCGAGGTCGCGCTCCGACCTGAGATGACGCCGTCTTTCGCCCGCATGGTCGGCGCGAGGGCCGGCGGGATGCCGAAGCCGATTCGCTGGTACTCGATACCGCAGTTGTTCCGGTACGAGCGTCCGCAGAAGGGCCGGCTGCGCGAACACTTTCAGCTCAATCTCGACATCGTCGGCGAGGCCGGCGAGCTGTCCGACGCGGAGATCATCGCAGCGGCCATCGACATGCTCCGCGCATTCGGTCTTTCGAGCGAGGAGTTCGTGGCCCGGATCTCCGATCGAGAGTTGATCGGGGGGCTGCTCGCGGCACATGGCGTGGCGCCGGAGGCGATGGGAGCAGCGTTCGCGGCTCTGGACAAGCTGGACAGGGAGAGTCCGGAGTGGGTATGCGGGCGCCTCGAGGAAGCCGGCGTCTCCGAGCGAAGTGCCCGGGAGCTGCTGGGCATTCCTGAGCTCGACCTTCCGGCGCTCCTCGGACGTGTGGGCGATGATCCCGCCACTCTCGAAGCGGGGGAGCGATTGCGCCGGGTGTTCGATCACCTGGAGTCTTTCGGACTGGGAGCATTCGTACGCTTCGACCCGAGCCTGGTTCGGGGCCTGGCCTACTATACGGGCACCGTCTTCGAGCTGTGGGACCGGCGGGGAGAGTTCCGGGCCATCTGTGGCGGCGGACGGTACGATCGACTGCTGGCGGCGGTTGGAGGACCGGACTTGCCCGCACTGGGATTCGGAATGGGCGACGTGGTGCTCTCGGAGCTCCTGAAGGCTCGGGGACTCGTTCCGGAGCAGCCGGCGGCGATTCAGGACTTCGTGATCTGCGTTACCGACGAGCAGCGTCCCGCGGCCCTGGGCGTTGTCCACGCTCTGCGTGATCGTGGCCGCCGCGTCGCCTACGATTTCGCCGGACGCAGCGTCGGTCGCCAGTTCAAGGCCGCCAACCAGGTCGGAGCGGAACGAACGATCGTGCTCGGTCCCGACGAGCTGTCGAGGGGCGAGGCAGTGGTTCGCGAAATGAGCACCGGAGAAGAGAAGAGTGTTCCGCTCGGCTCGATTTTGAGCGACTGAAGGAATCCGACACCCCCGGGCCGGTACCGGCCTTCCACAACCGGGAGATCATGGGTAACGAAAAGGGACTGACCCCGCAGGCGGAGGACTTCTCGGCCTGGTACAACGAGATCGTGCAGCAGGCGGAGCTGGCGAGTCATTCGGCCGTGCGCGGCTGCATGGTGATCCGGCCGTACGGTTATCGAATCTGGGAGCTGATCCAGGCAGGCCTGGATGGGATGTTCAAGGCGACCGGGCATCAGAATGCCTACTTCCCGCTCTTCCTGCCCAAGTCGGCGCTCGACCGAGAAGCGGAGCACGTAGAAGGATTCGCGCCCGAGACCGCGATCGTCACGCACGCCGGAAACTCGGAGCTGGAAGAGCCGCTGGTCGTGCGCCCCACTTCCGAGGCGATCATCTGGCCGATCGTGCGGGATTGGATCGATTCGTATCGCGATCTTCCGCTTCTGCTCAACCAGTGGGCCAACGTGGTACGCTGGGAGCTTCGGACCCGGCCCTTTCTCCGGACCACCGAGTTTCTCTGGCAGGAGGGACACACGGCCCACGCGACGGAATCGGAGGCGGAGGAAGAGACGCGCCGCATGCTGGGCGTGTATCGGACCTTCATGGAGGACTGGATGGCCCTTCCGGTGATCACCGGGCTGAAGACCGAGTCCGAGAAATTCGCCGGTGCGGTCCGAACCTACGCGACCGAGGGCCTGATGCGGGACAACAGGGCTCTGCAGGCCGGAACGAGTCACAATCTGGGGCAGAATTTCGCCCGGGCGTTCGACGTCAGGTTTCAGACCGAGGAGGGGGAGCACGACTTCGTCTGGAGCACGTCGTGGGGCGTGTCCACGAGGCTGATCGGGGGCCTGATCATGGCTCACGGCGATGATACGGGCCTCGTCCTTCCACCTAGATTGGCGCCGTACCAGGCGGTGATCGTCCCGATCTGGCGAAACGAGGATCAGAAAGGGCAGGTGCTCGAATCGGCTGCCCGTCTCGCCGAGGCGCTGGTCGGGGGAGGGATACGGACCCACCTCGACGGTCGAGAAGGAATGAACCCGGGCGCCAAGTACTACGACTGGGAGCGCAGGGGCGTGCCCGTCCGGCTCGAGATCGGGCCACGGGACCTGGAAGCCGGTCAGGCGATGGTCGTCCGACGCTTCACCCCCGACGGCGAGGATCGAAAGCGACCCTTGAGTCTCGGTGGCATCACCGAGGAGCTGGAGACACTGCTCGTCCGCATGCAGGGTGAACTGCTCGCCGAAGCCACCGAACGTCGCGGCGCCAACACGACGAGGAACGTGGAGTCGATGGACACGTTCCGCGACGTCGTCGAGAGCGTCGGCGGCTTCGTGTTCACCGGCTGGTGTGGGGATGAAGGGTGCGAGGCCCGGGTCAAGGAGGAGACGAAAGCCACGATCCGGGTGATTCCCGACGAGGAGTTTCGATCGAGCGATCCACCGACACGCTGTCTGTGCGGGGAGGCTTCGGTGGCCGAGGTCGTGAGAGCGAAGGCGTACTGAGACAGACGCCGGCCCGTGGGGCCGGGGAGGGAGGGAGCGTGGCGGACCTGCACGAGATCGTCGAGTTCCTCGACGAATACCTCGGGACGGCGAGCGTCCCTGACGCTCCCGGGGCGCGCAACGGCCTCCAGGTGGATGCGCGCTCACCCGTCGAGCACGTATGTGCGGCGGTGGATGCCTGCCAGGCGACCATCGAGGGCGCCGCGCGCGAGGGGGCCCAGTTGTTGCTCGTCCACCACGGGCTCTTCTGGGGCGATCCGCTGCCGGTCACCGGCCGGACCTACCGCCGGTTGAAGGGATTGTTCGACGCCGACGTGGCCCTGTACTCGGCACACGCACCCCTGGACGTGCACCCTGAGATCGGAAACAACGCTCTCCTGGCCGAGGAGCTCGGTCTCGAGATCGAAGGTCGGTTCGGTTCGTGGCGCGACCTGGACGATATCGGAGTCTGGTCCACGGCCGACCTGCCGCTGGATGAACTGGTGGCCCGCATCGCGGATACTTGCGGTGACGAACCCTTCGTGATCCCGGGCGGTCCTGCCCACGTGCGCCGGGTCGGGATCATCACCGGGGGCGCCGAATCCGCCATCGTCGATGCTCACGAGGCCGGTCTGGACACGTTCATCACCGGCGAGGGATCGCACCACAGCTTTCACGACGCGACGGAGCTCGGACTGAACGTGGTGTACGCCGGGCACTACCTGACGGAGGTGCTCGGGGTCAAGGCTCTCGCCGCCCTGGTGGCCGAGCGTTTCGGAACGGGCTGGTCGTTCGTGGATCACCCGACCGGACTCTGAAGGGAGACCGACCGTGACCTCCAGAAAGCTCCAGGAGCGTGCGAGCGAGGTGCTGCGCGAGCGCTACCGGATTACGGAGGAAATCGGTCGGGGAGGGACCGCCGTCGTGTTCGGGGGCGAAGACCTGCGACACGGGCGCGAGGTGGCGATCAAGGTCCTCCATCCAGAGGTGAGCGCGGTGCTCGGCCGAGAGCGCTTCCTGCAGGAAATTCAGATCGCCGCGCAGCTGGCCCACCCCCACATCCTGCCCCTGTACGATTCCGGCGAGTCGGACGGTCTCCTCTACCACGTGTCGCCGCTGCTCGAGGGCGAGACTCTTCGTGAGCGGCTCGACCGGGAGCGAATGTTGCCGGTGGAGGAAGCGTTGCGGATCGGAGGGGAGATCCTGGACGGTCTCGGTTGCGCCCATCGGAGCGGCATCGTGCATCGCGACATCAAGCCGGCGAACATCCTGCTTTCCGGAAATCACGCTCTAGTCTCCGACTTCGGCGTCGCCCGCGCACTGGAGCGGGGCGGTGGCGCCCGACTGACGGCGACGGGCGTGGTGGTGGGAACGCCCGCTTACATGAGTCCCGAGCAGGCCGGGGGCGAACCCCTGGATGCCCGCAGCGATCTCTACGCTGCGGCGTGTGTCATCTGGGAGATGCTCTGCGGTGAGACACCCATGGCAAGTCGCTCGGTACATGCGACGATGGCACGCCGTCTCACGGAGGAGCCGGGGTCGATCCGTACCATCCGGTCCTCGGTACCGGAAGCGGTGGACGCAGCCCTTCGGAAGGCGCTCTCCCGGCTGCCCGCCGATCGTTTTACCTCCGCCGCCGAATTTTCGGCTGCCCTGTCGTCCGCCGGGACTGCTCGTGTCCAGGACTCTCAGGACACGCCGATACCTGAGCCCGCGCCCGCCCGGAAGCTCACCTTCTGGGAAGAGATGCGACGCCGGAAGGTCTGGAGCGCGGGCGTCGTCTACGGAAGCATCGCCTCCGGCGTGGTGGGTGCGGCGGATGTGCTCCTGCCGCTGGCCGGTCTGGAGGTGGCGCTCGGCCCGCTCGTGGGTCTCGCCGCTGCCGGTCTGCCGGTCGTTCTTCTGCTCGCCTGGGCCTTCGACGTCACTCCCGATGCGGGCGTTCGAAAGACCGGAGAATGGAAGGTCACGACCGCGGACCCGGGTCGGAACTGGCCACTGCTGTCGACAGCCGCCAAGATCCTGCTGGCCCTCCTGCTTGCCGGCCTGTCGATCTGGCTTCTGGTGCTGCGACCGCTGCTGACGGGCTGAACTGACTCCTAGAACACCGAGAACTTCAGTCCCTTCGTGTAGTGTTCCGGTCGCTCGCGGATGTCGCGGGTGAGAAGCGCGATCTCCTCGGAAGCGGCCTCGAGGTTCGACAGGGTCGCCGTGAGGTTCACGTAGAGGGTCGTGTCGTTGACCATCAGGCCGAGGCTCCCCTCGCCGCGGTCTATCTTCCCCAGCACGGAGGCGAGCGCTTCCGATGTGAGGTCCAGGTCTTCGCTGGCCGCTGCCAGGCGCTCCGTGAGGGAGTCCATGTGGGCGAGCGTGCGCTCGAGTTCCGGCCCCGAAGTGAGTCTCGCGAGGCGGGCGGAGGTGGCCGAGAGACCCTGGATCAGTTGTTCGAGCGATTCCGATTCGGCCTCGAGGAGCGCTTCCAGCTCCTCCATTCCCCCCGAGAAGGATCCGATCCCGGCCTGTGCTGCCGCCACGGTCGAATCGTCCAGCAGCGTATTGATGCGAGTGAGAACCGCCGACACCTGGTCGCCCAGGTCGCCTGCCAGGTCCTGCAATCCGGGCCCGCCGCCCGCAGCGTAGATGGTGTCACCTTCTGCGAGGGGGGTCTGCGACTCGCCCGGGATCAGCGCCAGCGCCGCCATGCCCAGGAAGCCAGCGGTCTGCTCCTCGGCCCTGGTGTCCGCCGGCAGGGTTCCCCGGTGGGTCAGTTCCAGTTCGAAAACCACGCCATCCGGCCGCAACGTAACCTGGTTCACACGTCCGACGTCCACGCCGAGCAGGGTCAGGCGCGTGCCCTCTCCGATCGCCCCGGCCTGGGGCGCCTTCGCGTACAGCGTCGTCTTCGGGGTGCCCGGCTTCGCGCCGCTGATCCAGAAAATGCCCATGATCAGGGCGATGAAGGCCACGACCAGCAGCCCTCCGACCAGGACTTCCGTACGTCTCTGTTCCCGCAGTCCGGGATCTCTCATCCGTCGAATTCCTCGGTTTCTAGCTTCGGGTGCAGGAAGTCCTGCACGATCGGATCGCGCGACTCCCGCAGTTCGTCCGGGCTGCCGGACGCCTGGACCCTCCCATTGGCGAGCAGCACGATCCTGTCACCCAGGTAGAAAGCGCTCTCGACATCGTGCGTCACGATGATACTCGTAGCACCGATCTCGCCCTGCAGGCGAGCGATCAGTCGATTGATCACATTCGCGTTTACCGGGTCGAGTCCCGTAGTCGGTTCGTCGTAGAGGATGTACTTCTGCTTGCCCACGATTGCCCGCGCGATCGCGACCCGTTTCTGCATCCCTCCGGAGAGCTCGGCAGGCATCAGGCGCAGCACCTCGTGCCCCAGATTCACGTGCTCGATCGCTTCCCGCACGAGCGGATCGTCGAGGGCGGGAACCCGGCGGCAATGCTCTTCGGGCAGCCCCAACTGGATGTTCTGCCCCGCCGTCAGGGAATCGAACAACGCCGCGTTCTGGAACACGTAGCTGATCTTCGAGCGGATCTCCTTGATCTCCTTGCCGCCGGCGCGGGGTACCGACATGCCTTCGACCAGAATCTCCCCTCGATCGGGATCGAACAGACCGACGATGTGCTTCAGCAACACGCTCTTGCCGGTTCCCGATGGACCCATGATCACGAGGCTCATTCCCTCGTGGATGTCCAGGTCGACGCCGTCCAGGACCGCCTTGCCGTTCAGGACCTTCCGCAGGTCACGGATCTCGATCATTGAAGCCCGGCGGCGCGACTCACTGGAACGCCTTGTAGAGGGGAGCCAGGAACACGTCGAGCATCATGATCAATACTATGATCGATACGACCGCGTTCGTGGCCGTTCTTCCCACGCCGGCCGCTCCGCCTTCCGCCTGCAATCCCACGTAGCAGGCGGTGAAGGTGATGGTGATGCCGAAGAAGAACCCCTTCACCAGCGAGAAGATGAGCGAGGCGGCGTGGTAGTAATTCTGGACTCCGTAGACATACTCGTGGGTCGTCATCGGCAGCAGGGCGATGGCCGAGAGCCAGCCGCTCCAGATGCCGACGATGTTCGCGAAGATGACGATCGGGAGCATCATCACGGCACCGGCCACGACTCTCGGGGCCACCAGCTCGGTGACAGGGTCCCGTCCGAGGGTGCGGAGTGCGTCGATCTGGTTGGTCACCTTCATGGTGCCCAGCTCCGCCCCGATTCCCGATCCTACCCGTCCGGCCATGATGATGGCGGACAGCAAGGGCGCCAGCTCGGTGAGCATGCCTGCCGCCACGGTGTTGCCCACGACCCAGAGCGGGATCTCCGTGAACTGGTATCCGCTCTGCTGTGCGAGAATCGATCCACTCAGGGCGGCCACGAGGAGCACGAGCGGCAAACTGTCTATGCCGATCTTCTTCGCCTGTACGAACGCCTCTCGGCGGTACTCCCTCGGACGGAGGACCGCGCCGAAGGTGGCCGCGGCCAGGATTCCCGCGCGCCCCACGTGACGAGCACCCGTCATCACGGCACCTCCGATGCCGGCGAGCCAGCCGGACATCACGCCCTCCAGCTTCGGGGGCGTCTCAATCGGGGGGTTCGATGGGTCCCGGGAGTTCACGGATCGTCTTTGAGGAGGTGACTCCAGGAGGCGACCGGGGCCGTCGTGCGTCAGTTCGCGGCGTACCGTTCGCTCCAGGATCGAACGCGACACAGGAAGCTACCACGTTCGACAGCCTGTGCAACTGCAGATGAACTCAGGTTCGACGACCCGTTGCTCACCTCTCAGGGCGGGATCTGGCCGGACGTCGGATCGGTCTTCGCTCGGGACGCTCCGGCGTCCGATCGGTCGAGGTCACCGAATCGGCGTTCTCTTGGGGCTGCTCCGATTCGAGGGCGCCGTCCGTTGCGGGGTCGGCGAACCTCGGCGACGGGACCGGGTCGGTCGTGGGCGGCCCCGTGGCCGAAGTGTCCTGGCGCGAAGAAGAGGCACCGGTCGACTCGCTGGGTGCAGAGTCCTGGTCGAGCGTCTGCGTCGTTTCACTCGGATTTCCGGGTGCAAGCTCGGCATCCATCGAGTCGCCGAGCTCGGCGATCGCCTGCGAGATCTCCATCATCAACGTGGGATCGCGACCGGCGACGTCGGCGAAAGCGACCAGGTCCTCGGCGGAGACTCCGTGCCGCGTCAGGATTTCCGTCCGGGCAGAGTCGGCAAGACGTTCCCGCTCCGGCGCTCCTCGAGCGGGGGGAGGGCGCCTGCGCAAACGAGCCAGTTCAGCCATGGATCTGACGTACGTGTCGCGGGGAACGGGTAGAGTGGCCCGATCGCCGGTGCCCGTCTCGCCGCATGACGTCAGCAGCAGGAGGAGCAACAGGCCGTGCCGGCGCGGTCGGAGTCTGATCATGCCCGGAGGCTAGATGGCGAGTCGGGACGTGTCAACGAAGCCGCGGACCTCGTTGTACCCGTGGATCGCTCGGGCTAGGTTCGAGCGACGTCCGTGGCCAAGGCCGCTGGTTCCGCTTCTCCCGTGAAATCGACCACGTCCGAATGTCCAGCCGAAAGATGATCAGACAGCCCCTGAAGCTTTCGCTTCGGGCGCGTATTCCGGCACTTCTCGCCCTCTGCACCGCAGCGGTGGCAGCACTCTCGCCATCTGCTGCTCTGGCGCAGACTGGACCGCCTTCGCCCGCAGAGCACCTGGGGTACGAGCTCGGTCAGAGATTCGCGAGCACGAACGCCATCGAGTCCTACGGCCATGCGCTAGCCGCCGGTTCACCTGTGGTGCACCTGGAACAGTACGGCGTCACGCCGGAGGGTCGGTCGCTGTTCGTGCTGGTCATCGGGCATGGCCTTGATGCGGGGGACTTCGAGTCGGATCTCGCCCGGCTCCAGCTGCTCACGGATCCGAAGCTGAGCCCGAATCGGGCGAGGGAAATCGCCCGTGAAACGCGGGCCGTAGTGTGGCTCACCTACGGGATCCACGGAGACGAGAGTTCCTCCTCTCAGGCCGCCCTGTGGACGGCCTGGGATCTCGCCACGGGCCGGGCGGGCCTGGATGGCGTGCTCGACTCCCTGATCGTCGTCATCGATCCGGTCGCGAATCCGGACGGCCGTGATCGATACGTGAACTGGTACCGATCTGTCAGGGGCGAAGTGCCGAATCCCGAAGTCTCCTCGGCGGAGCACCGGCAGCCGTGGCCCGGTGGACGCTACAACCACTACCTGTTCGACCTGAACAGGGACTGGACATGGGCTTCCCAGCCCGAGACGCAGGCCAGGCTCGCCGAGTTCGACAGGTGGCACCCGGCCGTCCACGTAGACTTCCACGAGATGGGACACGAGAGCAGCTACTTCTTCTTTCCAGCCGCCGCTCCGATCAGCCCCCTGTATCCCGAATCGACGGCCCGGTGGGCCGAGCGATTCGGCCGGGCCAACGCTGCGGAGTTCGACCGGCGCCGCTGGCTCTACTTCACCGCCGAGCAATTCGATCTCTTCTACCCGGGATATGGGGACAGCTGGCCCAGCCTGGTCGGCGCGATCGGGATGACGTACGAGCAGGCGGGTGGTGGACGAGCGGGGCTCGTGGTTCGGCGACACGATGGTGAGCTGCTGAAGCTCGCCGATCGGATTGAGAGACACCGGGTCGCAGGAATCAGCACGCTGCGCACGGCGGCTGCGGGCAAGACCGACCTTCTGCACGACTTCGCGCGATTCCACTCGGCCCGGGATGAGGCTGCGCCGGACTTCATCGTTGTTCCCGATCAGGGCGGAGTCGTCGCATCCCAATTCTCACGGTCCCTGGTCCGACAGGGAATCGAGGTCGAGCGCGCCACCGGTTCCTTCGAGGCGAGCGCAGAGCCCCACCGCGGCTTCGTCGGGCGATCAGATTTCCCGGAAGGTACCCTCCTGGTCAGGGCCGACCAGAGGCGCGGACGCCTCGCTCGAACTCTGCTGCAGGCCGATGTGCCGCACCCGACGGATGGACCCGGTCGCACCTACGATATCACCGCCTGGTCGCTGCCCTACGCTTTCGGACTCGAGACGCACTCCGCATCCCGTGGAGTCGACGGCACCGAGATGGCGCCGGTCGATACGCTGGCATTCGATCGGGCTCCGAACGCGTCAGGAGCAGCGCTTCCTCTCGGCTGGCTCGTCGCTCCGAGCTGGCAGAGCTCCGGCCCCCTCGTGGCCTGGCTGCGCGCTGGCGGCCGGGCACGGGCACTCGAGGGAGAATTCGAGCTCGGTGGTCGAAAGTGGCCCGCTGGAACTCGCCTGCTTCAGGCCGACGCGGAGGCGGCGGAACGGCTGTCCAGCGCGGGTCTGGCGCCGTTCGCCGTTCCGGTGACGACAGGCTGGGCCGAGGAAGGACGCGACCTCGGGACATCCCGGTCGCTTGGTCTGCGGGCGCCCCGAATCGGCGTGTTCCGCGGCTCGGGGACCTGGGCGACCAGCTTCGGCTCCGCCTGGTACTTTCTCGAGCGAATGGCGGGCGTACCCTTCGATGCGCTGGAGCTTGAAGAGATCTCGGGTCTCCGACTCTCGGAGTGGGACGTGCTCGTCCTTCCCGACGGGCGGCCCGGTCGATTTCTGGACGAGCAGGCCACGGGCGCGTTGCGGTCCTGGCTGGAGAGTGGTGGAACTCTGGTGACCTTTGCCGGTGCGGCGCATTGGGCGAGCCGATCGCTCGCCGAAATCGAGCTGCGCGAGGCCGAAGCTGACTCGCTGAGCGAGGAGGACCGCCGTGCCGCCGCGCTTCGCACGAGAGAAGAACGACGCGAGGACCGCTGGGATCGATCCGTGAATGGAGTGATCCTCCCGGTGCGGATGGACTCCGCGCATCCCCTGGCGTGGGGGGCGGGCCTCGGGAATTCCGATCGCCGCATGTTCGTCCTGCACCTGTCCGACATCCTGTTCGAGCCCTCCGGATCGTTCGAGACGGTGGTGGCGCTCGAGTCCGGGGTAAGAAACGTGTCGGGCGTGGTCAGCGAGTCCAAGCTGGAAGAGCTGGGCGGTACGGCCTGGCTCGCTTCGGTCCGCGTGGGACGCGGGCAGATCGTGCTGTTCGCAGACGATCCGCTCTTCCGCCTGATGTGGCCGTCGCAATTCGTTCTGTTCATGAACGCACTGCTGCTGGGTCCGAACATGGGCTGAGAGGCAGGCCTGGATGAACCCCCACGGCGGGAATCCTGCCGAAACGGCAGATGTCGGAGGGCACGTGTCTTGCCCCTCTGAGAAGCTCACCCCGAACCGGAGATGACAGAGAATGAACGACGAGAAAACTGCCGAGACAGGAACCCCGGACGCCCGGGGTCCACTTGGCGAGATACAGGGGTTCGTCGAGGAGATGTTCGAGAACATCCGCACCTTCGGACCCAACGTTCCAGGGCGACACCCGAAGATGGAAATGGCCGAATCCTCCGACGCCTACTACATCCAGCTCGACCTCCCCGGAGTCACGAAAGAGGCACTGGATGTGAATACGGTCGGAGATGAGCTCCGGCTCAGCGGACGTCGGTCGCGACCCGGGTATCCGGACGGAGCCGTAGTCCAGCGGACAGAGCGAACGTACGGCCGATTCCAGCGCACGTTCAGGATCCCTGGCGATGCGGACCCCGAGGGGATCCGTGCAAAGCTCGAAGACGGGATTCTGGAGATCCGTCTTCCCCGGCGGGGCGACGGCGAAGGTCGCAAGGTATCGATCGATTGACGGCATACGAGGAGAAGTGAGAGCACATGCTACCAGCTGACAGATTGACGGTACGCGCGGCTGAATCGCTGCAGGCTGCAGCCGAGCTCGCGCGGCGACAGGGGAATCCGGCGGTTGAAGATCTCCATTTGCTGGCTGCTCTGCTCGACCAGGAAGAGGGAATCATCGATCCCATTCTTCGCAAGGCGGGTGCTGACCCGGCGGTCGTCGCCGGTGGCGTCCGGTCGGGACTGGATCGGCTGCCCACTCAGTCGGGAGCGGCGCCTGCCGCCAGTCGGGAGCTCGTGCGGGTACTCGACGAGGCGGACGAGGAGGCGCGTTCGCTCGGTGACCAGTACGTGTCCACCGAGCACCTGCTCGTAGCCCTGGCCGGCAAGGCTGCGAGCAGCACTCGGGAGGTTCTGGCCTCAGCCGGCGCGGATCAGGCGGCGCTGCGAGAGGCACTGGCGGCCGTGCGCGGGCCGCATCAGGTGACCGATCCCGAGGCCGAAGGGAAATACCGGGCCCTGGAGCGATTCGGAGTCGACCTGACGGAGAGGGCCCGCGACGGAGAACTGGACCCGGTGATCGGGCGCGACCCGGAGATTCGTCGGGTGATGCAGGTCCTGTCGCGGCGGACGAAGAACAACCCGGTTCTGATCGGGGAGCCCGGAGTCGGCAAGACGGCGATCGTCGAGGGGCTCGCCCAGCGCATCGTGGAAGGCGACGTTCCCGAAAGTCTCAAGGACAAGAAGCTCATCCAGCTGGACATCGCTGCCATGCTGGCGGGAGCCAAGTTCAGGGGCGAGTTCGAGGAGCGGCTGAAGGCGGCACTCAAGGAGATTACGGAGGCGAAGGGCAAGTACATCGTATTCCTGGACGAGCTTCACACGATCGTCGGCGCGGGTGCGGCGGAGGGGGCCGTGGATGCGGGCAACATGCTCAAGCCTCCGCTGGCACGCGGTGAGCTTCGAATGGTCGGCGCGACGACGCTGGACGAGTACCGAAAGCACATCGAGAAGGACCCGGCGCTGGAACGGAGATTCCAGCCGGTCTTCGTGGGTGAGCCTGCCGTCGACGAGACGATCGCCATCCTCAGAGGTCTCAAGCAGAAGTACGAGGTACACCACGGAGTCCGCATCACGGATCCCGCCATCGTTGCGGCGGCGAGGCTTTCCGATCGCTACATCGGTGACCGGTTCCTGCCCGACAAGGCGATCGACCTCGTGGATGAAGCCGCATCGCGGCTCCGCATCGAGATCGATTCGATGCCCGAGGAAATCGACCTGCTCGAACGGCGGCAGACGCAGCTCGAGGTCGAACGCGAGGCACTCAGGGAGGAAAGCGATCCCAAGAGCGCCGAGAGGCTCGAGGTTCTCGAGGCCGAACTCGCGGGGATCCGTGAGCAACTCGCCGGTATGAAGGCCCGCTGGACGTTGGAGAAGGAATCGATCGAGCGGGTGAGAGAACAGAAGCGGAGGATCGAAGAGCTCGGAACTCAGGCCGAACAGGCGACCCGTAGCGGCGACCTTCAGCGTGCGGCCGAAATCTCCTACGGGGAGATTCCGCGGGCCCAGGCGGAGCTGGAGGCGGCCGAGGCCGAGCTCACCAGGATGCAGGCGGAGGGCGGCAGCTTTCTCACCGAGGAGGTCGGGCCGGAGGACATAGCCGAAGTCGTGGCGAATTGGACGGGTATCCCGGTGTCCCGGATGCTGGATGATGAGAGAGAGCGCCTGACCCGACTGGAGGAGCACCTTCACGAACGGGTCGTCAGCCAGGATGAGGCAGTCGAGGCCGTCTCGAACGCGGTTCGGCGGAGTAGAGCGGGGCTCCAGGACCCGAACCGGCCGGTCGGGAGCTTCATCTTCCTGGGGCCGACGGGCGTCGGCAAGACCGAGACGGCGCGGGCACTCGCGGAATTCCTCTTCGATGACGAGGATGCCCTCGTCCGACTGGACATGTCCGAGTACGGCGAGCGCCATGCGGTGGCCCGGCTCATCGGGGCGCCACCGGGCTACGTGGGATACGAGGAGGGCGGACAGCTAACAGAGGCCGTGCGCAGACGTCCGTACAGCGTCGTGCTGTTCGACGAGATCGAGAAAGCGCACCCGGATGTGTTCAACGTGCTTCTTCAGATCCTGGACGACGGGCGCCTGACGGACGGGCAGGGTCGGACCGTCGATTTTCGAAATACCGTCATCATCCTGACGAGCAATATCGGCAGTTCCTACATCCTCGAACACAGTGGAGATGACTGGGAACTGGTGGAGGTCAAGGTTCGCGAGGCCCTGCAGCAGGGCTTCAAGCCTGAATTCCTCAATCGGATCGATGAAATCGTTGTATTTAAGCCGCTTGAGCGTGATCACCTCGAGCAGATCGTAAAGCTACAACTCGACCGGCTGGCTGGATACCTCTCCGAACGGGAGATCAGTCTGGAGGTGACACCCGAAGCACGCGCCCGGATCGCGGAGGTGGGGTACGATCCCGCATTCGGTGCGCGACCGATGAAACGGGCGATTCAACACCTGGTGTCCGATCCGCTCGCCATGGCCTTTCTGGATGGCAGGTACTCGGACGGAGACACGATTCGAGTGGACGTCGGAGCCGATGGCGAACTGTCGTTCGAGCGGGTCGAGGCTTGACCCCCGGCGCGGCGATGACAGATTACCCGATCGGCAGCATGGGCCGGATCCCCGCTGGGGTCCGGCTCACGCCCATCGAAGGCGCAGGCCCTTCACCTGGAGGCCACCCCTAATGCAGATCCGGCGACCCCCGGTCCGTATCCTTGGCTTGTTGTCGGCGACTCTGCTCGGGATCGCGGGCTGTGCCTCCGGAGGCAGCGAAGTCAACTCGACGACCGGCTCCGCCTGGGGAGCGGCAACGTCTGAAATGGCGGTGCGGACGTTCATGGATGCGGCGAATGTCGAGGACTTCGCGACCATGTCGAACCTGTTCGGTACGTCGGATGGACCAGCGGTGGAGGAGTTCGGGGTGGCCGACGTCGAAGCGCGGATGATCTTCCTGTCCCGGTTGCTGAAGCACCAGGGGTACACCCTGAATCAGGTGAACCTGGCGATGCTCGGTCCGGACCGGATTCGTTACGAGGTCCGGATGACCGGGACCCGGAAGGGCGACGTCACCGTGCCGACCATTGTCGTCCCGGACGGATCGGGTCGGTGGTTCGTCGAACGGCTCAACGTGGACGCTCTCGCGGCCGGGCTCTGATCCGGCAGCCGGAGCCGACGGGTCATTTATCCGTCGGGCTCCTGGGTGAGTTCGAGAAGCACGCCGCCCGTCTCCCGCGGGTGGAGGAACGCGACCCGGTGGCCGCCGGAACCGTCACGAATTCCCGGGGGAATGGGAGTCAATCCGGCCTTTGCGGCCCGGTCCAGGGCGGCTTCGAGATTCGCGACGCGAAGGCAGACGTGATGTATGCCCGGCCCGCGTTTCTCGATGTGACGGGCGATGGGAGAGTCGGGTTCCGTGGCTTCGAGCAATTCGACCCTGCCGGGCCCATCGCCGAAGAAAGCCACGCGGACTCGCTCGGAGGGAACTTCTTCCGTGCCTGAAGCGTTTATTCCAAGCAGGGACTCCCAGGCCGGGACAGCCTCGACCAGGGATTTGACCGCGATTCCAATGTGATCGATCTTGTGCAAGTCGGTTCGCTCCGGTAGTGGATCGGTCGGAATTCAGCCGCCTCTCGCGGCGAGCGGGCAGGAGCAATCTAGGCGATCGTGAGTCGGTCGCTCAACACGAAATCGGAGAGTGAAAAGTGGCGGGAAGAGATATCCGGGAAATCACCGACGAGAACTTCGCGGACGAGATCGAGGCGAGTGAGGGGCTGGCGATCGTGGACTTCTGGGCCGAGTGGTGCGGGCCGTGCCGCATGGTGGGTCCGATCGTCGAAGAGCTCGCCCAGGAGTACGAAGGCAAGATCAAGGTGGGCAAGCTGGACGTGGACTCGAACCGGGTCACGGCGGGCCGTTTCAACATCCGCTCCATTCCGAGCATCCTGTACTTCAAGGACGGTGAGGTGGTGGACCAGGTGGTGGGAGCCTTCCCGAAGAAGTATCTGGAAGAGAAGATCCTGGAGCACGTCTGAGGATCTCCCTTCGAACCCGGGGTTGGAGCGCTGCCCCGAACGCGCCCTCCGCGTCTACGAGTCGCGGAGGGCGCGCTCACTCGCATGACTGAGTCCGCCCTTTACCTCGTCGGAACGCCGATCGGGAATCTCGACGACCTGTCGCCTCGGGGTGCGGCTACGCTCGCCGGTGTCGACAGGGTCTATGCCGAGGACACGCGCCGTACTTCGCGCCTGTTCCAACAGTTCGGAATCCAGACGCCCCTGAGATCGCTGCATCAGCACAACGAAGCATCGCGCTCGGTCGAGGTGATCGAGTTGCTGTCGCGTGGCGGATCATGTGCGCTCGTGACGGACGCAGGCGCGCCGGGCGTGTCAGATCCCGGCGCACGGCTGGTGCACCTGGTGGGCGAAGCGGGCCACCGCGTGCTCACGGTTCCCGGACCGTCGGCGGTCACGGCCGCTGCAGGCCTCTCCGGTTTCCCGGCCGATGCGTTCCTGTTTCTCGGATTCGCACCCAGAAAAGGGAAGGACCGATCCGAGTGGCTCCGGCTCTGTGCGACTTCCTCCGTCGCGGTCGTCGCCTTCGAGGCGCCGGGCCGAGTAGCGAGGCTGCTGCACGACTGGGCGGCCGCCGATCTGGGCGACCGCGAGTGCTGCGTGTGCCGCGAGCTCACCAAACTGCATGAAGAGGTACGACGGGGAACGGTCCGATCCCTTGCGGACTATTACGAATCGCGTGAAGTCCGCGGGGAGGTGACCCTGGTGCTCGCTCCGCCTGCGGATGACGGCGATCTCGAGCGAGGGCCGGAACCCGAAGCGATCGCGGAGCAGGCCCGGAGCATGTGCCGCGAAGGAATGGGTGCGAGGGAGATCTCGGAGGCGCTCCAGCACCGGTTCGGACTTCGCCGTAACGAAGCGTATTCGGCCGCACTGGCCGCCCGGGAGGAGGAGGGGAGAGGCAGGTGACGCGGGTGGATGCCGAGCGACAGCTCGGTCGGGTGGACGGGCTGGCGAAGCGGTTACGAGGCCGGACGATTCTGGCAGGCGTCGCCGTCGGGTCGGCGCTGGTCATGATCGCGCCTGTGGTGCTGGCCTGGCTTCCCGAGGTCTGGTGGGACCGACCCGGCTCGCTGGTGCCTCTCACTCTTGTCGTGAGCCTGATCCTCGCTCAATCGGTTCTGGTCGTCAGGGCTCGAAGGGCGACCTGTGCACTGCGCGTGACCGACCTCGCCGAGGAGACCGGTCGGGCGATCGGGCTTCGTGACGGCCAGCTGTCCGGGGCTCTCGAGCTCGCAGGTTCGACCGGGACCGGATCGATGGAACTGGCGGAACTGCAGCGGGCGCGGGTGGCGGCCGCGCTGGAACGCGTGTCCGATGCGCAGTTGCTCCCGGCGCGGACAGCACAGGCCCGCCGTCGCATCACGTTGTCGCTGGGATCTGCTGCGACGGCGCTGCTCGCCCTCTGGCTCACCGCGGGGCTTCGTCCCGCCGAATCACGTGCAGCTGCCGGAGCGATAGCCCGGCCGTGGATCTACGCGTTTCCGCCGCCTCCACCGCCGATGCGGATCGATGTTCTCGACGAACCCGTCCTGCGCGGTGATCCGGCACGTCTTCGAATACGGGCCACGGGCCGGGCTGTCGTATCTCTGCATTGGCAGCCGGAGGGCGAGGCGGACAGGAGTGCCGGCATTCCGGTAGGGGAAGATGGCACAGCCGAGGGTCGGACTGGACCGGTGCGGGTGAATACGCTCGCATGGGTGGAAGATGAGAGTGGACGCAGGTCAGACACCGTGCGGGTGAATCCGGCGGATCCGCTCCTGGCAAAGGAGTTGATCGTCATTTCACGGTTGCCCCGGTGGCGAGGAGGTGCAGAGGACACGGTCCAGACTCCGATCCCGCCGTTGACGATCGAATCCGGTACCGTGATCCGGGTCGAAGGGCGCGCCAATCACCCTCTTTCGGTCGCGGAGCTGGTCTCGGAAACCGCCGATACGGCGGTAGACCTGTCGGTGTCCGGGGCTCGATTCGGTGGAGAGTTCACGCCCGAGTCGGACGGAGTCTGGCGATTCGACTTGCGCCCGCGCGGTCAGGTGCCGGGGCTTCGCCTACCGGCACCTCTCGAGCTCACCATACTGCATGACAGCCCTCCCCGGGTCAGGGTCGTGCGCCCCGGCCGGGATGTAGAGATTGCGGCAGATCCGGCCCTGCAGCTCGTCATAGACGCTTCGGACGATGTGGGGCTCGAGTCCTTGCATCTCGTCACCTGGAAGGCGTCGGCCTCCGGGATCCGCTCGGATCCCCGGTCGGAACGACTTGCCGAGAGCGACGGGGAGCTACGCCGCGTGGTCCGGGCGGACCTTCCGCTGGCACCCTTCGCACTGGCGCCGGGTGACACGCTTCTCTATCGCGTCGTCGCCAGAGACGGTAATCCCGCCACCGGGGCATCGACGTCCCGTACCTGGCGCGTCACAGTGCCCTCGATCGCCGAGCTTCGGCGAACCGCCACCGAGAGAACGGGAGAACTGGCGGCCGACGCACAGGTGCTCGCGGACCAGGTATCCGAGCTGCGGCGTGACGCGGCCGAAGCCGCTGCCGGCTCTTCTCGGGCGGGGGCCGGCGAATCCGGTCGATTCGAGGGTACGGAAGCGGCTCGTGCGGTCGAACAGCAGAGCCGCGATGTAGAGCAACGGATGGAAGAGCTGGAACGGGATCTCGCCGAGCTTCAGGCAGGCCTGGATACTTCTCCTGCTGCCGAACCCGCGCTTCGGCGGCGTCTCGAGGAACTCGGAGATTTGATGCGTGAGCTGAGGGAATCGGGTCTTGCCGAGAGGCTGCGAGCTCTAGAGGAGGCGCTGCGGCAGATCGATCCTGCAGCGACCCGCGACGCGCTCGAGCAGCTGTCCCGGAGCGCGGCCGACCTCGAGCGACAGGTGGACGAAGCGGCCGACCTGATGGAGCGCGTGGCCACCGAACAGGCCCTGCGGGATGCTGCGACGCAAGTTTCGGATCTCGCAGAGCGGCAGGCGAGGGCCGCCGCGAGTCCGGAGCAGGAGGATGCGTGGGCGGCTGAGGAGCTGGAACTCGCCGAAGCCGCCGACGAGCTTTCCCGGCGTCTGGCCGAGGTAGAGGAGCGCCTGGAGATGCAGGGAGCCGACGCGGCTTCCGATTCGGTCTCCGGGGCCGATGCGGCGATCAGGCAAGCCTCCGACCGAATGCGCGAGGCGGCGGACGCGGCCCGCTCCCAGCCCGGTGGACCGTCGGCCGCACGAGGTGGCGGCGATCGGAATGCGCAGCGCGCGGCCGAGCAGGCGGCTGCTTCTCTCGAGGAGGCCGCTCGAAGCATGGAGGATGCGTCCGAGTCACTCGGCGCCGACTGGCGAGGGGAAGCGGTGGAAGCGCTCGATCGGGCAGGACGACAGTCTCTGGATCTGGCCCGCGAACAAGCAGCGCTGAGCGAGCAGATGCAGGCCGCGACCGGCAGGCGCGAGCTGGCAGCCCGGCAGGATGCGATCGCCAGGGGTCTCGATGAGGTGCTCGAGAGATTGTCGGAAGCGTCCAGGAAGACGGCGCTGGTCGATCGTCGCGTCGGGCCGACGGCGTCTCGCGCCCGCACCCGAATGGAGGAGTTGAGCCGCGCGCTGTCTGAATCGACGGGCACTCCTGCCGCGGCTTCCGCCGCTGGGAAGGAGCTCGCCGAAGAGCTGAACGAGCTTGCCGGACGGCTGCATGCGAGTCGAAGGGCAATGGAGGCTGCCGAATCGGGAACAGGCATGGACGAGGCGCTCGAGCAACTGGCCAGTATGAGCGAGGCCCAGGCGGGGTTGAATCGGGATGCCGGCGGCCTGATGATGCTGGCCGGGTCAGGGTCACCGTTGCCGGCCGGCGTCGAGGATATCGCGGCTCGGCAGCAACGCATAGCCGATCAACTGGAAGCGCTGTCGAAAGAGCCGGGCGCGAGTGAATTGCCCGGACGTCCCGGGCTGCTGG
This sequence comes from Gemmatimonadota bacterium, assembly GCA_023554245.1. Lineage (GTDB taxonomy): Bacteria > Gemmatimonadota > Gemmatimonadetes > Palauibacterales > Palauibacteraceae > Carthagonibacter > Carthagonibacter metallireducens. Next base: position 62,466 of record JAMJQL010000107.1, read on the forward strand.
CGGAGGAGGCTGACGAGATCGCCGCGTCTCTCCGCGACAACGGGATCGATCGGCGTACGATCGAGCGGCAGGAGCGCCTGTTTCGACAGTTGCTGGATGCGGGCCGGACGCTGGAGCGGGAGCCGGACCCGGAGCGACGCGAGTCGACGACCGCGATCGCGCGTCCCGTGGCGGGTCCGGGCGAGCTCCCGGAAGGGGTGCTGGACGGGCCCAGGTTCCCCTATCCGGACGAACGGTCGCTGGGGGAGCTGTCGCCCACGGAGCGGAGGCTGATTCTCGACTACTTCGACCGGCTGAACCGCGTCGTGAGCCCCCGACCGTGAGGGGCCGACCGCTGGCGCGGACCCTCTGGACTCGAGCGGCGAGAGCTTGCGTTCCCGTTTTCGGTCTATTCGTCCTGTCGGGCCCGGTGCAGGCACAGGAGGTCGGCTCGGGATCGAGCGAAAGCCGCTCGCTTGCTCGAGCCGCGACTGCCGAACGGGCGGGCCGTGTCGAGGAAGCCAGGCGAGAGCTGGAGGCCGTGCTGGATGTGAATCCGACCTCGTCGGCAGCCCTGGCCATGCTCTCGCAGTTGCTCACGACGCGCGGTCGCTCGTCGGAGGTTCTCCAGAGGGCCGAGAGTGCCGCCGCTGCGGGTGGTCTGGGCGACCCCGTGGTGATGCAGGTGTGGATCCGGGCGCTGGATTCAGCCGGCCAGCGCGATAGCGCGCTCTCGCTGGCCACCGACTGGATACGACGGAAGCCGACGGATGTAGCGGCGTATGCCGAGCGGGCCCGCCTGCTGGCGGCCGCGGGTCGGATCGATGAGGCGAAGGCGACCCTGGTCGATGGGAGGACCGCGAAGCAGGACTCGACGCTCCTGTCGCAGGAGCTCGCCGAACTGATGGTCTCCACGGGCGATTTTCAGGGTGCGGCGAGGGAGTGGATCAAGATTCTCGGCTGGGGCGAGATCGGAGTGGCCGCCGTCGCTGAGCGAATATCGGCTGCAGGGTTCGACTCCGGCGAGGCGACGAGTGCACTGGCGCAGGCCGTGTCCGACCCGAGTCTGCCGGTCCACGTGCGGAGGGGCGGCCTTGGACTGGCGCTGGCCCTGGATGACAGGGATTGGGCGCGTCAGATCGCCAGGGATCTTGCGGCTAGCGTTCCGGCAGAGACACGTCGCTTGCTGCTTCGCGATTACTACGTCGAGTGCAGAAACAGGGAGTGGTCCGACGAGGCTTCGTGGGCTGCCGCGCGGCTCGAAGAGGAATCACTGGACGAGGCCGAACGAAGGCACTGGCGCGCGATGCGGGCCGACGTCGCTTTCCGGGCGGGAGACCAGGAGGCGGCCGAGCGGACCTTCGCGGAGCTGTCGCGGACCGCCTCTCCCGGGACCGAGACACATCGGCGCTCGCTGCGCCGCCTGTTCTCGTTGCGGGTGGCCGGTCGGTCGGACGAAGCCGTCGGTCTCTTGTCCGAGTACGCGGCCGCCTATCCCGAGGATACGGATGAGGTCGTGGATATGGCGGTTGAACTGTCGAATTCTCGGGTCGCGAATCGCGACCTGGAGGGCGCGCGTGCGGCGCTCGGCAGTGCGCCCGATCTACCGACTCCGTCACAGGCGTCTCGGCTCGCGGGGCAGGCAGCCGTCGTGGCACTCCTGGAAGGTCGGCCGGCCGTGGCGCTGGCCGAACTCGAAACGGCGATCTTTCTGCCGGGCGGTGATCCCGTGCGGAGAACCGATGCGATCTTGCTCGCGCAACTGCTCGAGGCAGCGGACTCCAGCGACGTTGCCCGATTCGGAGAGGGATTGCTGGACCTCCTGGCGGACCGGGATCCCGACTCTCTCGTCCGAGGTGCAGAGCATTGGGGGCAGTCGAGCATGGGAGAGGCGGGTGCAGCGCTCCTGTCGATCGCAGCCGGTGCGCTCGACCGGGAGGGATTTCCGGCGGAAGCTGCCCGACTCCGACGCGAGCTCGTCGATTCCTTTCCACAGGCTCCAGAAACCCCGGCGGCAATGCTGGAACTGGGTCGCCATGCAGGCCGGGCCGACCCGGATGAGGCGCGACAGTGGTTCGAGCGGCTCGTCGTGACCTACCCTCGACACGCACTGGCGCCGCTCGCCCGGCAGGAGCTGAGCACGCTGTCGGGGGGGGAATGAGCTCCGAATGGGGCGTCCGGCGGCGCCTGGTCCCCGTTGCGGTTGCCGTCGCGGTCCTCGTCACGGTGCCCCATCCAGCTCCGGCGCAGCATCTTCTGGTTCCGATGGACGGGGCGCAGTCCGACCATCTCCGTGCTTACGGGCTGGTCTACGAGACGATTTCCCGCGGGGCGTCGGCCGAGTGGCTTCTCAACTTCCGGGACGGCTCCTTCCTGTTGCCCGCGCAGCGGAGGGTAGCGGACCGCGCCGCACTCCTGGGTGTCCGCGTGGAGGAGTTGACCGGAACCGCGCTTGCCCGGATCCGTGCGGAGATCGAGGGAGCCAACATGGAATCGGTGCCTCTCGAAAAGGCGCCGAAGATCGCCGTCTACACTCCACCCAACAGCTCGCCATGGGACGACGCCGTCACTCTTGCGCTCGAATACGCGGGCATCCCCTACGAGCGCGTGTGGGACCGTGAAGTTCTGACGGGCCGCTTGCCCGAGTATGACTGGCTGCACCTGCACCACGAAGATTTCACCGGGCAGTATTCGAAATTCTATCTGAATTATGCCGGTTCGGCCTGGCTCCAGGACGAAGTGCGCAGGAATGAATCGGTCGCCACCGAATTCGGTCTGGCCGATGTCCCGTCTCTCAAGAAGGCCGTGGCCCGTCAGATCCGTGCCTACGTGGAAGCCGGAGGGCTCTTGTTCGCGATGTGCACCGCAACGGAGACACTCGATCTCGCACTCGCGGCAGGGAGTGCCGACATCGCCGCCGCCTTTGCGGACGGGACGCCCCCCGATCCCGCCGCGGGCAGCCGGATGAGATGGGAGAGCGCGCTGGCCTTCACCGGCGCGGAGGTTGTCCTCGACCCCGGCCTCAGCGCCTTCTCCGACATCGACGGGCACCAGGTCAATACGCCATGGAGACTTCCGCTCGGGAGCTTCGCTCTGTTCGATTTCAGTGCGAAGATCGACCCGGTTCCGACTATGCTCACGCAGGATCACGAAAGAGTGCTGCCGGACTTCTACGGTCTCACGACGAGCTTCGCCCCGGACCGGGTGAAGTCGGGTATCACGATTCTGGCAGAGGACAGGGCGACGGGCGTCGTGAAGTACTTGCACGGATCCATCGGTGAGGGGAGTTTCACCTTCCTCGGCGGCCACGATCCCGAAGATCCTCAGCACCTGATCGGCGATCAGGCGACCGACCTTGCGCTCCATCGGAACTCTCCGGGGTATCGGCTGATTCTGAACAATGTCCTCTATCCCGCGGCGAAGAAGAAGGCGCTGAAGACATGAACGCGAACGGCTCGAATGGCGCTGGAGGCGGCTCCTCCTTCGAGGCTCCCGCGCGGCTGGCCGGATTGCCGCCGTACCCACTCGCCGCGGTTCCCGACATAAAGGCCCGACTCCGGGCTGCCGGTGAGGTCGTGTACGACTTCGGAGTCGGGGATTCCGGCCTGCCCGTTCCGGACGTGGCCGTGGAGACTCTGAGGGCCGCAGCCGTGGACCCTTCGCTGCAGGGTTACGGATTCCAACGCGGATTGCCCAGGTTTCGGGAAGCAGCTGCTCTGTGGATGGCGAGGAGATTCGGGGCGAATGTCGATCCGGACTCCGAGATCCTGCCGGTCATCGGGAGTAAGGAGGCGATCGCGTTGCTCGCGTTCGCCGTGCTCGATCCCGGTGACACGGCACTCGTGCCCGATCCCGGGTATGCTCCGTATTTCGGAGGGTCGTTCTTCGCGGGAGCCCGAATCGTGCGCGTACCCCTGCTCCGCGAGAACGGGTTTCTCGTTCCACCTGACCGGATTCGGCAGGCCCCCGGACGCCTGCGCCTCGTTTACCTGAATTACCCGAACAACCCGACGGCTGCGTCGCCCGATCGCTCGTATCTCGAGGAGGTCGTGTCGGCGTGTGCGGAGCGGAGTGCGGTTCTGCTCTGGGACAATGCCTATTCGGAAGTCACCTTCGACGGATATCGTGCGCCGGGTCTGCTCGAGGTGCCGGGGGGCAGGGAGACGGGTATCGAGCTTCATTCATTTTCCAAGAGCTGGAACATGACCGGTTGGAGGCTCGGTTGGGCGACCGGCAATTCTGAAGTCCTCGCGTCGCTTCGACGGGTGAAGACGTTCTTCGACTCCGGCTCGTATCTGGCGATCCAGGCGGCCGGCGCCGCGGTGCTCGAAGACTCCGAACGATGGACGAAACGAACGGTCGAACGGCTGCAGACGCGTCGTGATGCCGCCGTGCCCGCATTTCGTGCGGCCGGATTCGACCTCGAGGTTCCGAAAGCGACGCTGTACCTGTGGATGCGCGTGCCCGGTGAGGAGGACTCGGAGTCCTTCTGTCTGCGCATGCTGGAGGAGGCGCACGTAGTCCTGCTTCCCGGCTCCGCCCTCGGTGAGGGTGGCGAGGGATACGTCCGCGCATCGCTGACCCTCGATTCCGATCTGTTCGCGCAGGCGTGCGCCCGGCTCGGCCAGGTGCTCTGAGCGCCGCTCCCGTGAACGAATCACGTCCGATCAGCCTCGTTTCCGAGGCCAAGCGCAGGTATCGCCGGGCCTGGTGGACCGGCATCGTGCTCTCGACGCTCGCACACGTCGTCCTGTTCGCGTGGGCCGCCCGGGAATTGCGGCTGAATGCAGCGCGATTCGAAGCGGTCCCTCGGGCAGTCCGTCCACCGGACGGAATCCAGGTCATCGAGGTTCGGCCTGTGACGCCCGAGGAAACGGAAGTTCGGGATGACAGACGGCTGATTCGACTTCCGCCGGACCCGGAAGAGCGGACCCGCCCGCCGGAGCGGGATCCTGCGCCGAGCGGGGCTCCGACTCCGATGAGCGGAGGGCGGGACGAGGAGGGCCTGGGCATGACGAACGCGGAGAAGCTTCAGCCGCGTGAGGGCGACCGCCGTCTCTGGAAGGACTTCGAGGACGAGCAGATGCCCGAGTATATCCAGAATCGATGGGCCCGAGCCGAGGGCGCGATCCGGGCGCGACTGTCACAGATGCTGGACAGCCTCAGTCTGTCGGAGGAGCAGAGGAGAAAGGCGCTCGACTGGCTCACCGGCGAGGACGACGAGGAGTGGGGTGTAACGCCGGAGGGTCTCGTGCTCGGAGGCACGGTGATTCCAATGGATGTGGGGTCGATGTTCGCCGAAACGGGACCGAGAGGCAGGGAAGCGCGAGCGGCGGAGCAGGATCGTGCTCTGATCGATCAGCAGGATCGACAGAGCGATATCGACCAGACTCTCGAAGAGCGCAATCGACAGATCGAAGCACGGGTCGCGGAGGAGAGAGCACGCGCCGCCCTTGCCGATTCGGCCGCCGCGTCCGACTCATCCGGTGCCGCCGGATCCGCGGTCGATCCTTGAGCCAGGGTACGCACACGTACCTCGCGACGTCCCCGGCATCCGGTTAGACTGTCGCACCGTCGCCCGTGTGACTCCCACAACCCCCGGATCGATGAGCGAAACACCTGCCGGACCGCTGCGGGAATCCCGCTACGACCCATCCGAGATCGAGCCGGCGCTCTACGACCGCTGGATCGAGCGGAACGCCTTTCACGTGGCTGCAGACGAGGCGTCCGATCCGTACGTGATCGCGATCCCTCCGCCCAACGTGACGGCCGCTCTCCACATGGGACACGGCTTGAACAATACGATTCAGGACGTGCTGGTTCGATTCGAGCGCATGCGCGGCAGGGACGCGATGTGGATCCCGGGTACCGACCACGCGGGAATCGCGACACAGAACGTGGTCGAGAGGCAACTGAAGAAGGAAGGTCTGACCCGACAAGACCTCGGTCGCGAGGCGTTCGTCGAGCGTGTCTGGGAGTGGGTCGATACCTACGGCAATACGATCATCGAGCAGCTGAAGAAGATCGGTTGTTCCTGTGACTGGGAGAGGACGCGGTTCACGCTCGATCCCGGCCTCTCGCAGGCGGTGCGCGAGGTGTTCGTCCGACTTCACGAGAGAGGCCTGATCTACCGGGGCAACTACATCATCAACTGGTGCCCCCGCTGCCACACCGCGCTCTCGAACGAGGAAGCCGAGCACCAGGAGCAGGAGGGACGACTCTGGCACATTCGCTATCCGCTCGTCGATGATCCCCAGCGCTGGGTCTCCGTGGCTACGACCCGGCCCGAGACCATGCTCGGCGATACCGCCGTAGCCGTGAATCCGGATGACGACTCGAAGCGCGAGTTCGTCGGACTGGAGGTCGAGCTCCCGCTCACAGGGCGCCGAATTCCGATCGTGGCGGACGCGTTCGTGGACCCCGAATTCGGCTCCGGCTTCGTGAAGGTCACTCCAGCGCACGATCCGAACGATTTCGATATCGGCAGACGTCACGGACTCGAAGAGCTGAACATCATGCACGGCGACGGAACTCTCAACGAGAATGTTCCGGAGCGGTTCCGCGGACTTGATCGGTTCGAGGCGAGAGATCGGGTTGTCGAGGCACTCGACGAACTCGGACTCCTCGAGAAGACGGAGTCGCACGCGCACGCCGTCGGTCACTGCTACCGCTGTGACACCGTGGTCGAGCCGCGTCTCAGCCTCCAGTGGTTCGTGCGCATGAAGCCGCTCGCCGAGCCGGCGCTCGAGGCCTACCGGAAAGGGGATCTCCGCTTCCACCCGGAACGATTCGGGGCCACGTACGAGCACTGGATGACGAACGTCAGGGACTGGTGCATCAGCCGACAGCTCTGGTGGGGACACCGCATCCCGGTCTGGTATTGCCGCGACACCGGCTGCGCCGAAGTCGCCGTCTCGCGTGTGGACCTCGAGTCCTGTCCCGCCTGCGGGGGCGAAGTGGATCAGGATCCCGATGTGCTGGACACCTGGTTCAGTTCCTGGCTGTGGCCGTTCAGCACGCTGGGGTGGCCTGACGAACCGGAGGATCTGAAGGTCTTCTATCCGACCCACACGCTGAGCACGGCGCCCGAGATCCTCTTCTTCTGGGTCGCTCGCATGGTGATGGCAGGCCTGGAATTCCGGGATGAGATCCCGTTCACGGATGTGCTGCTCCACGGCACGGTCCGTGACGCCGGCGGGCGAAGAATGTCGAAATCGCTGGGCAACGGCATCGACCCCCTCGAAGTCGTCGAACGATTCGGCGCGGACGCCATGAGGTACACGCTCGTGAGCGCTGCCGCTCTCGGAACCGACATCCAGCTGGATCACGAGGACCTCGAATCATCGTTCCGGGTCGGACGCAACTTCGCCAACAAGCTCTGGAACGCGGCGCGGTTCGCGCTCGGGTACCTGACGGCGGAAGACGTGGAACGCGATCCCGAGACCACACAACTGGAGGTCGCGGATCGCTGGATCCTCTCCCGGCTGTCCCGGGCAACGTCCGACGTTACGCGGGGTCTGGAGAAATTCAGGCTGCACGAAGCGGCCGAGTCGGCCTATCACTTCGTCTGGAGCGAGTTCGCGGACTGGTACGTCGAACTTGTCAAGGACCGTCTCCGCGGTGAGCGAGGCGAGGCCAGTCGCGACGCGGCCGCGGCCACTCTCGCCACGGTCATCGATGGGTGGCTACGGCTGCTGCACCCGATCATGCCGTTTCTGACCGAAGAGCTTCATTGCCACATGCCCGGCCGCGGCATCGACGACACGCTGCTTTTCGGACCGTGGCCCGGGTCCGACCAGAAAACGGATGCGGACGCGGAAGCGGTCATCGACGCCCTTCAGGAGGTCGTTGGCGCCGTGCGCAACCTTCGATCGGAATACTCGATCGATCCTGGCCGACGCATCGACCTCGTGGTCATCGAACCGTCTGCCGCTCTCGCGGCCGCCATGGAGAAGGAGCACCGGGGTCTCTCCCAGCTGGCCCGGCTTTCGTCACTTCAGCAGGCTGGCTCGATTCCGGAGGGTGAGCCCGGTGCGCACGCCGTCCTTCAGGCGGGAGGAGAGCTCTTTCTCCCGCTGCGCGACGTAATCGACCTGGCACGGGAGCGAGGGCGCCTGGCCGACGAGCTGGAGAGGTTGGGGGGACTCCTCACGGGCGCTCGGGCGCGACTCGCCAATCCCGGCTTTCTCTCCGGGGCCCCTCCCGAGGTGGTCGAGAGAGAGCGGGAGAAGGCCGACTCACTGGAGCAGCGTCACCGAAGGCTGCTCGAAAAGAGGGCGGCATTCGGTCCCGAGTGAGAGTGGATCGGGATTCCGCGGTCGGGTGCACCGGTCGCAGGCTGGCATTGCTCACGTTGATCGCCGGGTGCGCCAACGTCGAGGCGCCTCCGGGCACGGGTCCCGATTTCGAGCCTCCGTCCGTGCTCGAGCGGTTTCCGGCGCCGGGAGCGATCGTTCCGGATCTCGACGATGACGCCTGGATCCGATTCGACGAACCCGTCCAGTCACCGCGCAACCTGGAACGAGGTCTGGATATCTCCCCGGCGTGGGATTGGAAGTTCAATCCGCGGATCTCGGGGTTCTCTGTCCGGCCCAGGGAAGGCTGGAGACCCGGTGTCGTCTATCGAATCCGGATTCCTCCCGGAGTCAGCGACCTGATTCGTAATCGCACCCGACAGGTGATCGAGTGGACATTCAGCACCGGGCCGGAGATCAGCGAGACCCGGATAGACGGCATCGTCTACGACCGCGAGACGGTCTCAGGCGTTCGCGACGCCCGGCTCCTCTTCCTTTCCAGCGACTCCGTTCCCTACAGCGTAGTCAGCGATACGGGGGGAGTGTACGGCATGCGATCCCTGCCGGCAGCGGACTACACCGTCTATGCCTTTCTCGACCAGAACCGGAATCGGCAGCTGGATCGATCGACAGAACCCTGGGATAGCGCAAACGTGAGTTTGCCGGAGCCGAACAGCCGGTACGCGGTCGATCTCTGGATGTTGCCTCCCGACAGCACGCCGCCGCGTCTGCTCTCGGTCGTCGCCTTCGACACGGTCACGCTCTCTCTCGAGTTCGACGAGCCCCTGGATCCGGAGGCCTCTCTCGACGGAGCTTCGGTGTCGGTTACGGGCCCGCCCGGTCGAGAACCGATTACGATCGGCGGCTTGCAGGTAGGACAGCCGGGAACCGCGTTTCAGGGTGATTCCGCTGCCGGGGTCGATCCCGATACGATAGCCGCCGCTGAGGGGGAGGCCGACCCCGACACGCTGGCGGTGGATCCGCTCGTCGCGGACTCGCTGGCGGCAGATTCGCTCATGGCGGACACGCTGGCGGCAGATTCGCTCATGACGGACTCGCTGGCCGCCGATTCGGCAGCATCGCCGGATCCCGGCGCCGGGGGGAGAGAGCGTCTGCAGAGTGCCGAACTGCGGGCGATGCCATTCCGGACCCTGGTCGTCCGGCTCGAACAGGCGCTGACGGAAGACACGTTCCGAGTCGTCGCATCGGGCATCCCGAATCTCAGGGGACTGACGGGCGGAGGCGACACGACCTTCGTCTACGTTGCGCCGCTGGCACCCGTTGCGCCCGACGCGGAGCCTGATTCGGCAGGTGGCCTGGGCCCGCTGCAAGAGGAGGCACCGCCTGTCCAGACGGACTCTGCAGAAGCCCCGTCCCTGGAGCGTCCGCCGCGGAGCGGGGAACCGCGCTCACCCGCGAGCGGAGACGGATGACCCGAATGGGGGACCCGAGGCGAGGGCTGCCATCGGTCGATCAACTGCTCTCGAATCCGACGGGTGTAGCTCTCTCGTCGCGCTGGGGCCGTGAGTCAGTCGCCAGAGCGCTGCGCGAGGTGCTCGAGAAGAAGCGTTCGGACCTGGCCGGATCGACAGCCCTCGCCGCGGTGGTGCCTGATTCGGATTCGCTGCTTCGAAGTGCAGGCGAGTTGCTGGAGCGGCGCTCATCGAATGGACTGCGGCCGGTCCTCAACGGAACGGGTGTGGTCCTGCACACCAACCTGGGCCGGGCGCCACTGCCCCCCGCCGCGCTCGCGAACCTGGCGGAGGTTGGTCGAGGGTACGCGAATCTCGAGTACGACCTGAGGATTGGAGAGCGCGGCGGTCGCGACCAGCATTGCGTCGAGAGAATCTGCCGCCTCACCGGTTCCGACGACGCCTTGATCGTCAACAATACCGCGGCCGCGATCGCGCTCGTCGTGAGCGAGCTGGCGAACAGGAGGCATGTCGTGGTATCCCGCGGAGAGCTGGTCGAAATCGGCGGAGCGTTCCGCCTTCCCGGCATCGTTTCCGCCTCGAGTGGGGTGCTGGTCGAAGTGGGTACGACGAATCGGACCCGACCATCCGACTACCGGGACGCGATCGGGCCGGAAACTGCTCTGCTCATGAAGGTCCATCGCTCGAACTTTCGGATCCAGGGGTTTACCGAGGAAGTCTCCCTCGAGGAGGTCGTCGCAATCGGACGTGCGGCCGGCGTGCCCGTGGTTCACGACCTCGGCTCGGGGTTTCTGCTGTCCGGTCGCATCCCCGGACTGCCGCCTGAGCCGGCGCCGCGCGACTCTGTCACGGCGGGGGCCGACCTCACTCTGTGGAGCGGGGACAAGCTGCTCGGAGGACCACAATCGGGTGTGATCCATGGTCGACATGATCTCGTACAGCGACTCCGGCAGAATCCTCTCAGACGAGCGTTCAGGGTTGGCAAGATGACGCTCTCCGCGCTCGAATCGACCCTGAGCCTCTACGAGGATCCGGAACTGGCACTGCAGACGATCCCGGCGCTGGCCCGCCTGAGAGAGTCCGCAGCGGAGGTGACGCAGAGGGCCGAGCGAATGAGGGATCGTGTGGATGATCACCTGCGTTCCCGGGTGCACGTAGTGTCGATGCAGTCGCTGGTCGGGGGCGGGACGTTTCCGGGTGCCGTGCTCGAATCCGCGGGATGGTCCCTCGATGCGCCCGCCGAGCGGCTGGACGCTCTGTGCAGGGGAGCCGAGACGCCCCTGATCGGTCGTATCGAGAAGGACCGATTTCTCATCGATTTTCGGACACTGGCTCCGGGAGACGGTGACGAGAGGGCGGCGGCGGTCATTTCGCGAGCGCTTGCTGAGCTTCCAGCTGTGGAGGCGAGGGGGTGAGCGCTTTCGATGCGGTCTTTCTCGATCGAGACGGCACCTTGATCGATGATCCCGGCTACCTTTCGGATCCGAGCTGCGTGGTGCTCCGGCAGGGCGCGGCGGAGGCGGTCGGTCTGCTGAACGAAGCCGGCATTCCGGTGATCGTGGTAACGAACCAGTCGGGCATAGGTCGAGGCTACTACACGGAATACGATTTCCGTGCCGTTCAGGCCGAGGTGGAGCGCCAGCTGGCCGTTCACGGATCGCGCCTGGATGCCGTGTACTACTGTCCGCACGACCCGGACGCGGAAATCTGCGAATGCAGGAAACCGGAAACCGGTCTGTTCGAGCGTGCTGCCGCGGATCTGGGCATCTGCCTGGATCGATGCCTCTACATCGGAGACCGCGTCCGTGACCTGACACCTGGCCTGGCGCTAGGGGGCGACGCGATTCTGGTGGCGGGGTCCGACGGAAGGTATGATGGGCCGGTGTCCGAAGAGGTTCCGCAACGCGAGAGTCTGCTCGAAGCGATCCGCCAGGCCGTACCACGGAGCGAGCCGTGAAGCCACCGTTTCAGATTGCCGTCTTCGTCTCTGGCTCGGGTACCAATCTCCAGGCGCTCCTGGATCGATTTTCTCTGTCTTCCACCGCCGGCCCGCGGGTTTCGAGGGTAGTGGCCAGTCGGCCCGGAATCGGCGCGATCGCTCGCGCAGAGCAAGCGGGCGTCCCATGGTCGGTTCTGCCGGCGGGCGTGGATTCAGACAGCCTGGCGGAGGCGATGCTGAACGAGCTCGAACTGGCGGGTGCCGACCTGCTGGTTCTCGCCGGATTCCTGAAGCTGATTCCGGAGCCCGTCGTCCGTGCCCATCGAGGTCGGATTCTGAACATCCATCCTGCGCTGCTTCCGGCGTTCGGCGGCCCCGGCATGTACGGACGTCGGGTGCACGAGGCCGTACTTCAGTCGGGTGCCAGGATCAGTGGGGCTACGGTGCACATCGTGGATGAACAGTACGACCATGGACCGATCGTGGCCCAATGGCCGGTTCCGGTCCTCGAGCACGACGATCCTGAGACCCTTGCGGCCAGGGTGCTGGAGGTGGAGCATCGACTGCTTCCCGAGGTCGTCGACGCATTCGCGGCGGGAGATCTGACGACGGACCCGGCCGGTAGACCGAAATGGAATCGAACCCTGTTCCGGGACGAGAGATTCGTGCTCGTTCCATCGAAGAGTTGAGGTAGATCGAATGCCCTACGCGCTTCTCAGCGTTTCCGACAAGACCGGGCTGGTGGAGTTCGGGACGGCGCTCGTCGATCGTGGCTGGACGCTGCTCTCGACGGGAGGCACGGCGCGAGTGCTCAGGGAAGCGGACGTTCCCGTCACTCCGATCGCCGATTTCACGAAATTCCCGGAGATTCTCTCCGGTCGGGTGAAGACCCTGCACCCGGCCGTCCATGCGGGCCTGCTCGCCCGGCCCTCGGTGGAGCAGGACGTTCGGGACCTCGAGAGGCACGGGCTCTCGGCGATCGGTCTGGTGGCTGTCAACCTCTATCCATTCCGGGAGACGGTGGCACGGCCGGACGCCACCCTGGCCGACGCACTCGAACAGATCGACATCGGGGGCCCGACGATGCTCCGGGCGTCGGCCAAGAATCACCCGTTCGTGTTTCCGATCTGCGATCCCGATGACTACGGTCGGGTGCTCGGCGCGATCGATTCGGAAGAAGATGATCCCGATCTTCGGCGGCAGCTTGCCGCCAAGGTCTTCACTCACACGGCAACGTACGACGCCGCCGTCGCTGGCTACCTGCGTGGCAGCGATGCTGAAGCGGATGGAATGTCACTACCGGAGGAGTTCCTGCTCTCGCTCGTTCGCGCACAGGAACTGAGATACGGAGAGAACCCGGACCAGGCGGCCGCATTCTACCGCATCGCTTCCCGGCAGCCGGAGGGCATTCCGGCCCTCCGCCAGCTGCACGGAAAGGAACTGTCGTACAACAACATTCTCGACGTGGACGGTGCACTACTCGCGATCGCGCCGTTCCTGGGAGAAGAGTCGGCGGCTTGCGTCATCCTGAAGCACACGACGCCCTGCGGTCTGGCCGTCGGCCGATCGGTGGCGGAAGCCTACCGGAAAGCGCTGGCAAGCGACCCGGTTTCGGCATTCGGCTCGACCGTGATCTTCTCTCAGCCGGTCACGGAAGCCGTTGCCGAGGAGCTGGCGAAGCTGTTCGTCGAGTGCATCGTCGCGCCCGGATATGCGGCGGCTGCGCTTCGGATTCTGCAGGAGAAGCCGTCGATCCGGATCCTATCGCCGGCCAACGAGGCACGCTTCGGCACGGCGGTCGGACAGATCGCGACGGGGCTCGACGCCAGAGGAGTCAGTGGTGGGGTGCTGGTGCAGACCACGCCACAGCCCGCCCGTCCTTCCCAGCTCCGCGAATCGGCGGATGTTCGAGTCGTGAGCCGGCGCGAGCCCACCGAGGAGGACTGGGCGGATCTGGCATTTGCGTGGGCCGCCGTCCAGTCGGTGAAGTCGAACGCGATCCTCCTGGCCAGAGATGGCGCCTCCATCGGGATCGGTGCCGGGCAGATGAGTCGTGTCGATGCCGTGCAGTTGGCCGAGAAGAAGGCCCGTGATGCCGGTCATACACTCGCTGCGGTCACGCTGGCCTCCGACGCGTTCTTCCCCTTCCGCGACGGTGTGGATGCAGCCGCACGGGCCGGTGTAACGGCCATCATCCAGCCCGGTGGCTCGAAACGCGACGACGAAGCGATCACCGCCGCAGACGAGCACGGCATGGTTATGGTGTTCACGGGGCGGCGGACCTTCAGACATTGAGCTGCATTCGTATCGATAACGGTTCTTGACCGACCTCCGAGCCACACGTAGAGTTGCGCGTGCCAGTGCCCGGAGCGTCCGGGCCCCGTCGATGTGCACCCGATCAGGAAATACGGATTCGCTGATGCAAGACTTCCGGCGTCCGCTGCGGAGCGCCCTGCCGCTCCTCGCGATCGCGACAGTTGCCATTCTCGCCTCCGGGTGTGGTGGGCCGTTTCCGCAGTCTGCGCTGC
>JAMJQL010000012.1 GCA_023554245.1 Gemmatimonadota bacterium
TGGGAGCCAGGGATCGCGATGGTGCCGCGGCAGTCGCCTTTTGGGCCTTCTTCTCGATATTCCCGCTCCTGCTCCTGGCTGTGGGCGCCACAGGCTTCTTTTTCGACTCGGCGGCAGCTCAGGATCGGCTGCGCGAAGCTCTCGACCTCTCCATCCCCGGCAGTGCAGATTTCGTGGAGCGCCACGTGAGATCGGCCGTGAGCCTCCGTGGAACCCTGGGACTCATAGGCGCTGCAGGTCTTCTCTGGTCGGCGAGTGCAGCCATAGGTGCCGTTTCCAGATCGCTCGACCGTGTGTACGGAATCGAGGAGCGTTCCGCCGTCGTAATCGTCAAGCTCCGTCAGGTAGGTCTAGCCGGGGCGATCGTGGTCATCATGGTATCATCGATCGCTCTGACCGGCCTCATCGAGTTGCTTTCCTCATCCGAATTCACGCTGTTACAGCGGATCGGATTCGAGACACGTCTGACCGAGAGGGTCACGGGCGAGGCAGGTGCCGTGTTCCTGACTCTCGTCATGTTTCTACTCCTGTACCGACTCGCTCCGTCGAGTACCATAGACTGGAATGACGCGATTCCCGGTGCGATTCTCGCCACGTTCCTGTTCGAGCTGGCGAAGCGCGGGTTCCTGCTCTACCTGTCAGTTGCCGCCAACTACGACCTCGTCTACGGATCGCTCTCGGCAGTCATCGTCATGCTACTCTGGCTGTATATCTCCGCTCTCCTGCTCCTTCTCGGAGCCGAGTTCAATGTGCGTCGCGAGCCACAACGGCTGCCGCCATCCAAGGGCTGACAATCTGGTTTGTGGAGCAGATGAAGCGCGGTTGAACGGTGCTGCGGCGTGATCTGCCGGGGCCCGCACATCTCTGCGGACCCCGGTACATCAACTGATCTCTTCGCTCAGTTGTCCTGAGCTCCTTCCGTGATCCACGTCCGGATCATGTCGATGTCGGCCTGAATCTGGTTTCGGTGACCGTCTTCGAGCATCTGCACCAGAAGGCTGGCGTCGGCGTTTCCGGGAACCACGACGGAGCTTCCCATGACCCCGGCGTAGCTTGCCAGGTCTACGTTCTTGGTTGGGTTTGCACCCGAATGGCAGGCCGTGCATTCGGCATTGAAGTATGGCTGCACATCAGATGCATAGGACACCGTCGTCACCGGCGGAGGCGGCGGATCGTCCGTGCAGGTCACCGCCACGTCCGTCACGTCGGCGCCCGCGATCGTGCCCGTTCCGCTCGCGACCTCGCAGGTCTGCCCGGCCGGCTGCGTGCCCACCGTCACCGCGTAGCCCGCCCCGTCCGCCAGGGGCGTCGCGAACGTGAACCCGCCATCCGCGGAGACCGACAGCCCGTCGCCGCCGTTGTTCAGCAGCGCCACCGTCCCCGTCAGCCCGCTCACCGTGCCGCCCACCGTGTAGGTCACCGGCGGTATCGGCGTACCGGGGTTCTGCGAGTCCGCCAGCGGCGGGTTGTATATGCCGTCGCAACCTGAGACGGCTGCGATGATCAGAAGGGCCAGTGCATTTAGGAACCGGTGCCTCATGCTTCACTCTCCAGTTTACCGAGACTGACCCTGGGACACGTCCGATCAGCGAGGCGATACGAACGACCGGGCCCGACGACGAGCAACTCACGACTGATTTCTCGCCGTAGGGTCGTTCAGGGGGCAAGAAGGATTCCGACGCGGAGTTCTGGAGCGCGATCTTCGGGTTGATTTCGCTTATGTCATTGCTGAAACATGAGATGAGAAACAACCACGAGCGACCGCATGGCACTTGCGTCCGCCCGGCTCGATGCCGAAGTCAGGAGGGGGCTGCCGGGCCGAGTCGGACAGTTTGCAGCGAATTGCAACAATTTTATGGACTCGACGCAATCCGTCAGGCTGCCTCGGGCTCCGGCCGCGAGGCCTTGCGACGCTCCCGCCGCGCAGCCCACCACGCGAACACGTCGTACTGCAGCATCGTCAGCGCCGGCACGAGCACAATGATCACGAAGGTCGCGAACAGGATTCCCAGTCCCAGGCTGACCGCCATCGGCACCAGGAACTGAGCCTGGACGCTTCGTTCGATGATCATCGGAAAGACGCCGAGAAACGTGGTCATCGTCGTAAGGATGATCGGACGAAACCGAATTCGAGCCGCCGAGAGTATCGCCTCGTTCATCGGCTTGCCCTCACGGTGCTCGGACTTGACGAAATCAAGAAGCACCAGCGAGTCGTTTACGACGACACCACTCAACCCCACAAGCCCGAACATGCTGAGCATGCCCAGATCGATCCCCATGAACAGGTGGGAGAAGACTGCGCCGATGAACCCGAACGGCACCGCCGCCATGATGATCAGGGGCTCGATGTACGAGCCGAAGGGAATCGCGAGCAGCGTATACATGACGAACAGGGCGAGAATGAACCCTCGGATCATCCCACCGAGAGCCCTTGTCTGCTCCCGCTGCTCGCCACCGAATCCGTAGCGCAGCGCGGGATATCGCTCCTGGGCCGCGGGCATGATCGTGCTGGTGATCGCGGCATTCGCCTCGGAGCCTGTGATCACGGAACGATCGACCTCGGCCGTCACCGTCACGATCCTCCTGCCGTCCACCCGTCGGATCGTGGAGGGGGCCGTGCCGAACGACACATCGGCGAGTTCTTCGAGCGGAATCGCTTCGCCCGCCGGTGTCATGACTCGGAACTGACGGATGTCGTCGAGGTTGCTCCGCTCCGCCTTCGGAAGCCGGACGTAGACCCGTACCTCCTCGCGGCCCCGTTGAACTCGGAGGGCTTCCGATCCGAAGAAGGCCGCGCGCACCTGCCGCGCCAGGTCATCTAGGGTCACGCCGAGGGTGCGAGCGCGCGGCTTGAGGGTCAGCTCGACCTCCCGCTTCCCGACGTCCTGGTCGTTGCGCACGTCGAATACGCCGGCGTAGGTCTGAAGCTCCTCCTGGATCTCCCCCGCTGCACGAAACAGGATGGTGGTATCCGGATGCGACACCTCGAGCTGGACCGGCGCGCCGAGGTTGATCACCTGTGAAGAGAAAGTGAGGCTGCGCGGCCCGGGCATGTCTCCGACGGCCTCCCGCCAAGCTTTCTCGAACTCGCTCGACATCACGTCTCGCTGCTCGGCATCCAGGAGCCGGAAGTTGATCTCCGCCTTGTTGGACTCGACGAAGGTGGGAAGCGCGCCGGCGCCCGGTCCTCCGTCGGCCGACGGATAACGCCCGACGCTGACGTAGACGGCCTCGACCATCGATGGGTGATCGTCGCCGGCATCCGCCGCCAGGCTGTCGGCCACGTTTCTGCCCACTGCCTCGATGTACGACGCGACTTCCTGTGTGCGCCCACTGGGCGTTCCCTGCGGCATTTCCACCTGGGCGATCACGTTGTCGCCCTCGATCCGGGGCAGGAAGCTGAAGCTGATGTAGCGTCCGGCCACCAGCCCCATCGAAATGAGCACGAGAGCGATCGCCGACGAGATCACGACGCCGTAGTGATCGGTCGCGAACCGCACGGTCCTGTCCACCGGCCCGTCGATGAAGCGCTGGAGCGCCGATTGCACGGCGCGCTGGACTTTCTCTACGGGTCGCAGCCACTTCGGAAGCTGCGTGTGCGCTTGCTCGGGCAGGCGCGAGAGGTGATGCGGCAGGATGAAGAGCGACTCGATGAGCGAGAACAGGAGCACCGCGATCACAATCATCGGTATGAACTTCAGGAACTTCCCGATCGATCCCGGAACGAACAGCAGAGGAGTGAAGGCAGTGACGGTGGTCAGCACCGCGAACACCACGGGGACCGCTACTCGCTGGGTGCCCTTGATCGCCGCCTCCAGCGGCCCGCGGCCCTTCTCCCTCTCGCTGTAGATGTTCTCGCCGACCACGATCGCGTCGTCCACCACGATTCCGATCGCGAGAATGAACCCGAACAGGGACATCATGTTGATCGAGATGTCGAACCAGGGCATCACGGCGAAGGTGCCGATGAAAGACAGCGAGATTCCGACGGCCACCCACGACGACAACCTCAGATCGAGAAACAGGGTCAGCGCGATCAGCACCAGGATCAGCCCGATGATCCCGTTCTTGCGTAGCAGGTTGATTCGGCTCTCGAGCAGTTCGGCGTCGTTCTGCCAGACCGAGACCTCCACCCCTTTCGGCATTGAGGGCACGGCGATTTCGTCCAGATAACTCTCGACCACGCGTACGATTTCCAGCACTTGCTCGTCCGAGGTCCGGAAGACCTGGACGAAGGCAGCCGGCTCATCGTTGTAGAGCGTTACCAGGTCCGCGTCCTGGAATCCGTCTTTGATGGTGGCGATCTGGTCGAGCCGTAAGGTGGAACCATCTCGTGAGCCGCGGACGATGATCTTCGCGAAGTCGTCGCGGTTGTAGTTGCGTCCCTTGACCCGGACGAGGATCTCTTCGTCGTCGGTGTCCACGCGGCCGCCGGGAAGGTCGAGGCTGGCCCGGCGAACCGCCATCGCGACGTCATCGAGGCTGATTCCGTAAGAGCGCAGGACATCGTTGGATACCTCGATCGAGATTTCGTAGTCGCGCACCCCGCTGGTCTGCACGAAGGAGATCTCGGGCAGCGAAGAGAGATCGTCCTTGATCCGGTTGGCAAGCTCCTTCAGCGTCCGCTCTGGCGCATCGCCGTGCACGGCGATCTCCATTACGCGGCTGCGGCTCGTCACCTCGGTGACCTCGGGCTTCTCCGCGTCGGCCGGAAAGCTGGTGATCCGGTCCACTTCGGCCTTGATCTCGTCGAGCCGGCTCGAGACATCCTCGCCGAGGTTGAGCTCGATGAACACGACGCCGACGCCTTCGGAAGCCGTCGAATTGATCTGGCTCACCCCTTCGATCGCCTCGACCCGCTCCTCGACTTTCTGGATGATCCCTTCTTCGACCTCCTCGGGCGAAGCACCCGGGTACTCGACTCTCACCTGTACGGCCCCGAGGTCGAAGTCGGGAAACACCTCGACGACGACGTTGGCCATGCTGAACACGCCGGCCGCCAGAATGAACACCATCAGGAGGTTGGATGCGACCGGGTGACCGGCCATCCATGCGATCGCCCGGTTCATGACGCCGCCTCCTCGGCCAACCGCACGACCATGCCGTCCGTCACGACGTCCATTGGGCTCACGACGACCGGCTCACCCGTCTCGAACTCGCCCTGAACCATCACGCTCCCCGGTACCTCCTGCAGGACCTGCACGGACCGAATCGACAGGAGGGAATCCTGCTCGACGACGTAGACCTCGGACCCGTCACGCAGAGCCATTCTCGGCAGCACGAGGAAGTCGTCCGCTGCTCTTCCCTCGATATCGACGGTCGCGTAGGTCCCTAGCAGAAGGGGCGGTCGGCCTGAGCCGTCATTCGCGAAGGGATCCTGGACGCGGACAACCACGTCAACCGTTCTCGTGTTTGGATTCAGCGCCCCCTCCGCCCGATCCACGTACCCGGCCCAGGTGTATTGAACGCTTCCAAACGCCGCGCGGACCTCCGCGGGTATGCGTGGGCCACCTTCGGTGCCGGCTGACCACAAACCTTCGATCAGCGCCGCATCGCCGTCGGTGAGCGGCACCACGATCTCCACCTCGTCGGTGTCGTACAGCGAGCCGAGCGACGGGCCCGGAGTCACGTATTGCCCGATGTCGGCATTCTTGGTGCGGACGATTCCATCGAACGGCGCCGTAATTCGGGTCCGGGAGAGCGCGAGGCGAGCATCTTCGAGGCCGGCCTCGGCTCGACGGAGCGAGGCCTCGGCCGCCCGAAGCTGGGGATCCCGGAACACCAGGCCTCCGATCTCGCTCGAGTCGATCGGAGCGGTGATTCCCTCGCGGGCGCGGAATCGCTCGTATTCTTCGATCGCGAGATCCCGCTGTTCCTCCCAGGTCAGCAGTTCCACTTCCCGTTGAGCGACGTCGGCCTCGGCAGCCTGAACGGCGTTCTCGTAGTCGGCCGATTCGATCCGGAGCAGCAAGTCGCCCTTCTCGAACCGACCTCCAGTCACGAACGAGGGGGAGACCCAGGAGATTCGACCCGCGACCTGCGGGGAAAGAGAGATCTCGCTCATCGGGCGCACCGTCCCGCTGCCCTCGATCGTCAGGTTGCCGGTACGCAGCTCGGCCGGTTGAGTGACTACCAGCGGGGCGCGACGAGGCGGCTCCTGGGACTCCGGCTCCTTTCTCAGAATCATCAGCAGCGCGAACGCTCCGACGCCGATACCAAGGATGATCGCGACTCGCGCGAAGGAGCCGAGACGCATGAAACGGGAGCCCACAGTGGCGAGGCCGCTCATCGTAGCGCCTCCGGTCCTTCACTATCGGTGGCCGGTCCCGCAATGGCGCCCTCCGTCGTGCCGCCCGAGAACATTTCCTCGTCCATGATCCGGTATTCCTGTTCGAGTCGGCGGTCCAGATCGTTCCCATCGTCGATCCAGGCACCACCTAGAGCCCTGTGCACGGCGAGCCGGGCCTCCGCGAGGGAGCGCTCGGCTGCAGCGAGATTGGTCTGTGTTCCGGCGAGATTCTGTTTCGCATCGAGATAGGCCAGGTAGTCACCGACGCCTCGCTCGAACGACCGGCGCTGAAATGCCAGCGAGCCCTGTGCGGATACGAGCTGCTGGCTGAGGAATTCGTAGCGCTCACTCTGCTTCTCGAGATTCACGAGGCTGGTCTGCACTTCCTTGAAGGCGGTGAGCACCGTGCGAACGTAGTTCGCGGCCTGTGCCTGGAACTGCGCCTCCGCCACGCCGACGTTGGCGCGCAGCCGCCCGCCCTGGAACAGCGGTTGAGTCAACCCTCCGACCAGGTTCAGGAAG
Organism: Gemmatimonadota bacterium; assembly: GCA_023554245.1. Taxonomy (GTDB): domain Bacteria; phylum Gemmatimonadota; class Gemmatimonadetes; order Palauibacterales; family Palauibacteraceae; genus Carthagonibacter; species Carthagonibacter metallireducens. Next base: position 6,812 of record JAMJQL010000012.1, read on the forward strand.
TACTGATCCAGCCTGAACAGATCGCCGATGTCCCCCGCCTGCAGACCCACCGTCGCATCCAGCCTGATCGCAGGGTACAACTGGGCTTTCCGGGCACCAATCCGGTATCGGGCAGCCTCCATTCGTTGCCAGGCGGCCCAGACGTCTGGACGTTCTTCGAGCAGTGCAGTAGTGAGATCGGCAGGTACATCGTCCAGAACTACCGCGGGCCTGCTCTCCAGGTCCAGAATCTCGTCGAGGCTCCCGGCGTACCGTCCGAGCAGAATCGCCAGCCGGCCTTCCGCCTCCGCGAGCGCACTCTCCAGAACTGGCAGCGCCGCCTGCGTGTTCCGATAGAGCGCCTCGATCGTGTAGAGCTCGAAGGTGGTCACCAGTCCGCGGAGATACCGTTCGTTGGTCCGGTCGGCACGCTCTTCCAGGATGTCCACGCTCTCCCGGGTCAGCTCGACGCTGCGACGCAGCTCCACGACCTCGAGGTACGTGGAGATGACCGCAGAGATCACGGCGAGGCGGGCGGTCTGGTAGTCACCCTCGGAAGCCAGGAAATCACTGACGGCGGCCTTGGTGTCGTTGCGCGCCCGACCCCAGAAGTCGATCTCGTAGGAGAAGCCGATCGCCGCCGTGTAGGTGTCGTACTTGAAACGGTCGGGAAAGAGCGAGCCTCCGGGCGGTTGGCCCGGCTCCCCTTCCTCTCCGCCGCCACCGATTTCACCCGCGAAACCCGCGTTGGTCGGCGTGTCCTGGTAGCTCGCATCGGCCGCGAGGCCCAGAGAGGGAATCAGGTCGGCGCGGGCGATCCGATAGCGCTCACGCACCTCCTCGACTCGGGCGATCGCCTCGCGCAGATCCAGGTTCGCTGCGAGAGCCGTGTCGACCAGGGCTTCGAGAACCGGATCGTTGTAGACGGTCCACCAGCGCTCGGGTTCTCGAGTTTCGGCGGCGAGTGCATCGGACCCGTCTGCAGCGGTGTCTTCGACGCCTGCCGGATACTCGGCGGGAATATCCAGGACGACGGCCGGGGTCCGGGGTTCCGGCGCGAAAGAGCATCCGGCGAGAATCAGAACCCCGCCGGCAAGCAGAACCTTGGCGTCACGCATTCGACACCTCTCGTTTCACCAGGCCGTGATACAGAACTTCGAAGAGGTGAGCCTTCCGCTGCTCGACGAATGCCTCGAAGTCGTCGCGTGCCAGCGGGTTCATCATTTTCACGGTGGGTAGTGCGACAAAGAAGAAGACGCACCCCGAGACGATCGTCAGCATCAGCTGCTTCGGGTCTACCGGCCGGATCTCTCCCACCTGGATCGAGCGCTGGATCGCCTGCTCCATCTCCCGTTGCGGCGAGCCCTCCGTCGCGAAGGCCTCGGCCAGCATCTCTCCGAGGAGCGGATTCCCTGCCATGTTCTCCGCCACCATCCACATGGCCATGGACTGGTGGGCATATACCGTATCGACGTAGTGATCGATGAAGGCACGAAGGGTGTCCGCGAACCCGACGCCACCCGGTGGCGCGTCGAAGGTCTCCATGAACTGCTGGAACATCCTGCGAGCGACCGCCTCGTACAGTTGCTGCTTCGTGCGGAAGTAATAGTGAAGGAGTGGTCGGTGGATGCCTGCCTCGTCGGCGATCTCCTGCATGCGGGCTCCGTCTCTTCCCTTGCGCGCGAACACGCGGAGGGCCGCCTCGAAGATACGCGCCTCGGTATCGGGTTCCATTGCGGTGGCCGGACCGCCTTGCTCAATCGTCACAGGTCTGTTCCTGTCAGAGTCGGTTGACAAAGAGGTAAAACAATAGCGTCAAAATCCTGTCAGTCAACCCCGATGTCCAAGTCGGAATATAGACAAACTCTTTACACAAAGGAAGCAAGTGCCTACTTTACGATTATTACATTGACAACACCTTGACAGGATTGATTTCGTGGCAACGAGAATCGGGATGTTCGACGCCTCCGAGAGCAGCGACAAGGGGAATTCCAATGGCAACGGGCGGGGACGTGCAGACCTGCACGTCGAATCGGTCGTACCCCTGCTCGGCGACGGGTCGAATCAAGCGGACTCATACGAGCCGGCTCCCACCGGCGCGGTGGACATGCCAAGGGTTGAGGCGGCGGTGCGCGAAATGCTCGTCGGCCTCGGGGAGAATCCCGACCGCGAGGGTCTGAGGGACACGCCCGCCCGGGTGGCTCGCGCGTATCGGGAGATTCTGGCCGGGATGCACGAAGAGCCGGGTGTCCACCTGGCGCGGCAATTCTCACAGGAGCAGACGGGTGACGACCTCGTGATCCTGCGGGACATCGACTTCGTAAGCGTGTGCGAGCACCACTTCCTGCCTTTCACAGGTCGGGCGCATGTCGCCTATCTGCCGGATCACGGCAAGGTAACCGGGCTGAGCAAACTGGCCCGGACGGTCGATGTATTCGCCAGACGACCCCAGCTGCAGGAACAGCTCACCGGTCAGATCGCAGATGCCCTGGTCGAGCACCTCGATCCGCGTGGAGTGGCGGTCGTGGTGCAGGCGGAGCATTCTTGTCTGAAGCTGCGTGGAGCCCGGAAAGCGGAAACCGAGATGGTCACCACGGCCTTCCGAGGCGAGCTTCGCTGGGACCGCGCGTTGCGGAGCGAGGTGCTTGGCCTCATGAAGATCGGCTGATTTCGACCTTTCGACGGGCAGCCGGTCGTCACGCAGCTGGAATTGTGCGCCGGCATCATGGACAGCTGCTATGTCAGAATCGATTGGAGGACCTGATGGATCTTGAACTGAAGGGATCGACTGGCATTGTACTCGGCGGCAGCCGCGGCATCGGTCGCTCCATTGCGCTCGGCCTGGCTGAAGAGGGAGCCAATGTCGCCATCTGCGCTCGGAACGAGCAGGCACTTCGTGTGACCGAGGCCGAAATCTCAAATTTCGGCGTGCGTGTCCACGCGGAACCGTGTGATGTTGGCGACGCTGAGGCGTTGGCGGCCTTCCTCGATTCGTCCCGCAGTGCGCTTGGGGACGTGGATATGCTCGTGCACAATGCCTCCGCACTTGCCGTCGGACCCGATCTGTCGGACTGGGAAGCAAGCATTCGGGTAGATGTGATGGCCGCTGTCCATGCCGCCGAACATGTCATGCCATGGATGGAAGCATCAGGCGGCGGTTCGATCTTGTTCGTTTCATCAATATCCGGTCTCGAGGCGGATCCGTCTCCGGACTTCGGGTACACAGCGGCCAAGGCAGCGCTCATCGCCCACGCCAAGAAGCTTGCCGTGATGCATGCTCCCAGAGGAATCCGGGTGAACGCCATAGCGCCGGGTTCAATCGAGTTCCCGGGAGGCATCTGGTCTATGGTCAAGCAGGACCAGCCGGAGCTGTATGAAAGCGCCCGGGCGTCTATTCCCTGGGGTCGACTCGGGACACCTGATGAGGTGGCCGATGTGGCGGTGTTCCTGCTTTCGCCAAGAGCCGCATGGGTTGCCGGCGAGTGTGTCTCCGTTGATGGAGCCCAGCATCGTGGGATGCGCTAGACAACTTAGTTCCTCTGCATCACGGACTTGATGCTGCTCTCGCAGGACTGATTGTCGGTCACCCCCCACCGAGCGCCTCGAGGGCCCGGAAGTAGACGCCGCCCGGAATGTCGCCAAGGCGGTTCCAGCGCGCGCCGGCGGTGAGTGCGTCGGGCTCGGCGCCGCGGGTGCGGGTCTGCGCGATCAAGCCCTCAACGGGGTCGGATGCCAGTGACGACACCGGCCTGCGGTGGTTCACGTGGGTCTGCCCGCGCGGGTCGGTAAACGCGGGGTGGCCGGGCTCCCACCATTTGACCGTCCAGCCCGCCTCGTGGACGAGCCGGTGATGGTGGTGGCAGAGCAGGATCAGGTTCTCGAGCTTCGTCTCGCCCCCATCGGCCCAGTGCCGGACGTGGTGCGCGTCGGTGAACCGCAGTCCGCAGCCGGGGAAGCGGCAGCCCCGATCGCGCGCCTCGAGTGCCCGCCGGATCGCGGGCGGG
>JAMJQL010000108.1 GCA_023554245.1 Gemmatimonadota bacterium
GGGGGTTCCCGCTCAACCCCCCCCGACGAAGCGGAGTCCGCTCCGATCAGCCCTGTTCGATCCGGACGTCGCCCGAGCCGGTATCGATCCGCAGACGACCTGAGCCGTCACCGATCGTGCCGCGCAGCCGATCGTCGTCGATTTCACGAACCTGGATCGGAAGGCCGGTGTGAATGCCGCCCGAGCCGGTGTCGATCTCCACCGTCGCCCCGAAACTGTCCGGGACTCTGATTCGCACGTCGCCGCTTCCGACATCGACCAGGATGTCGCTCGGCGAGATCAGGAGCTCGAGGTCGACGTTTCCTGAACCGGTGTCGGCGGTGATTCGGTCTGCCCGGACTCTGTCGAGTTCCACGTCACCGGAACCCGTGTCAGCGACGAGTCTGTTCGCCCGGATACTGCCCCCGGAGACGTTGCCGCTGCCGGTGTCGAAGCTAAGTTCTCCGCCCTCCACCCGATCGACCTGTACGTCGCCGGAGCCGGTGTCGCATAACAGGCCCCCTTCGTGACCCACGACCTCGACGTCACCGGAACCGGTGTCGAACACGAAATCGCCTTTCCCGCCGGTCGAGCGGATGTCCGCCGAGGCGACGTCCACGAATAGCCGACCCTCGACGTTCTCGATACGTACCTCGCCGGTCGCCAGGGCGAGATACAGTGCCCGGCCGTTCGGGACCGTGATGTCGAGATCCGCATGTGCTTTCACGCCGGAGCCGGAGTTCCTGATTCGAATCTTCCGGCCCTCGTCCCGGTCCTCGTCGTAGCCGCCGAAGAACGTTCCATCCGGCCGCACCCGGACCTCGGCGCTTCCGTTACCGTCGGTGTACACGATCGTCTCCCGGGGATAGACGACGCGAAGCGAGGTGACCGAGCCGAATCCCGACTGCCCCGTGTCCACCCGACCGGTCTGAATGGCCAGGCGCCCGGCATCGGATCCCTGAAGGGTCACGGTCACGGCGAATTCGGAGCCTGAGCCGCCCCGTACCTGCACCTTCCCGGCGAGGTTGTAGACGGCCACCTCGTCGCCGGCCAGACGGAACGTCTCGGCCTGCTGCGCATGGAGCGACGCGGGCAGGGCCATCGGAAGAGTGATCGCGACGAGCGTTGCGAATGGGAGAATGCTGCACCTGGTACGGCCGTGTTCGGACATCTGCTTGTCTCCAGCTTGTTCGGGCCAACGGAATCGGTTGCACACCCGGCACCTCGTGAGATCCTGCTCGGACCCGAATGGTTGGAGCCGCCCTCCGAACTTCCGGGCCGGAGCGCGGCGAGGTATTTTCGCATCCATGCATACGAGCAATGTTCGACGGGGGATTCGGGGCGCGAACTGGTCCAGCGAGGACAGCGCCGATCTCTACCAGGTGTCGGCATGGGGACAGGGCTACTTCGACGTCTCGGCGGACGGACACGTGGTCGTCCGCCCTCACGCGACAGATGACGCAGAGATCGATCTTCTGGAGGTCGTCCATGGCCTGCGCGAGCGCGACCTCTCCGCGCCGCTGTTGATTCGGTTTTCCGAGATTCTCGCCCACCGGCTGCGCTGCCTGCGCGACGCGTTTCAGACCGCGATCGACGAGAATGAGTACGAAGGCCGATACGTGGCGGTGTACCCGATCAAAGTCAATCAGCAGCGACCGGTGGTCGAGGAGGTGTACCGGTTCGGCACCGACTTCGACTTCGGTCTCGAAGTCGGATCGAAGCCCGAACTGCTGGCTGTGATGGCGCTGACCGAGGATGCGCCGGATCGCCTGATCGTGTGCAACGGATTCAAGGATGACAGCTACATCGAGGCGGTGATCCTGTCCACGAAGCTGGGCCGGAACATCATCCCGGTTGTGGAGAATTTCGGCGAGCTCCGCCTGCTGCTCAAGCACGCCGCCCGCTATGAAGTCATGCCCAAGATCGGGGTCCGGGTCAAGCTTGCCAGCCAGGGAGCTGGACGCTGGCGCGACTCGGCCGGTGAGAAATCGAAGTTCGGCCTGTTCGTCAGCGAGGTGCTGGAAATGGTCGAACTGCTCACCGCGCATGGAATGCTCGACTCTCTGAAGCTGGTGCACTGCCACACCGGCAGTCAGATACAGGACATACGGCGACTCAAGGAAGCGGTGGGCGAGCTGAGTCACATCTATGCCGAGCTCGTACGTCTCGGGGTGGAGATCGAGTACGTCGACGTGGGCGGCGGCCTGGGAGTGGACTACGACGGCAGCCAGACCAACTACCCTTCATCGATGAACTACACGGTTCAGGAGTACGCCAACGAGGTCGTTTACCGGATCGCCAGCATCTGCAACGAAAGGGACGTGGCGCACCCGACGATCATCAGCGAGTCAGGACGCGCGATGGCCGCATACCAAAGCGTGCTGGTCGTCAACGTGCTGGGCGCGGCCGGGCCGCGGACCACGTACTCCGTCGATGTGGAGGTCGTCGATGACGAGGATCTTCCGCAGCCGGTCCGCGATCTGATCTTCGCCTACGAGTCTGTTCACGAGCGAACGCTCGTCGAAGCTTACCACGATGCGGTGCAGGCACGTGAACAGGCTTTGAATCTGTTCAACCTGGGATACCTGAGCCTCGAATTGCGCGGGCTCGCGGAACGTCTCTTCTGGGCGACCTGCGCACGGGTCGCAGACGCCGCCAGCCGTCTGGATTCGATGCCCGAGGAGCTTGCGCCGCTCGAGGACATCCTGAGCGAGACCTATTTCTGCAACTTCTCGCTGTTCCAGTCGCTGCCCGACAGCTGGGCGATCGGTCAGGTGTTTCCGGTGATGCCCATCCACAGGCTGGATGAAGAGCCGAAACGTCGCGCGGTCCTGGCGGACATGACCTGCGATTCGGATGGGAAGATCGACCGGTTCGTGGATGTGCGTGACGTGAAGAAGTCACTCGAGTTGCACGACCTGCACGCCGGCGAAGACTACTACCTCGCGGTGTTCCTGGTCGGAGCCTACCAGGAGACGCTGGGAGACCTGCACAACCTGTTCGGCGACACGCATGTCGTTCACGTCGGCCTGCACGAGGAGGGTGGTTGGACGATCGAGGAGTTCGTCGAGGGTGACACGGCTCGAGAGGTCCTGGGTTACATGCAGTACCGGGTGGACGGGCTCTATCCCCGGCTCGTGAGGGATTGCGAATCGGCGGTTCGAAGCGGCCGGATGAGTTTGCCGGAGACACGAACCCTGCTCCGGTTCTACCAGAGTGCGCTCGAGGGGTACACCTACCTGGAGTCCCTGGAATGAGCGGTCGATCGGGCTCTCCCGATGCGTTGTCCTACCCTCCCTTCCTGGGAGAGGACGGTATCCCGTCAGATCCCGCCGCCGCCGCGGCCCGTATCATCCCGGTTCCCTATGACTTGACCAGCACCTGGCGCAAGGGCGCGGATCGGGGTCCTGCCGCCTTGCTCCAGGCTTCGGCCACGGTCGAGCTGTACGACATCGAGACCGCATCGGAGCCCTGGAGGCGAGGGATCGTCACCCTGCCTCCGATCCTGCATGACGGCGGACCCGAGGAACTCGCGGGACTCGTCCGCCGCGCGGTCCGGACGGTCCTGGCGCAGGGGGCGATTCCGGTCGTGATCGGGGGAGAGCACTCGGTGACGATCGGGGCGGTCGAGGCAGCCGCGGATGCGTTTCCAGGCGTCGGCGTGCTGCAGATCGACGCGCATGGGGACACGCGGGATTCGTACGAGGGCTCGACACACAACCATGCCTGCGTGATGGCGCGGGCACGGGAGCAATGCCCGATCGTGCAGGTCGGAATTCGGGCGGTGGACGCCGCGGAGGTACCGGCCCTCGATCCGGCGCGCGTGTTCTGGGCTCACGAGATAGCGGCCCGCCGGGGGTTCGACTGGATGGACGAGGTCGTAGATCTGCTGCCCGAGCACGTCTACCTGACGATCGATCTCGACGCATTCGATCCATCCCTCCTGCCGGCGACGGGAACTCCCGAGCCGGGCGGGCTCGGATGGTACGAAGTCACGGGCCTCGTGAGACGCGTGGCACGCGGCCGCCGAATCATCGGATTCGATGTCGTGGAACTGCTTCCGCTGGAAGGAGAGCACGCCAGCGAGTTCACCGCGGCGAAGCTCGTGCACCGGGTGCTGGCCGAGGTATTCGCCGCCCGGTAACTTGCACCCACGTTGGATCTTCCCCTCGAACCGAGCGGGTCGAACACGCATGCGCACTTTCCTCGACACGTTTCCGGTCCCCGTGGTCTTCCTTTTCATCGTAGCGACAACGTGGCTGGCCATCGAGGTCGGCTACCGGATCGGAAGGAAGCAAGTGCTTCGTGGCTCAGCCGCAGCCGACGGATCGGCAGGCGGAATCCAGGGGTCGATTCTGGCACTGCTGGCCTTCGTCCTCGCCCTCACATTCAACATGGCGCTCACGCGGTTCGAGGCACGAAAGCAGATCGTCATGGCTGAGGCCAACGCGATCGGGACCTGCTATCTCAGGGCCGAGCTGCTCTCCTCTCCGCTCGACTCAGAGATCCGTGCGCTGCTGCGCGAGTATGTCGATGTGCGTGTAGAAATAGTTCAGACACTCGAACTGGCCACGGGAATTGCTCGTTCGGAAGAGCTCCAGGCCGACCTCTGGGACGCAGCTGTTCGGTTGTCCCGAGAGGATGCCGACTCTTTCGCCACCTTGCTGTTCACTCAGTCGCTGAACGAAGTCATCGACATTCACGAACAACGTGTCGTCGCGGGGATATATGACCGCCTTCCGGCTGCCATAATCGTCGTTCTCTACCTGGTCTCGATCCTCGCGATGCTCGCCGTGGGCTACTTCCTGGCGGCGTCCGGCTCCCGGAGGACGGTCGCGAATCTGGCCCTGGTGCTCGCCTTCGCGCTGGTGGCAATCCTCATCGTCGACCTGGACCGGCCGGGTACCGGCCTGTTCACTACGAATCAGCAGGCCATGCTCCACCTCCAGGCAAGCATGACCGAGTGAGCGACTGAGAGACACAGCAAGGGCAGCTGGAGCGGCGGCAGGAGCGCGGTCCGCAGCTTCAAGCCGGTCGATTTCACCTGCGAAAGGAGTCTAGCGTGATTACCAGGTGCGCACAGCGGAACGCGCGAACGGGACCGGCACTGTGGGCCGCCCTGGCTTCGGTAATCGGTTTGCTCGCCTGGACCGGTTCCGCGTACGGGCAGGACTCCCACTACTGGAATCAGCAGTACGGCCCGCGCGCATCGCTGCTCAGCGGCTCCGTCATCGGCAGCGTCGGCGACATCAGCGGGACCTTCTACAATCCCGGAGCGCTCGGAGTAGCTGGTGACCTGGCGTTCGCCATCAGCGCCGATGTCTACGAGTACGAGTCGGTGACGATCGAGGACGGGGCGGGGCGCGGGATCGATCTGGGCACCACCAGGTCGGGCGTCCGGCCGTCCCTGATCGCCGGCACCTTCACGCGCACGTTGTTCGGTCAGGACGTGCTGGCGTACTCCATCCTCACCCGGGCTCGCTCATCGTCCGACATCAGTACCGAGATCATCAGCTCCGGACCGGAGATACCGCCGGAGCTCGACCTCGATGAGCTGGTCGGAGTGGGACGGGTGGACGGGAGCTTCAACGAAACGTGGGTCGGCGTCTCCTACGCGCACCCGTTCTCGTCGAGCTTCGGACTCGGCGTCACCGGATACGTCGCGCATCGCACGCAGCGCCGGCGGACTGAAGGAATCGTCGAGGCGCTGGCCTTCGATGGCTCACCGTCGGTCGACATCGACGTGCGCGGCGGGAACTACAGCACATTCCGGACCCTGGCCAAGCTGGGGGGCTATTTCACCTCGGAATCCTTCAGTGCCGGCCTTACCTTCACGACTCCTAGCCTCCATATCGCGGGATCGGGCGAATTCGGCATCAATCAGGCCGTATTCACATCCGACACCACGGTGCTCCTCGCCACAGTCCAGCCAGATCTGTCCGCGGAGTACAAGTCGCCGTTGTCCGTCGGCTTCGGTTTCGGCTGGCAGCTCGGCAACGCTCGGATCAACGCCAGTGGCGAGTGGTTCGATGGCGTCGATCCATACGTCGTGATGCAGGGTGAGGAAGTCATCCAGCAGGTGCCGCCACAGCCCATAGCCTTCGACGTCGTTCAGTCGATGGACGAGGTGTTCAACTGGGGAGTCGGCCTCGAATATGCGTTCCGGGAGACGTTATCCGGCTACGCCTCTTTCGCTACGGATGCCTCGGGTTTCACCGACGAGATCGATCGTGCCGACCTGTCGCTCAACACCCTCAACCTGTATTCGGCTTTCGTGGGGGCCGACTTCAGGGTCAGCAGTGCCAGATTCACGCTCGGCGTGGGCTACGGCTGGGGCAGCGAGCCCGCGCCCGGACTCGTGGAGCTCATCCCGGACGAGGATATCGATCTGGATCCGCGGTACGTCTACAGCCGACTGAGACTGCTGTTCGGATTCGAGCTCGGGGTCGACTGACGCGCGCATCAGTTACCAGTCGAGCAGGTAGGCGAAGATCAGCGGCGCCACGATCGTCGCGTCCGACTCGATCACGAACATCGGGGTCGTGACGTCGAGCTTGCCCCAGGTGATCTTCTCGGTCGGGACCGCTCCCGAATACGACCCATAGCTGGTCGTCGAGTCACTGATCTGGCAGAAGTAACTCCAGTACGGGCACGGCAGCTCCAGGTCCTGGTGGATCAGCGGCACGACACAGATCGGGAAATCGCCGGCGATTCCGCCCCCGATCTGGAAGAACCCGACCGTGCTGACGGCTTCCTCGGGAGGAACCGTCGCACCATGTCCGCCGGTGCGCCTTCCGGCGCCCTGAGCCGCGATCGCATCGCTCGTGCCCCGTCCCATCGTAGTTTCCAGGTACCAGTCCGCCAGAGCCAGCATGTAGTCGATCCCGCTGCCCACGATGTCCGTTCGCGAGAGATCGCCGCGCATCACGTTGGCCGCGAGAATGTTGCCCATCGTCGAATCCTCCCAGCCCGGAACGAACAGCGGGAGATCCCGTCGTGCCGCGGCGACGAGCCAGGAATCCTCGGGATCGATCTGAAAAGCGTCGTCCAGCACCCCGCTCCGGATCAACTCGTAGAAGTACTCGTGGGGCAGTCTCCGCTCGCCGGTCGCGTCCGCACGCCTCCAAAGCTCGAGCATGTGCCCCTGCAGGACACGAAACGCCTTTTCCTCGGGTATGCAGGTGTCGGTCACCCGGTTCAGTCCGCGGCTCTCGAGGTCCTTCTCCTGCTCGGGCGTCAGGTTCCGCCACTCGGGAATCCGTACGTAGTGATCGTGGGCCACCAGATTGAACAGGTCTTCCTCGAGGTTGGCGCCCGTGCAGGTGATTGCGTGGACCAGGTCGCGCCGGATCATCTCGGCCAGCGACAGGCCAAGCTCGGCGGTGCTCATCGCACCGGCCAGCGTGACCATCATCTTCGCCCCGCCATCGACGTGGAGCCGATAAGCCTCGGCTGCATCCTTGAGCGTGGCAGCGTTGAAATGGCGATAGTGATGACGCACGAAATCGCTGACGTTCATCGCAATATTCTCCGATCGGAATCCCAACCTCGTGAACCCTCGTCAGGTTATCGTGCTGCCCTCGGTCACGGCAATCTGGCTTGCGACGACGTAGCTGCCCCCCGGCGCCACTGCCCACTTGACCCGTTGCGCGGCAGGAGGTCCTGGGACGAGCATGAACCGGAGTCCATGACCGTCGGGGCAGAGACGCAACAGCAGGGAGACTCGGATGCATCTGGAATTCTGGGGAGCGGCGAGAGAGGTAACGGGCTCCATGCACCTGCTGCAGGTGGGGCGGAAGACCCTGCTCATCGACTGCGGACTGGCCCAAGGACGCAGGAAGCAGGCGTTCGAGCGAAACCGGAATCTCCCCTTCGATGCCTCCACGATCGACGCCGTGATTCTCACCCACGCGCACATCGACCACGCCGGGAACATTCCCTCACTGGTCCGGGCGGGATTCCGGGGGAAGATCTTCACCACCGCGGCAACAGAGGATCTGTGCGGTCACATGCTGGTCGACTCGGCGCACATCCAGAAATCGGACGTGCGCTACGTCAATCGCAGGCGAAAGCGGGAAGGCAAGCGTCCTTTCGAGCCGCTCTACCAGGTGGGCGACGTACGAAAAGCCCTGTCCCGGTTCCGCGCCAGAGACTACCACGACTGGTTCACGCCCGTGGAGGGGGTTCGCGCGCTGTTTCTCGATGCCGGTCACATCCTCGGATCGGCCAGCGTGATCCTCGAGGCGACCGAGCACGGCAGGACCAGACGAATCGCGTTCAGCGGTGACATCGGGCGAAAGGGGCTGCCGATTCTCCGTGATCCGGAGATCCCGAAGGCCGTCGATTACGTGGTCATGGAGAGCACCTACGGCGACCGGCTTCACGAACCGGCCAGTGCGGCGAAGAAGTACTTACGCGAATGCGCCGCCTACACGGCAGAGCGACGCGGGGTTCTGCTGATTCCGGCGTTTGCCCTCGGACGGACACAGGAAGTGGTCTACAGCTTGAACCAGCTGTGGGAAGAGGGCGCGCTGCCCCCGATGGATGTCTACGTCGACAGTCCGCTGGCCGTGAACGTGACGGAGGTCTTTCGTCGCCACCCTGAATGCTGGGACCGGGAGATGATCGACACCGCCCGCAATGACCGGGACGGCGACGCACTCGGATTCCAGCGACTGACCTATGTCCGGAACGTCGAAGAATCCAAGGCACTGAATGGCCGAACCGGGCCGATGATCATCGTCAGCGCGTCGGGGATGTGCGAGGGCGGGCGGATCCTCCACCACCTGTCGAACAACCTTGGCAAGGAAACCACGACGGTGCTGTTCGTCGGATATCAGGCCGACAACACCCTGGGCCGAAAGATCCTCGAGGGGCGCAATCCGGTACCGATTCTCGGAGAGCAGGTCGCCGTCAACGCCCGCGTGGAGCGCGCCGACAGCTACAGCGCCCACGCCGATCGCAACGAGTTGATCGCCTGGGCCGAGGGCACCCGCGACAAGGGAAACGTACAGCGCTTCTTTCTCGTGCACGGAGAGCCGGATGCCGCCGAATCCCTGGCCATTGCACTCAGGGAACGGGGGACGGCCGACGTGCAAGTCCCCGAACGGGGGCAGGCGTTCGAGTTGTAGGGTTCGTTATCGGGGCGGAGCGGGGAAGCCGCTAGACCGCTTCGCTCGCCCAGTCTTCGAGGTTGCGCCGGATCACGTGGACGGCCTCGTCCACCGTGTCCACGCAGATCGGGATCTCCAGGTCATCCGGATCTGCGAGATCGGGGTTCCCGGTCAGCCAGTAGGTCCGGCCCCATTCCACCAGGGCCTTCCATTGCTCGCCTACGAATACCAGCGGCCGGTTCCGGAGGTGATCCACCTGGATCAGCTGCCAGACGAGCATCGCTTCCAGCGTGGTGCCGATCCCGCCGCCCATGACGACGAAAGCGCTCGACAGCTGCACGAAGTGATGCAGACGCGAGAAAAATGTCCCGTGGTGGTAGAGCTTCTCGACGTACGGATTCGATTCCTGTTCGTGCGGCAGTTCGACGTTCAGGCCAATCGAGTAAGTACGTTTCAGTATGTCTCCCTCGTGCTCGCCCTCGTTCGCCGCCTGCATCAGACCCGGACCGCCGCCCGTGACGATATCACAGCCCATCGAGGCCAGCTCGGCCGAGAGTCGCTTCACGTCCTCGTACAACTGGTCGCCAGGGTTCATTCGCGACGAGCCGAAGATCGTGACCCGGTAGTATGTGGGGCGGGGAGGCAGCACGGCCGAGAGGTTATCGACGACTTCCCACAGTTCACGCAGCGAGGCCTCGATCACCTTGTAGGTCTGTCGGGCGTCCTCGGAGGAAAGAGCCGGAGTTCGGATCCGGATCGCGTCCTTGCCGTTGTCAACGAGCGTCTGCTCGGCCCGCTCGATCCCGTTTTCCTGCCTGTCGTTCATCCTGCCTCCGAAAGGCGCGTAGCGGTGTCGTGCCCTGAATCGTGATCATCCGACCGTGCGAGAATCGCCAGATACGTGCCGTTCTCGAACGGAAGTGCCGCTTCGAGGGTCAATCCAGCCCGAGAGGCGTGTTTCGCGAGCGTTTCAGCGTCCACGTAGAGAAACGGAAACGGTGCCCCTTTCGAGCCTTCGAATTCTACCTGGAACTGCACTTCGCCTTCGTAGCGCCCGTCCTGCCCGACCACCGGATCCTCTGCATCGAGTTCCAGAAAATGCCGGGGATCGGTCGAATCCGCGACGATCCGTCCCCCCGGGGCGAGCAGTCGCACCGCGGACTCGAGCAGCGGCTGCAGACCTTCGAGGGTTCCCGCGAGCCCGAGACCGTTCATGAGCAACAGAACGGTGTCGGCTGAGCCGGCCGGAAGGTCGTCGAGCGGACGCACGGTGACCGTCTCCACTCCCCGCTCCACGAGGAGCGCAGCGATCTCCGGCAATGACTCCACGGCCAGCACCTCGTGCCCCTCGCGCAGCAGCGCCAGGGAATGCGGACCTGCTCCCGCCCCTACCTCGATCACGCGCCTGCCGCAGTGTCGCAAGGCCTCGCGCTCCAGGGGAGGGAACTCGTCCGTGGTGCGGAAGAAGACCGAGGCGGCCCATTCCTCGCGCGTGCCGAGATCCGTCCTGACGAGGAGCCTCGCATCGGTACGGCCGTCCTGATACGCCCTGAGAGCGTCCGCCAGGGGACCCCAACGAGATCGATCCGTGCCCGAGTTCATTTCGAAACGTATCTTGGGACGCATTCCCTTCGCGAGGAGGACCGATGGATCCCGAATGTCCGTTCTGCACCTGGCCCCCCGATCGCATCTGGCTCGCATCCGAGAGGGCGATCGTCGTGCCCGACAACTATCCGGCGGCCGAGGGTCATTGCCTGGTACTGCCCCGTGCGCACGTCGGGAGCCTCTGGGACCTGTCGCTGGACGAGCAACTGGAGGTATGGAACCTGGTCGCCGAGGCCCGTGATCTGCTTGCCGGGCGTCATGCACCGGACGGTTTCACGGTGGGTGTGAACGACGGCCTCGCCGCCGGCCAGACGATTCCACATGCTCACGTCCACGTGATTCCCAGACACCTGGGCGACGTGTCAGATCCGACCGGCGGCCTTCGCGGTATCCTGCCGCACAAGGCTCGCTACTGGGAAAGCTGAACCGGCGGAATCAGCTGCCGGGCGGGAAACCGTCGAACATGTCGCGCACTGCCCTGGCGACGATCTCGTCCCGTTCGTCCGGCGAAGCGGACGGGTCAATGGTCTCCGAGGCCGTGCCCCGCCAGACCAGTTCCTTCCCGGCCGTGTCGAACAGGTCCACCGTCAGCGAGCCCTCCGTGAACACTCGCTCTGTCGTGGTCGTGCCTTCGTAGGCGGACCACCGTCCCGTTCCGTATCCGTAGGTATCGTATACCCGTTGATCTTCGGCGCTGACGTGATATGCGATGGCCACGGCGGCCGAGTTCAAGGGCACCTGTCTGAAGCCACGCTCGGCGAGCACCGCGTCCACCGATCTGACCACGCGCCGGTGCGTCATGTCGTTGCCGGTGTCGCGCTGGCCGGACTGATCCAGCCATGCATAGGTGTTCTTGCCGGAGAACGAGTAACTGTCGTCATAATCAACACTTGCGTTCTTGCTCGAGCAGGCCGTCATCGCAAGTGCAGCGAGGATCGGCGCGAACGTCCGAGTTCGGATCACGGGCATCTCCCTGTTCTCTTGTTGGGGGTCCGTACCATGGATAGCTTGCCCTGTCCGATCCGCGCAACCTGTTCCGAGGAGAAGACATGAGCAGGGTTACCGCCCTCTATGGAACCTCGGTCGGTAAGAAGATCACGATGGCCGTCTCGGGCGCCATCTTCGTTCTGTTCGTGCTGGCGCACTGGTTCGGGAACACCAAGGTGTTCATGGGTCCCGAGGCGTTCAACCATTATGCCGAGGGACTCCGGGAATTCGGTGACCCGTTCCTTCCATACGGCTGGTTTCTGTGGATCTTCCGTGCCGTCCTGGTTCTCTCGCTCGTCGTGCACGTGTGGTCAGCCTGGTCGCTCACGCGTCAGAGCTGGGCCGCGAGAGGCACGAAGTACAAGAAGAAGGACTCTCTCAACATCGATGCCGCCTCGAACACGATGCGCTGGGGGGGGATCGTGCTGCTGCTGTTCGTCACCTATCACATTCTGCACCTGACGACCGGCACCCTGCACCCCGACTTCATCCCGGGCGATGCGTACCACAATTTCGTCGCCGGATTCCAGTCGATTCCCGTCTCGGTCGTGTACATGCTGTGCATGATCGCTCTCGGCCTCCATCTCTATCACGGGACCTGGAGCGCCTTTCAGACCCTGGGTTTCGACGGCCCCCGGGCACAGAAGATCCGGCGCCCGCTCAGCCTGATTCTCGCGCTCGTCGTGGCGGGCGGTAACCTGCTGTTCCCGGTGTCAGTGCTCACCGGGTTCGTTTCGTAGGAAGGGAGGAGACAGCGACATGGAGCTGCGCTCGAAGATCCCGTCCGGTCCGATCGAGAGTCGTTGGGAGAAGCACCGGTTCGACATGAACCTGGTGAATCCCGCGAACAAGCGAAAATACACGATCATCGTCGTCGGCACCGGGCTCGCGGGAGGCGCTGCAGCGGCGACGCTCGGAGAACTGGGCTACAACGTTCTCTGCTTCACCTATCACGACAGCGCTCGTCGCGCGCACAGCATCGCGGCGCAGGGCGGAATCAACGCCGCAAAGAACTACCAGGGCGACGGCGACAGCATCTTCCGGTTGTTCTACGACACGGTGAAGGGTGGAGACTTCCGCTCGCGCGAGTCGAATGTCTACAGGCTCGCCGAAGTCAGCAACGAGATCATCGACCAGTGCGTCGCTTCGGGCGTTCCGTTCGCCCGTGATTACGGCGGACTTCTCGACAATCGATCGTTCGGGGGCGCCCAGGTATCGCGCACTTTCTACGCCCGCGGGCAGACCGGGCAGCAGCTGTTGCTCGGGGCGTACCAGTCTCTGATGCGGCAGGTGCACGCGGGCACGGTGAAGCTGTTCACCGAGCACGAGATGCTGGACGTGATCCTGGTTGACAGTGTGGCCCGCGGGATCGTGACGAGAAACCTCCGCACGGGAGAGATCCAGCCGTGGCTGGGCGACGCGGTCGCTCTCGGTACGGGCGGCTATTCGAACGTGTATTACCTGTCGACCAACGCAATGAAATGCAACGCCACGGCTGCCTGGCGTGCCTACAAGCGCGGCGCCGGATTTGCGAATCCGTGTTTCACCCAGATTCACCCCACCTGCATCCCGGTGGCAGGCGAGTACCAGTCCAAGCTCACACTGATGAGCGAGTCGTTGAGGAACGACGGTCGTATCTGGGTTCCGGTCGAGCCGGCCGAGACCCGTCCGGCGGGCGAAATCCCCGAGGACGAGCGCGATTACTACCTCGAGCGGATGTATCCGGCCTTCGGCAATCTCGTGCCGCGCGATCTGGCTTCCCGTCGAGCGAAGGACATGTGCGACCAGGGGAAGGGCGTCGGCGAGACCAAGCTCGGGGTATACCTGGATTTCCGCGACGCGATCAACAGGCTCGGCAAGGAGACGATCGAGGCCCGTTACGGGAATCTGTTCGAGATGTACGAGCGGATTACGGGCGAAAACCCGTATCAGGTCCCCATGCGCATATTCCCGGCGCCGCACTACACGATGGGCGGCCTGTGGGTGGACTACAACCTGATGACCAACGTGCCCGGTCTGTACGCGATCGGCGAGGCGAACTTCTCGGATCACGGTGCGAACCGGCTCGGCGCCAGCGCGCTGATGCAGGGATTGGCCGATGGCTACTTCGTGCTGCCGTACACGATCGGCGACTGGATCGGCGGCGAACGTCCGACGCCGGTGCCCGAAGACCACCCGGATGTGACAAGAACGGTGGACGAAGTACAGACCCGTGTGGACCGCCTGCTCGCTCTCGACGGCAAGCGGACGGTGGACGACATCCACCGCGAGCTCGGCCGGATCATGTGGAACGAATGTGGAATGAGTCGCGATGCCGCCGGCCTCGAGAAGGCAATCGAGCGGATCCCGGAGCTGCGCGAGGAATTCTGGGAGAATGCGGCCGTCGTCGGAAGCGGTGACACGATCAACCAGGTGCTCGAGCGGGCCGGCAGGGTCGCGGACTTCCTGGAGCTCGGCGAGCTGATGTGTCGCGATGCGCTGGCGCGGGAGGAATCCTGCGGTGGTCATTTCCGGTTGGAGCACCAGACTCCGGAAGGCGAGGCGAAACGGGACGACGAGGACTTTCAGCACGTCACCGTGTGGGAATACAAGGGGGACTCGACGGCGCCGGTCGAACACCGGGAGCCGCTCGAGTTCGAGTACGTTCCCCCGACTCAGCGGAGCTACAAGTAATGGCTACGAGCACGATGAAGCTGAAGCTCCACGTCTGGCGTCAGGAGTCGCCCTCGGCCCGTGGCGGCTTCGTGACTTACGAAGCCGATGCGAACGAGCACATGTCGTTCCTCGAGATGCTGGACGTGCTGAACGAGAGTCTCGAATCACGCGGCGAGGAGCCGATCGTCTTCGACCACGACTGTCGTGAAGGGATCTGCGGGACCTGCGGCATGGTGATCAACGGGCGGCCGCACGGCCCATGGGAGCGCACCACCGTATGCCAGCTCCACATGCGCGAGTACGGGGACGGCGATCAGATCTGGATCGAGCCCTGGCGCGCGAAGGGGTTCCCGGTCGTCAAGGACCTGTTCGTGGACCGCAGCGCTTTCGACCGGATCCTTCAGTCAGGCGGCTTCATTTCCGCCAACTCCGGCGGTGCGCCGGACGCGAATGCGATTCCCGTGAAGCACGAGGCTGCGGAGGAGTCGATGGACGCGGCCGCCTGTATAGGCTGTGGGGCCTGCGTCGCCGCCTGTCCCAATGCCTCCGCGATGCTGTTTACCGGGGCGAAGATCGCGCACCTGAACCGCCTGCCGCAGGGCCAGCCGGAGCGGTACGACCGGGCGCTGGACATGATCCTCCAGATGGAGGAAGAGGCCTTCGGAAGCTGCACCAACCACGGCGCGTGCGCCGAGGCCTGCCCGAAGGGAATCGAGCTGGATGTCATCGCGATGCTGAACCGGGATTACCTCGCGGCGGTCGTGAAAGCTGGCTGATCCCGGTCGGGACGTGAGCCTCCTGATCTGGATCGCGCTCGGCGGCGCGCTCGGCGCACTCGCCCGGTACGGCCTCGCGGGCTGGGTGCAGGACGGCACGGCCGGGACCTTTCCATGGGGCACCCTGGTCGTGAACGTGCTCGGCTGCTTTCTGCTCGGTTTCGCCTTCCGGCTGCTCCAGTTCTCGGCCCTGCCTCCGGCCCTCCGAGGGGCCGTCACCGTGGGCTTTCTCGGGGCGTTCACCACCTTCAGTACCTTCAGTCTCGAAGCGGTAGGTCTCATACAGGAGGAGCGCTGGGCCCGGGCGATCGGGTACGTGGGGGGCAGCTTGGCGCTGGGCCTTGTCGCGCTCGTCGTGGGACTCTGGTTCGCGGCCATGCTGCAGCGTCCGGGCAGCGTGCCGTGACGGAGGTGCCTTCACCGGGAGGTCCGGCATGACCATGG
Organism: Gemmatimonadota bacterium; assembly: GCA_023554245.1. Classification (GTDB taxonomy): domain Bacteria; phylum Gemmatimonadota; class Gemmatimonadetes; order Palauibacterales; family Palauibacteraceae; genus Carthagonibacter; species Carthagonibacter metallireducens. The sequence continues at coordinate 15,560 of JAMJQL010000108.1, forward strand.
AGTTCGCGGGAGAGCGGACTTTGATGCGCGTGTTCATCGGAGAGAGCGACCGGTGCGGAAGCGGTCCGCACAAGGGTAAGCCTCTGTACGAGGCGATCCTCTTGACGCTGCGGCAGCGCGGCTTTGCGGGCGCCACAGTCGTACGGGCAATCGCCGGGTTCGGCGCCAGCGCCCGGATCCACACGGCGAAAGTGCTCCGGCTCTCTCTGGACCTTCCGATCATCGTCGAGGTTGTCGACACCGAGGAGCGCATCCAGGAGGCGCTTCCCGAGCTCGACGGGATGATCGGCGGAGGCCTGATCACGCTCGAGAAGGCGCGCGTCGTCCTGTACCGGCCCGCGACCTCCGGCGAGATGGAGGCCTGATCCCATGGCGGCCGAGAGCCCGGTGGCAGGATCGCTGACCGCGGAGATGCGGGAGGCTGCGGCACCGATCTGGAATGCCCAGCTCGAGCATCCGTTCGTGCGAGGATTGGCCGACGGAAGCCTCGAGCCTGAGATCTTCGAGCGTTGGGTTCGGCAGGACTATCTGTACCTGGTGGAGTTCGCCCGGGTGTTCGCCTGGGCCGCGGCCAGGTCGGATCGGCTCGAGTCCATGGGCTGGTACGCGCAGGTGCTGGACCTGACTCTGAACACGGAGATGGCTCTGCACCGCGAGTACGCCGCCCGGTTCGGGATCAGCGAGTCGGAGCTCGAGACGGAGGAGATGTGGCCGACGACCCGGGCCTATACCGACTTTCTCGTCCGAACGGCTGCGGACGGCGACCTGGCCGATCTGCTGGCGGTCCTGCTCCCCTGCGCCTGGGGCTATGCCTGGCTGGGCGAACGGCTCGCAGAGGGCGAAGATCCGACCGAGCCACGCTACGCCGACTGGATCGACCAGTACGCCTCCGCCGAGTTCCAGGATGTGGCCGCGTGGCTCCGCGAAGAAATGGAGCGCGTGGCCGGCGGTGCAGACGTGGCGAAGAGAGAACGGTTGATCGACCTGTTCGTGCTATCGAGCCGCTACGAGCATCGGTTCTGGGAGATGTGCTGGAGGGGAGAGACCTGGTAGGAGGTGTCCGGGGTCGGCACGGAGCCGGACCCTCGAAGACTCGAGAACGGAGAGGGACGTCATGGCCGGAGGAGGGACCAAGGCAGTAGTCGCGGCGATGATCGCAAACGGGATCATTGCGATCGCGAAATTCACCGCTGCCGCGATCACCGGCAGCTCCGCGATGCTGTCGGAGGGAATTCACTCGGTAGCCGACACCGGGAACCAGGCGCTGCTCCTGCTCGGGAATCGTCGCAGCCACCGACCGCCCGATCGGCAGCACCCGTTCGGTTACGGGCAGGAGCTCTACTTCTGGAGTCTGATCGTCGCCATGATTCTGTTCGGACTCGGGGGCGGATTCAGCATCTACGAGGGAATCGCGCACCTGAGCCATCCGGAGGTACCCGGCGATCCGATCTGGATCTACTCCGTGCTCGGCGTCGCATTCGTCGTGGAGGCGATCGCGCTGAAGGTCGCCCTCGGCGAGCTGGGCGGGAAGGGGAGCGGCCAGAGCCTGTGGGCTCGCGTGCGCGCCTGCAGCGATCCCCGGGTGTTCGTTCCGGTGGCGGAGGACTTCGCGGCGCTCGTCGGCGTAGTGGTCGCGTTCCTCGGTGTGTTCCTGGCCAGGGCCCTCGACCTTCCCGTACTCGATGGCGCCGCGTCGATCGTGATCGGAATCATCCTGGCGCTGGTAGCGGTGTTTCTGGGCTATGAAACCCGGGCGCTTCTGGTGGGAGAGACGATCTCCAACGCCCTCCGCCGGAGCATCCGTGAGATCGTGGACGAAGACGATTCCGTATCCGAGGTCGTGCGGATGGCGGGAGTGCACCTCGGGCCCGAGGAGATTCTCCTGAACCTGGGTGTGCGTTTCCTGCCCGGAAACGATGCCGAGTCGGTAGCGCGCGCCGTCGAGCGAATCGAGAAGAAGATCCGAGTACTGGATCCCCGGGTGACGCGCGTGTTCATCGAGCCGGAGACCGCCGCCGACAGGGGCGGCCTGCAGGTTCCCTTTTGAGCGTCAGTCTGACGCGACGGCCGGCAGCTCGACTCGAAACCGGACCACGCTCTGCACATCGTACTCATCCCGGACGGTGGCGAGCACCTCTTCTCGCGTGAACAGCGGGGCCGGATAGGGGCTGAACCCGGCCGGTGTTCTGACGGCCCCGAGATAGCTGCCGTCATCGTCGAACACGTCGTACACGATCGGCTCGTACCACTCGTCGGCGATCGCGTCCGCGTCGGTCGGATCATAGTCAGGGTCGTCCCTCCGAATCCCCGGCTGGGAGACCAGTATCCACACGGTACCGTCCTCTCCCGCCTGGATGTCGCGATAGGGCGGCTTCCGATCGGGAATCGGCGGTCCGTCCCACTTCCAGGCCGGATCGGTCTGCCTCATGTCCCGGATCGCGAATGCCTCCTCTTCCCGCTTCTCCCCACCCGCTACGGGAACAGGCTCGTAGTCCTTGACGATCCGGATCGGTCGGCCGGGCTTGAGCAGCGTCAGTGTGTAATCGGTGCTGATGCCGTGGATGAAGTAACCACCGGGGCTCAGCGCCGTGTCTTCGGAAGGACTGAACGGGACGCCGTTCACCGAGACGCTCATGCCGCCATCTTCACCCTCCCGGCGTGCCTCGATGCGCGGTCCCTCGTAGCCCGTGTCGGGCACTTCGAGCGTGTCGCCGGGCGTGCCGTCCGGGAGTATCTGCACGAGTCCGGAACGCCAGTCCCTCACATCCGCCTCGACATCGAGCAGAATGATCGTGTAGGCCCGATCCTGCGTGTCGACGACCATCCGGCTGGAGGTGTTGAATCCGCCGCGGATCCGCCACTCATCGAGCGGCTCGCCTTCCGGGCTGTATACCTGGATCCGGGCGTTGGCCGGATCGCGGAGCAGCACGCGACCGTCGGAGAGAACCGCCAGACCGCCATCCGGCCGCTCGTATTCCCCCGGTCCGCCTCCCGCGCGCCCGAACGTGGTCCGGTACGTTCCGTCGGGCTCGTAGACCCTCAGGGCCGGAACCTGCCGGTCCACGACGAAGATCGTCCCGTCGTCGCCCTGCGCCAGCGAGTATACCTGGCCGAAGGTGTACTCTTCCGGTCCCTCCAGCATTCCGATCGAAACCTCGGGTACCAGAATCGCCGTGTCTCCCCAGACGCTTCCGGAAACAGTATGTACGATGACCGTATCGCCGATCGTGTCATGCACGGCCTCCCAGGTGGCCGCTTGCTCCCGATCGGCCTCCGTGGAACACGCACAGACCGCGAAGATGGAGAGCAGGGACAGGAGTTTCGATGCGGACGTCCGGGCAGGCTTCATGACACGCAGGCTCCACGGGACTGGCAGTTCAGGTGCGAGCTTCCGGAAACCGGGATCCGGTCCCGGTCCGATGGTTCGACGACCGCGAGCCCTCGAAGGTCGGGTCTGACGCCAGATCATGCAACGAGCCGAAGTCTGGACCAGGCACCGTGTGGCGGCGGGAGTCTCTGTCCCGAGCACCCGGAGAGCCGTCTGTCCGTCAGTAGTCCGGTCGCGTCAAGGCGACGAGCCGGGTGACAAACTCGTCCAGGTCTCTCGGTCTCTCGTACGCCAGATTCCGGACTCCGGCAGTGTCCAGCCACGCGCCACCCTCGCGTTCCGACAGCTGCAGGCCCGGCCTCTGCCTCGCGACCCCTAGCCTCGAGATCGACAACCCTGCAGCAATTGCCTCAGCGCGGAATTCGGAAAGGCGCTCAGGAGGGATGGAGAAGACCAGCTCGAACTCTCCGTGCGGTCCGGCGAGAAAGACGAACGCCGGGATGCCGGCCTCCCGGGCGAGGGCCCTCGCCTGCGGCTGAAGGAGGTCCACGCTGTTCGGCTCCAGCTGCAGACCGAAACCGCTTCGACGCATCAACTCGTCGAGCGTTGCGATCAGTCCGTCGCTGGTGTCCATGCAGGCGCTGGCGAAGCGTCTCAGCAGCAATCCCTCGCGAAGTCTGGCCCTGGGCCGGTATACCAAACGCGGTACCTCCCGATCGTCGGAGAGCACCTCGAATGCGAATGCGTTCCCCGCTCCCGCCGGACCGGTGATGAACAGGTGGTCTCCCGGTCTCGCACCACTTCGGAGCATCGCCTCGCCGTCGGGAACCGTGCCTGCAGCCGTTGAAGCCATGTGCAATCGGTTCGACTCGTTGACATCTCCGCCGAGCGGGAAGATCCCGAACGCGGAGCAGGCTTGGCCGATGCCCCGCTGCAACTCGTTTTGAAACTCCGGCTCGATCCCGCAGGGGAGCGTCTGATTCAGCAGGATGCCGAGCGGATCCGCTCCCACGGCAGCGAGATCGCTCGCCGAGACGACCACGGTCATCCAGCCGATCAGATACGGGTCGCGGTAGAGTCCCGTGTCGATTTCCTCTACGACGGCATCAGTCGTAATCGCCAGCAGCAGGTCCGTTCCGGGTATTCGCACCAGTTCGGCGTCGCTCTCGGCAACTTCATTCTGCTGCAGTGACGATCTGGGCAGACTCTGAACGAGCGCCCGCATGCGCACATGCTCACGGACTTCGCCGCTCACGTACATAGCTGGATCGCTCCTGGCAGGACTCGAAAGCTGGCTGCACGGGTGCGGATCACCTCTCCGTCCCGCTCGATCAGGAATGGCCGGTCCGAGCTGACCGACAGACGTGACACGATCCACGATCGAGTGCCGGGTCCCTCGAATCGACCTCGAAGGAGGCGGGCCACGATCAGGCACAGACGTGTGATACCCACGTCGTCGATCAGGTGAACGCCCATCCTGCCCGGTCCCGCTGGTTCCGAGCCATACCGGAGTGAGCCACTGAAAGTCGGCTTCTTTACGATTCCGACGTTCCGGGCGCGCACCTTCAACTTCTCGGGCCCGATCTCGAGATCCAGGGTCTGCGCTCGAAACGAAATGATCGTCCGAATCGCCGCGTAGACCATCGCCGCGCTCGGCAGGCGAGTCTTCAACCAGCATATCAGACCGTCCGACCTGTTGAATCTGCAGTTGGCCTCGGCCGTCGTCCCGAGACTGGCGTTGATCAACCAGCTGCAATGGCCGAACCGATTGAGAGAGTCCAGGTAGTCGATCCGGCAGAGATCGCTGGTGACCGTACCTCCGAAGTCGAGGCGGATGGGAATGTCGCCTGCAACGCTCTCCGGGCTGGCCGGCTTGTGGAAGTCGTTGCTCGAGCCGAGCCCGATCGCGCCCACACGGATCCGTCGAAGCGCGGGTGCCGGGAGGTGTTCGACGATGGCCGAGACGACGGCGTTGACGGTGCCGTCTCCTCCTGCGGCCACGAAGTCGGTCTCGCCGCGCTCCAGCGCACGCCGGACGCAGCTTCGGATCACGAGCGGGCCCGCTGCGACTTCCAGCCGGTAGGGTCCAATCCGCCGGCGTACGTCGGGCTCCACGCTCCGCCAGCGCTCGATCGATCGGGCGCCGCCCGATTCCGGATTCAGCAGGACGAACATGGTGACAACCCTCTCTTCTCAGATCTGGGATCGATGGGGGCGGTTCGCGAGCGACAGGAATCCGGAGGCCACGAACAGCGCCAGTGCACCACTCCACTCGGGTCTGTGCGCCGAAGCGATCGCCGCGACGATCAGCAGATATGCCTGGACGACCGGGACGACCGCTCGATAGGCCGTCTCATCGTCACGCACCCGGTGCAGGCGCAGTTGGGCTGCCAGGGAGATGGCGGAACCTGCCAGCAGTCCGGTCACTGCGATGGAGATTCCAGGTCCGTCGACACGGGCGGCTGCCGGGAGAACTGCGAGCAGTGCTCCTGCGACGGCCGCGAGAGCCAGAATGTCGCTGACGATCGCGGCTGACCGTCGGCCGAAAGCCACGGGCAGGGTCCGGTAATCCGTCGCACGATCGGCCTCCATATCCTTGAAGTAGCCGGCGAGAACGAAGTTCATGTATCCGAAGAAGACTGCGACAAGCGTTCCCGCTATCGGTGTGGTGGCGAGCACCGTCCTGCCTGCACCGGTCCCGACGAGGCCGAGGCCGGCCAGGATGCCGGACACACATACGAGCCCGACGATCCAGGAATTCCACGGCGGGCCGGCCCACCAGCGCCGCTTGAAGGGCGTGTAGGTCGCGAGGCCGGCCACCATGGCGAGCACCAGCGGGAGATTCCACGGGTTGGCTGCGATCAGTGCGGCACCCACTCCCAGGAGTCCCGCCAGGCTGACCACCAGCACTCGGGAGCGACGGAGCTTCGCCTGGATCATCGGTCTCCACGGCGCCGAGATCGCGTCGGTGTCCAGCTGGAAGCAGTCGGTGAGTGCCTGCCCGAATCCGTACGAGAGAAAGAAGGCTGCCGCGAGCGCCAGTGCCGGACCTGCCGGCACACCCGGCACGAGTGACATCCCTGCGATTCCGGTGATGCCTGAAACGAACATCAGGTACGGTCGCATTGTCTTGATGTAGGCGTGCACGAACCGGCGCCCGGGTATCTCAACGCGGTCGACGTCGCGAAGGAAGCGCGCGGAATTCATGATATTCATGATCGGCCTCCGGCGAGCAGCTTCCAGCCGACTCCGAGACAGGCCCCGCCACCGAGCACGCAGGTTGCGATGAGGAGCAGTTCGAACAGGGCGGTTCCACCCGGGGAATCGAACAGTCCGTGGCGGGAATAGAACACGAAGTCGAGCAAGCCCAGGTACAAGCTCATGGCCGCGGCGACCGTCATGACGTACGGTCCGCTAGGTCGTTTCGAGAGAAGGGTCCAGCCCGCGATCAGCAGCAGCGCGGCGAGCAGCGTGTCTGCGAGCAGGAAGGCCGATTCGAAGGCGGCCACTACCGGATCTGACTGGCCCAGGTCGACGATCCCGCCCAGGTAGAGCGCCCAGTACAGGGCCATCAGCGCACCTCCGCCCAGCATCACGCCCCCGAGCGTGCTTCGGGTTCCCGGATTCAAGGATTCCATCGATTCCTCCGTTCGGCGCAGCGCCAGCTCAGCGCTCACTGGCTACGAAGGTGGACTGGCCGGATCAGGCATCGATCAAGTGGCGCTTGACCGTTGGCTGACCCTCACCGCCCACCCTTTCGCCAGGAATGGTCGATGGGAGACCCAGGGGAGGACCGTATGACAAAGCCGAAGATTCAGATCATCGTTCTATTCCAGAATCTGGGGGAGGAACGTGCCTACTATGCACGTTCTCCGGCGCCTCCACTGTCGGGGATTCTGCTGGCCGGCCTTACGCCCGACTGCGTCGATGTGGAGGTGCTCCACGAGATGGTCCGGCCGATCGACTACGATACCGACGCTGACTGCATCGCACTGAGCTTCATGGACTTCTGCGCACCTCACGCATACGAGGTGGCGGCGAGATTTCGTGCACACGGGAAGGTCGTGATAGCGGGCGGGAAGTACCCGAGCACCTTTCCCGATCTCGTCGCCCCGCACGTGGACTGTGTGGTCGTCGGCGAGAGCGAGACGGTATGGCCTGGCGTGGTCCGCGACCTCGTGGAGGGGAGTCTCAGGCCCCGGTACGAGGCGCCCCTTGCTCCGTCCCTCGTCGGGATGCCTGCGCCGAGGTACGATCTCGTCGAACCCTGCTTCAGCGTGCCGATCGTAACCGAAGCGACCCGCGGCTGTCCGTTCTCCTGTACTTACTGCCAGCTGACGATCCGGGACGCACCCTTCCGCACGCGGCCGATCGACGACGTGATTCGGGATCTCTCTTCCACGGACGGGCTGAGCTTGCCGCGGCGGAAGATGGCGATGCTCTACGACAACAACTTCGGCGGCGACATGGCATATGCGAAGGATCTCCTCCAGGAGATCGCCCGACTCGACCTGTGGGGCGTCGGCTACCAGTTCAGCTTCAACTGCCTGCGCGACGACGAGTTCCTCGACCTGTTGAGCGACGCTCACGCGGCCATGGCGTTCATCGGCATGGAGTCTTTGAATCAGTCCAGTCTTCGATCGGTGCGGAAGGGGCACAATCGGGTCGAACAATACCGGTCGCAGTTCGCCAAGCTCCGGGAGCGGGGGATCCTGATTTTCACCGGGTTCATGCTCGCTCTCGACGAGGACACACCCGAGTACTATCGCTCAGTGCCGAAGCGGCTGGAGGAGGTCGATCCGAGTGCTGTCCTGATCTCGCTGTCGATCCCCATACCGGGCACCCCGTTCCACGCCGAAGTCGAGAGTGAGGGTCGAATCGTCGATGACGACCTGTCTCACTACGAGGGTGATCACCTGGTATTCGAGCCCCGCTCCGTTGGCCGTGATCAGGTGTTCGACGCCTTCGAGGAGATCAACCGCAGGTTCTACTCATGGGCTTCCATCCTGCGCCGCTGGATCCGATTCCAGATCACCTATCTCGCTCGGGGCGGACGGTTCGGTCAGTCGATAGGCGTCCGGTTTCTGAGATCGGCGTTGCTCGCAGCCATCTACTACAAGCTCTCGAGCTTCCAGCGACACCACGCGCGGGAGAAAGTGCTCGGGCGGCCGTCACGACTCGAGTCGGGCGGCAATCGGGCGTCAGGCGCGAACCCGACTCAGAGCAGGCTCTTCAGAAGGTCATAATGCAGCCGGATTCCGCCGCCATCCGGCGGGAACAGGGTGTCGAAGTCTTCCCTCGACGCCGGCCATTCCACGATTGCCAGGATGAACATGAAGTCGATGAACGAGATGATCGTGCTTTCGGCCCCGACCGCCACCAGCGCTTCGCCATCCAGGGCGAGAGAGCGATGGTCCTGGTTCATCGAGCCGATCGTCCAGGTCCAGATCACCCTGTCTTCAGAGCCCGGCTCCCGACTTCGCAGCAACTCACGGTGTGCTTCGACGAGAGTCAGGGCAGTCGAGTCGCGCCTTACGCCGAGCAAGGCAGGTGTCAGGCCCTCCGTCTCTTCTCCGTTCAGTTGACGGCGTCGAATCTCCATGTGCACTCCGAGTACCGGCAGCCACTCCGGTAGACCGACGAGTTCGAACGCCTCTTTCGTCCCGAACAGCTGATTCTTCAGATGGAGCCTCGGGTGCGACCGGAGGCGAAGCGCGACAAGAGGCACGTCCGTGTATCCCTCCGCGATCTGCCGGAGCACCTCCGTTACCGACGGATCCAGCCGGAACATCTCGCCGATGAACAGATCTCTCCGGGTACCCTCGATGAAAATGGAGATTCGCTTCCGAAGATCATCGACCGGCACATCCTCGTTGTACAGCCCTACCCGAAGTCTCCCGCCCTCCCGCTCGATTTCACGGGAGAAGTACAATTGGGCCCGGAACATCATGTCGATGTTCTCGCGAAGAAAGTGCAGGGTCGCCCCGGCCGCGCTGGGCGCGCTGACAGGAGTCGGCGCCACGGGGAACGCGTTGACGCCCCGTAAGGCCGCCCCGATGAACATCCCCGCCCAGAACTCGCTGAGCCATAGCGAATCGAACGAGAGGATCCGGCTGCCGGGGGGCGCGAGATTGTACATCGTCGCCTTGAGCACACTGGCCGATTTCGATCCATAGCCCGTCTCGTTCATCGGGATGCTGACGGGGGTGTTCCAGCCCGCCGCGCGGAGACGATCGCAGCGCTCGCGGTAGTCCGGCGGGAAGGGACGGGGCTGCAGGTAGGCGGGGATTTCCTCCGGCCTGACGGACTGGCGCAGCAGAATTCGACGCAGATCGGACTTCAACTGCGCGAGTGCCTCGCCACGGACCAGGATACTCCGATCTTCCCACCCGGAGCCATTGTAATGTGCCCCGATGCCCTGCCCGGTGAAAATGGCCACGCCCGATCCCGGGTTCTCCTCGAATACGTCCCGGACCGCGAGCTTCCTGTGATCCCGCATCAGGTTGTCACCCAGGAATGTCGGGTCGAACGGATTCGTGATGTTCACGTTCACCGCGAGCGCGCCGCGAAGCGACTCGTCCGAGAATCCGCCGAGTGCCGGCGAGGCCAGAACCGCCTCCCGGAGTCTCTCCTGTGCGCTCTTCACCTGGGCGCGGACATCGGAGTTCGAAACGGGGGGGTCGTCCGGATCCCAGAGATTCTGCAGATACGTGATGATGCCTCGAGAGTGGTTTTGACGATAATAGTGCTCATCGAGGATCAGGAAGAACTGGGGCAGGGTCGCGATTTCTCCTCCGTCCAGCCTGTCGATCGCCCTGATGAATGCCTCCAGATACCCGTCCACTACCATGTCCCAGCCGTATATGTCGGTCCCGCCTCCGGTATCGACACCGCGGAAGTCATGCACGAGTGTGACCTGATAGTACTCGGTCTCGCGAATCATCCTCTTCAGTTCGAGGTGAAACTGTTCGAACATCAGGTACTTGACGGTATTCGCGGTCGTAAACGGATGATCGGAGAGTCGGGAGAGAAGAGCGTCCCATTCTTCCTGCGTGTCGTACTGTTCCCGGCGGAGTCCGAAGTTGAGTGGAAGCCATGCCAGTTCGCTGAATCGGGTCCACACCAGGACCCGCTCGCGCCACCGATCGGTAGCCGCCAGCGAGATGTTCGTCACGGTCGACGTGAGGCGTCGGAATATCTCGCCGGCCTGACGCTTCGCCGTCAAGGAATCCGCGGCCGGCAACCCAGCGAATCCGTCCCAGCCTTCGAGCACCGAAGCGAATTCCAATCGAGCGGCAAGTGCGAGTCGTCCCGCGTCGGCGGCCGACTTCTGCTGTCCGAGCAGCCGGTTGAACGGGATCAACATCCGCTCGAGTAGCACGCGTTCCGCCTCGGCGGCGAGGGCCCGTCCCGACGTGAGCGAGCCATCGAGCACCTTGGCGAAGATTCGATCGAGACCGTCGTGATAGCTCGCCTCCTCATCGGCGAATGAGTGGCCTGCTGTCCGCAGGTGATCGAGCAGAGGCCGGGCGCTCGCCTCGAAGGAATCACCCGTTCCGAAGCGGGGCGTTACGAGCCGATCGATCCACTCCATGGCATCCGTCACGCGCCGCAGCTCACGTTCGAGTTCCGCTGGAAGGGCGACCGAATCCGGCAGTGCGTTCAGCGAGGAGTGCACATCGACGGGCGGAATCTCCACACCGCGCTCTCGCGGTCTGGTCATTCGGTATTCCTGGAAGGGAAACCGGAGCGAGGCTCCAACCAGCAGCTCACGGCGGGAAGGACGAAAGTCGACGCGGACCATGTCGCCCGACCGGAACAATCCACCCCTCTTCAGGGCGAATTCGGCAATGACCCCGAACGGCAGTGAGCGATCGAGGAAATCGTAGTCCACACCGAATCTGAGCCACGGGATCCCGACATAGGCTCCCACTGCGCCGTCGAGTGACCGCCCGGAGTTGCCGATCGCACCTTCTGCCGTAAGGTCGAGCGCGGA
>JAMJQL010000109.1 GCA_023554245.1 Gemmatimonadota bacterium
ATAAGGACTCCCGCAGAAGGTATCCACAAACGCCATAACCGACTCTGAAGAAACCCCTTCACGAGATCCGGCGCAAGTCCGGTCTTAAATCAGCGTTCGGAGAGCCAGCGGTTCGTAGCATGGAGAGTGGCCAGCACGGCAGCCTCTTCAGGCGAGTCGGTGACATGCGCGATTCCCGCGAGAGTGATGCCTCGGCGGCCTTCTGCCGCGCCCACAATCGCGACCACGAAGCTGCGGCCGAGAGAATCGAGCTTGGAGATCCCCTGCAGCGAGAGATGAACGTCCTCCTCGGAAGCCTGCTGAAGTGCTTCCAGAAGCGCCGCAGCCGCAATCTCGAGCCGACCCTTTTCAAAATCCGGACCTTCGGCCTCTCCGGTCAGAAGCTCGCCGGCATCTTCGATCTCCACCCTGCAGGTCATCCGTTGTCCCGCCGACCGCTCGATGTGAAGACCCTTGAGAATCAGCCTTCGGTCGGATGAAGATGGGGCGGCTTGGCGGTCCGGTTCGTGACCGGGCAGCGTATCGCCAGGCGCGAGGTCCGCTTGAGAGGCCATGGATATTTCGGGCCCCCGCACGCGAGCGATCGAGATCTTCCGGTGATCCACCTGAAGGCCGAATTCCGCAAGCAGCGCCGACTCGATGTTGCGCACGATCTGCTTCGGGCCGAGGCTGGATGAGCTGAGGACATGAATCTCGTCGATGCCGCCGTGGCCATCAGGCACGATCTTGAGCGAACCGACGCCCTCGAGCTCGACGAGCAGCTTCTCGATGCGCTTCAGACCCCACGGATCGAGGCCTACGACTTCCTTGGCGTCCCGCTCTTCGGGATTCATCGAACGAGCTGTCCTCCGATTGCCGGGTGAACGGTATTCCCACCCTGGGCCTTGGCTACGTAGAGGGCGGCGTCCGCTTCCGCCATCAGTTCTTCACGTGTGAGGTTGGAACGAGTAATGCCCGAATGATACGCAACGCCGATACTTAGCGTAACCCCTACGTTTTCGCCCTCAACGGGCACCGTGAAGGCCTCCGTCTTCGCCCGGATTTCCTCCGCGACACGTCCTGCGCCGCGCCGATCGGGATTCACGAGAATGAGCACGAATTCGTCTCCGCCATACCGACAGACGATGTCCGTGCTCCGAACGGCCTCCTGAAGGATCCTCGAGACACCTACAAGAAGAGCGTTTCCCGTTCCGTGCCCGTAGGTGTCGTTGATCGGCTTGAACTTGTCGATATCGACGAACAGCAGCGCGATCGAGGTTCCGGTCCGACTGGCTCGAGACAGCTCCTCATCCAGGCGCTCGTTGAGAACCCGGAACGTGAACGCGCCGGTCAGAGCGTCATGAAGCGCATCACGCGCTGCGCGCTCGTACTGCCGACTCAGGTAGATCGGGCAGAGCGCGAGTGTGCTCCGGCCACGTGCTACCGCTGTCGCGAATTCCAGGCAGGTCGAGTGGCCGCAGGACCCCGTGTTCCACATGCGTCCGTCGGGCGTCGTACCGATCAAGTCCAGAATCCGCTGCACTTCTGCCGGGTCGGGCATCGCATGATCGTCCAGAATCGGCTCGAAGGACGCGGATACATCGGGCTCGGCCTCCGGGATCAGCACCGGGGCCGATGCGCGCGGCGGCTCGAGGACGTCGGCGATCTCCTTCCGCCAGTAGAGGTCCTCGGGCGGGCCATACGCAGGGTGACCCAGGTTCCCCTCGAAGGGAAGCACATCGACGAAGCCAAGAGCGTTCTCATCGTTCAGCACGGCTCTCGCGATTGGCGCCAGGCTCGAAAGACCCCTCTCCTTCCGAAACCGGCTGGAAGATTGCCTGCTGTCTTCGAGCACAGCCCTGGGCAGGCCCCCCGGCATAGAGGCGTGTCGCCTCCGCTCGGGCGGAATCCGCGAAAGCGTCTGGGGTTCATCCAGCGGGTTGATATCAAGTTCGACGAACAGCCGTTCCAGCTCATCGAACGAGAGGCACGCGTCCAATTCTTCCTGATCCCCGTTCACCCCGGGAGCACCGACGCCGGCATACACGATCCGGGCATCCTCTCCCTCGATGTTCCGCACGTACCTGGAGAGCGCTACGGATGGCGTGGCGACGGGTGCGAGGAACGGCAGGAGCTCGGGCAGTTTCGTTCTGCAGTAGTTGACCACGATCGGACTGGTCGATCGCACCCAGGCGCGGCGAGATGACGAGCTCAATAGTTGTTCGTAGGCCCTCGCCACGAGTTCATCGCCGAGTTGTTCGTAGTACACGGCCGCAAAACCCGCCGCATAACAGGCGTTGAGAACCTGCTCGGGCGTCGCGGGGTAGAAGTACACGTTCGCTTCGGTCGGCAGGAGCAACACGGCATTTCCGGTCTCCATGGCGTCCCGGCACAGGTCCAGATCGCCCACGACGTCGATCGCTTCGTGGTGGCAACTGGGCACGCAGATTCCGCACTCGATGCAACCGCTTTCTACGATCTCGACGGTCTGCCCCGAGACCGAGATAGCCTCGACGGGACACACTCGAACGCACGCCATGCACGACGTGCAGTTGTCGTTGATCGAGAATCGAAGACCCAAGTGCCCGCTTCTGTTTGTCGTTAGACGACTGAGTCACAATGCTTGCTTCCGACGTTCCGGGTGGCTGCACGGACTGCCGGAAACCGCCTCGGATACAAGAAACATACCCGGGTTCTCCACACCCGGGAAATACAGAACTCGCGACAATCGTTCGACCACGGCTTCATAACTTCATACATATTCGTTTGTTGTAGCGTTGCTCCCATGAGCGCGCACCTGTCGCCGTTCGTTCGATTGCTCCGATCTCAGGACTCCGACTGTGGCAGGCTGGCAACGGCCGCTCGCCTTAATCGGTTACCCGGATCCACACGCGCCCAAAGCCACCGGGATCGAGCCGGTTCGAGGTTGTTCAGGCTCACCTTCGCGCCTAGCTTACCCGCTCTCCGGCGCCTGTGCCGGAAAAGCGGCGCGCGAGGCGATCGGCCCGGCGCGTCCCCGATCTCTCACCGGACCGGCGGATGACCATGTCGAAACAGGATTCCGGCGTTCTCAAGAAGCTGATCTTTCGGCTGGACGGAACGGCGGACAGCAAGAAGGTCGAGTTCACCAGCAACGCGGGCACGCGGTGGGAGGCGGAGCTCTCCATCCATTCGGGGACGAGCCCGCAATCACCGAATCTCCTGATCCTGTTCCGTAACCGGGACAACGTGGTAGCGCGCCAGCGCTACACGCTCGTTCCGCCGGGATACTCGAAGGTCCCGACGGAAGCGGCGAAGCAGCTGACCGAGGAGGATCTGAGGGAACTCCTGGCCGAATCCGTGCAAGTCTGAGGAGACGACGATGGCGAGAACGTTCGTGGATCAGAACTTCCTCACCTGGGAAGCCTACGTCTCCGGCGGCCAGCCGAACTCACCGGAGGCCGCACGGATCTTCTTCCTCTGCCTGGATGCGAGGACGACTCCAGCCCGCTTCGTCGAGCACGAGAGCCGCAGTGTCGCGGCGGCGGAGAGAGACCTGCTGAAGGTGACGGACGAAGATCTCCGGGGGATGCTCGCGCGTAGCGTGCAGACCGCCTGAGAGCGGGAATCCGGGCAGCATCCCTCATGGCGCCTGATGGCCGCGAAGGCACGATCGAAGTCATCACCGGGGTCATGTTCAGCGGGAAGTCGGAAGAGTTGCTCCGCCGCGTGCGACGCGCGCTCATTGCCCGCAGATCGGTCCAGGTCTTCAAGTCCCATCTCGATGATCGGTACTCTGGTATTCACGCGATCAGTTCCCACGATGGTCGTCGGGTTGAAGCACGACCCGTATCCTCTTCGTTGGAAATCGCCGAGCACGTTGACCCTGAAGTGGAAGTCGTCGCGATCGACGAAGTACAGTTCCTCGACGTTGGGATCGTAGACGTCGCGAACCGACTCGCCGACCGAGGAATCCGTGTGATCATCTCCGGGACCGACATGGATTTCCGCGGAGAGCCTTTCGGTCACATCGGGCCCCTGCTTGCCGTGGCGGAGCGCATCGACAAGCTCCACGCCATCTGCGTCGTGTGCGGAGAACTCGCTACCCGAAACCAGCGACTGATCGACGGGCGCCCAGCGCCCGCGGAGGGGCCGACGATTCAGGTCGGTGGATCGGAGAGCTACGAGGCGCGCTGTCGGCGATGCCACGAAGTCCCAACCAGCGGTGACGACCAGATCCGGCTGATCGACGAGGTGCGATTTCAGCTCGAGGGCTGAGAGTCGTCGAAGAAGAGATTGCCTTCTCGAAGGCGTCAACCGTGAAAGGCGTGCAGCGCGGTTGCCTTCACCTGAACCCAGATCTCTTTTCCCACCTCCAGCGATAGCTCGTCCGCGGCGGCACGGGTGACAACCGCTACCCACGGGTGACCGTCACCGTCCAGACGGACGCGCTCCAGGCTTCCAGCCGTGCGAATTTCCGTCACGCGGGCACGGAACCGATTCCTGGGACTCGCCTCGATCGGCACTCTCGAAAGGAACAGGTCCTCGGGTCGGTAGACGACTCGGACCGTGTCTCCAGGCCCGGCTGATCCGACCGCTGAAAAGTCGCTGGCGCCCACGCGGATTCGCAGCAGCCCTTCGTCGGAGTTCTCGACGGTCGCCTTGAAGGACAGCTCTGCACCTGTGACCGCCGCAATGAATGGATCCACCGGGTTCTCGAACAGATCTTCAGGGCGACCGGACTGAACGATGCGGCCGTTCCGAAGCACGACAACGCGATCCGCGATGCTGAACGCGTCGGCCCGATCATGCGTGGCGATCACGGTGGCGTGCCGACCGTCTCGCGCCACCCGGTCCAGGTCCTCGATCAGCGCCGTTCTGGCCATGGCATCGAGATTTGAGGCAGGTTCGTCCAGACAGAGGATGGATGGGTCGAGAGCCATGGCGCGAGCGATCGCGACTCGCTGCGCCTCGCCGCCGGAGAGCGACCGGGCGTCCCGGTCGAGCAGGTTCGCGATTCCCAGATTCTCCGCGGCCTCCGAGGCACGGGCGCGCCTCACGCCGGGTGGTGCCCGCCGCAGCCGAAGACCGAGCTCGATGTTCTGGCGCACGGATCCGGCCCAGAGATGAGGACGCTGGAAGACGAAGGCGCACTCGCGTCGCAGCATCGTGTCCGCCTCGCGCCCTGACTTGTCGCGGAAGCGAACCGTGCCCGAATCAGCGGGCTGGAGCATGGCCAGAACGCGCAGCAGCGTTGACTTTCCCGCTCCGTTCGGGCCCAGGACGGCGAGTATCTCACCGCCGCGGACTTGCACTCGGTCCACATCGAGCAGCCTCGATCCACGTACTTCCACGACGAGGTCCTCGCCCTCGAGAATGACACCTGCCGTGGCAGGCGGAATCGAGTCAGTCGGAGGTGAATTCAAAGAGGGAAAGTCAGGTGGCTGCAGGCGCCCGGATGCGCCGGACATGCAGCAGTGTGAGAAGCAGATTGACCAGCAGGGCGATACCGAGCAGCACGATCCCGAGCGCCACCGCGACGCCGAAATTCCCGCGTCGGGTCTCCAGAACGATTGCACTCGTCATCACGCGAGTCTCGCCGAGCAGATTTCCACCCACGATCATGACGGCGCCGACTTCACTGATGACGGCGCCGAAGCCCGCCGCGACGGCAGCCACGAGCGAAGCCCTCGATTCGCGCAGGTGCAGCAGCAGGGCCTGTGATCGACTGGCGCCCAGGCCTCGAGCCTGCATTCGAACGTCCGGCGGGACACTCTCGAGAGCCGCGAGCGTGACGGCGACGATGTAAGGACCCGCGAGCACCACCTGAGCCAGGATCACCGCCCCGGGGGTATACAGGAGCTCGAGCGGTGCGAGCGGGCCCTGCCGCGAGAGCAGCAGATACACGACGAGGCCGACGACGACGGGAGGGAAGGCGAGTCCCGTGTTTACGAGTGCCACCACCGGCAACCTGGATCGGAGCGGTGAGAAGGCGAGGCCGATTCCGATCGGCAGCCCGACCAGCACGGCGAGCAGCAGCGCCGAACCCGAGATCGCGAGAGAACGAAGAACGACGTCCCAGAGATAAGCGTCTCCCGAAACCAGCAGCTGCCAGGCGCGCTGAAACGGGTTCAAGGCACCGATTGATCCGCTGCCGTACGAGTCCGCATCCGGTATTTCGTAATCGAGCGGCTCGAACAGGGGCGTTCCGAACCGATCGACCCCGAAACCGGCGATAACCGACCGGGCCTCTTCGCCCAGAACCCAGCGCCAGAAGCGAGTTGCACCGTCCTGGTTCGCCCCGGCCGCCGTGATCATCACCGAGTAGAGATTCTCC
Source organism: Gemmatimonadota bacterium (assembly GCA_023554245.1). Taxonomy (GTDB): domain Bacteria; phylum Gemmatimonadota; class Gemmatimonadetes; order Palauibacterales; family Palauibacteraceae; genus Carthagonibacter; species Carthagonibacter metallireducens. Next base: position 6,296 of record JAMJQL010000109.1, read on the forward strand.
AGCGAGCGACCGCCCGTCGCGATGAGCTCCAGCTCGACTGCGTCGCCCAGCACGGTGAGGGTGGCCCGGTCGGTCAGGACGTAGGCGCGTCGCTCCGAGGCCATTACGAGGGTGTTTCCCATCCCCTGGCCCGTCTCACCGTACCACGAGCCAGCGGGCTCGACTCCTGCGGCCTCCCAGATCTTCCGCTCCCGCTTGTGGGTCCCGGAGTCGTCACCCCTCGAGAGGAACGGGGCCCCGGCGGCGGCGATCGCGGCGAATGCCGCCGCCGCGGGATCCGAATCCGCGACCGCGAGCGCTTCGCCTGCCCTCTCCCTTACTCGTGCCGGGTCGTCGGCCGGACCGGCCACGGCGAAGTCGTTCTGCATGAACGTGACGCGGCTGCGGCCATGTCCGGCGGCCAGGAAGGCTCGTTCCGCCTCGGGCGCGTGGACCAGCACAAGGTCCACGTCCCCCCGTCGCCCGAGCTCGAGTGCCTGTCCCGTGCCGACGGCAATGACGCGCACCTCGAGGTCCGGGTTCTCGGCTTCGAACCGGGACACCAGCGTGTCGAGCAGGCCGGAGTCGTAGAGCGAGGTGGTCGACCCGACATGCACGACGGTCGCCTGTTCTCCCGGGTCCGCGCAGGCAGCAAGGCCGGCCGCCAGCAAAAAGCAGGCGGTGCGATGGAACCCTCTCCCGGCGCGCAGCTCGATCCCGAGCCTCAACGGCCTACCCATGTCTCAGCCATCTCACGAACTCCGGGAGGTTCGGACGCTTGCCCTTCATGAGAATTCCCATGCGATAGATGCGACCCGCCGCCCTCGCCAGCAGGTAGGTCGTGACCAGCAGAAGGGCGATCGCGAGGAGCAGCTGCCAGAGCGGAACGTGCGAAGCGGCGACGCGCATCGGCATCAGGATCGGACTGAAGAATGGGATCAAAGACATCACTACGACCCAGGCCGCATCCGGTGTCTGCATCGCCGCCGGGAGCACGAGTATCGGCAGAACGATCGGGATCAGAGCGGGGATCAGCACCTGCTGGATGTCCTGTTCGCTCGTGACCATCGCCCCCGCCGCCGCGAAAACACCGGAGTACAACAGGTAACCGGTGAAGAAGAAGACCATGGACCAGCCAATGAGGTCCCACGGCACCGCCACCTGCGAGAGGTCGAGACCCAGCTCGGCGAGCGCGGGCGCCGCACTCGCCAGACCGAGAATCGAGGCGATCCCTATCACGGTTGCCCAGATCGCCACCTGCGAGAGCCCGACCGCGCCTATACCCAGGATCTTCCCGAGCATCATCTCCCAGGGTCGCAACGACGAAACCAGGATTTCCACGATGTCGGAGGTCTTCTCCTCGAGAACCCCTCGAGCGATCATCTGGCCGTAGACGATGAACATCACGTAGAGGGCCATCGCGAAGACGAAGCCCAGCGCCTGCCGGAGTCCGGCCGGGCCATCCTCGACCCGGAGTGGCTCGATCTCCACCGAGGTGGGACTCAGCACTGCGTCGATCGACTCGGCCGCCAAGCCTGCTCTCGACAACCGCTCAGTGGTAACGACTTCACGCAGTGCCCTCGACACGCTTCGCCGGAGCAGTGGACCCGTCTCCCGATCCTCGACGAGTGTCGCACGGCCGCTCTCCAGCAGCCCGGGCGGAAGGTGCAACCATGCCGCGGCTCGCTCTTCCTCGACCGTCCCCTCCTCGGCCAGGATCCGGCTCCGGAGCGAATCCAGGGCGGTGGGCGTCGAATTCGATGATCCGTCGCGGACCGGAAGTCGACGGGCCGGCACTCCTTCTTCCGCGAGCAGTTCGATCAGTCGCCCGGACAGTCGCTCCTCCGTCTCATCCACGATCAACAGTGGCTTCGGCTCCGAGGTCGAGCGGTCCACCAGAACGGCGGGCAGGATCATCGCTCCAACGAACAGCAGCGGAACCACCAGGGTCGAGAACAGAAACCACCGGCTGCGTACGCGGGCGAAGAACTCTCTTCGAGCAACCGTGAGCACACGTCGGTTCAGGGGTCCGGAGTCGCTCATGCGTCGGCTCCGTCGCCGTTCGCGCGTTGCCTTCGCCCCGCCCGCTCGAGGAAGATCTCGCGCAGTGACGGCTCTGTGAGCTCGAACCGATCGATCGTCACGCCCGTCTCCAGGGCGCGGCGGAGGATCGTCTGCGGATCGGCCCCGGCGGCGAGTCCGATCTCCACCCACTGCCCGTGATCGGTGGCACTCGCGACGGCGGGGTGGTCGAGAAATTCCGGGCTTCCGCGGTAGGCGATCACCAGGTGCTCGAGGCCCGACTCACGTTTGACGTCGCGAACCGGCCCGTCCAGGACCTTCCGGGCTCCCGCGATCATGCATACCCGCTCGCAGATCTTCTCGGCGTCTTCGATCATGTGTGTCGAGAACAGGACCGTCGCCCCATCGCGCTGCCGCTCGAGAACCACCTCGCGAAGCAGGTCCACGTTCAGAGGGTCCAGCCCGCTGAACGGCTCGTCCAGGATCAACAGTTCGGGGCGGTGGAGTACGGTGGCGATGAACTGGACCTTCTGCTGCATCCCCTTCGACAGCGTCTCGACCCGGTCATCGGCCCGATCGCCGAGGTCGAGCCGGTCGAGCCAGCTTCGGGCCTCCGAGAGCGCCTCGCCGTGACCCATACCCTTGAGCTCGCCGAAGAAAGCCAGCTGTTCCGCGACGTGCATCCGCTGATACATGCCCCGCTCTTCGGGAAGATACCCGATGCGGGATCGAGCCTCGTGTGTAACGGGGCCGCCGAATACTTCTACGGTTCCCGTGTCCGGGCCCACGATGTCGAGGATGATTCGGATCGTGGTCGTCTTGCCCGCACCGTTCGGCCCGAGCAGGCCACAGATCGACCCGCGCGGCAGCTCGAATGACAGGTCCTCGACAGCACGGGTTGCGCCGAAGCTCTTACTCGTGCCTTCGAGTCTGATTACCGGATCGGCCAAACAGGCACTCCGTTCAGGGTGTAAGCAGATAGAGACCGAGGCATCTTCGGACCGGGGCCGATGGCGGGCAAGCAGACACGCTGGCACCCTCCCGAACCGTGGCTTGCTCTGCCAATGGGGCTTGCGGCTTCCCGAGACGCACAAGGGCGTGATATATTGCTCACTTACGTACGATTCACCTGCGCCGGAGCCGGGCCGCCGGTACGGCGGCTCTCCGGTCTGCCCGAGATTCACCCCCGGAGGGAGCGAGCATGGCCATCTACCGCGTCATGTACTATTCGACCGTCACCGTCGGCAGCGGCGGGCGAATCACGATTCCCCAGGAGATGCGCGACGACCTCCAGCTCGAGGATGGGGACACCCTTACGGCGCGACTCGAGAGCAGTGAGACGGGCCAGAAGCAGCTCACGATCTGGAAGCAGAAAGACGGCTGACACGCGCGGGCGATCAGTCGGGTAGCTCTCCGAAGTTGATCGCCATGGCGCCGAAGACCAGATCCACGTGTCCGCAGTGCTGGAAGCCGAGTCTCTGCATCAGGTCCGTCACGCCACGCTGGGCGGGGTAGACTCGCAAGGACTCGGGAATGTACCGATAGGACTCGACGTTCCGGTGCAGAACCCACCCGGCCGCGGAGGCAGACACTTCGAGATAACGCAGATACATTCGGTCCAGCCATTCCGGCTCGACCCTGCCGAAGTCGAGTGCGACGAGCTTTCCGCCCGGCCGAAGAACGCGGCGGATCTCCGCAAGTCCACGGGCCAGTCCGGCAAAATTCCTCAGCCCGTAGCCGACCAGGGCCCGGTCGACGCTTCGGTCGGCCAATGGAAGTGACAGCGCGTCGCAGGCAATCCACTCTACGGACTCGGCCCCCTCGCGCAGTTTGCCGGCTTGCAGCATCTCGACGGTCAGGTCTGCCGCCACGATGCGCTCCGCCCGTCCCTGCCTGGCTGCGCGAAGCGCGAAGTCCCCGGTCCCGGCGGCGAGATCCAGAAGGACGTGTCCGGCCCTGACATCTGCGATCTGCAATGCCAACGCCTTCCAGCGCCGGTGCAGCCCGACCGACATCAGGTCGTTGGTCACGTCGTACCGACCCGCAATTCCCCCGAACAGGTCGCGCACGTAGCGCCTTTTGCCCGCAGGATCCGCGATACGGTCCTGGATCTGCCTGCCGAGGTCCCGCTCTTGCAAGTAGGTCATCGTTCGAAGAGTTCCGCGGCGACCATTCGGTGTCAATGACCTCGATTCGGCCCGGGTTGTGACCGGATCCGCCTCGGAGTCGTCGTGTATTCAGACGAGGTGCGGATGGGACGATACAGGATCGTCCCCGAACCGGCCCGGACATTCGTGCACAGTTGAACGTACGGCCGGCCAGAGGGAGGTAGGAAGATGATGGTTCGTCGACGCGAAGCGGCGGTCATGCTCGCGCTCGCCGCGGTTCTGGCGGTGGGCTGCAGCAACAAGCACGTGAGTCGTATCGAGCCCGACACGGTGACCGATCTGTCGGGAAGCTGGAACGATACGGACTCGCGTCTAGTGGCCAATGCCCTGATCGAGCAGAGCCTCACCGATCCCTGGCTTTCTCGATACACGACCGCCCATGGCGGAAGCACGCCGACCGTGATCGTCGGGAGCTTCCGAAATCGTTCGTCCGAGCATATCCCCGTGAACACCTTCGTGAACGACCTCGAGAACGCCTACATCAACTCGGGGGCGGTGACCGTGGTGGCCAGCGACGCGGAGCGAGACCAGATCCGGTCCGAGCGGGAGGACCAGCAGGAGTTCGCTCGTGCCGATACACGGGCCCGGCTCGGACAGGAGCTCGGGGCGAACTACGTCCTTCAGGGCGAGCTCAGTTCGCTGGAGGACGAGGAGAGCACGACCTATCTCGGCGCGACGCGAAACGAGAAGATCGTGTTCTACCAGGTCGATGCGCGGCTCGTGGACCTCGAGAGCAACGCGGTCGTCTGGTCGGGTCAGCACAAGATCAAGAAATACATCGAACGCAAGCCGTTCGGGCTTTGATCCGGGAGGGGAAGAACGATGAACAGATATCTGATGCTCGGATCGCTGCTCGCGCTCGTGGCCTGCGTCCCGAAAAAGGTCGATGAGCAGCCGATCATCGAGAACAATCAGCGGGTCCCCGACGCCTCGGCGACCGTCGCCGAAGCGTCAGCTCAGGCCGAGCGGGACCGTGCAGCGGCAGCTGACGCCAGAGAAGACATACAGGCCGAGGCGCTGGTCGATTGCGCTCCGGAGATCTGCGATGCCGTAGTGCGTGGAGAGCTGGCGATCGGCATGAACGAGGTCCAGGTGCTCGCTGCGACTCGGACCACCGAGGATGCCTGGGCCATCCGTAAAGCGGGTCCATCGATGGTCATGGCTCCGGGCGATGAGCGAGTCGTTCCCTCCGACTTCGTCGGCAACGTCGCGATGGTCCAGCTCGCAGACAATCGCGTGAGTCGATACGCGTACACCGAGTCGCAGGGCGTCCGGATGGTGGACGATCCCGCCGACGCCACCACCGAGGGGCGGGCTGCGGCACTTGCCGAGCAGCTCGAGCGCGAGGGCGATGAGTTCGCGGCGCGCGGTGATCTCGATGCGGCGCTCGATCGATACGACCGCGTGAGCGTGCTGGTACCGACCGACCCGATGATCGACTACAAGATCGCCGCAGTGCTCGACAAGGCTCTGCGGCCCTACGAGGCGCTGATCCAGTATCAGTTGTTCCTGCATCGCCTGAACCTCGAGACGATCGAGGCGGAAGGGGCAGCCGCGGCGCAGCTTGCCGAGGCGATCGCCCTGGCGCAGCAGCGGATCGTGATCCTGGAGCGCCAGACGCGCTGACGTCGTAATGGCATTCCCGGGGCGAGCTCTCGCGCTATTCGTGTGCCTGCCCCTCGTCGGCTGTGTGTTCGGACCCGGACGCACTGGCCCCGAGGGGCTGTCCGGGTACGACACCGATCTGAGGTCGATCGCGCGCCAGGAAGACTTCGAGCGGGCCCTCGAACTCACGGATGAAGGGAACGGCGACGACGCCGGGGATGACCTGCTCCGCGAGCTTCACCGGGCTGCGCTGCTCCATTACGACGGGCAGTACGAGTCGAGCAACGAGCTTCTCCAGGAAGCCGAGCGGGAAATCGAGGATCGCCACACGAAGAGCGTGTCCCGGGCAGCGCTCTCGGTTCTCACCAACGACCGTGTTCTGGCGTACAATCCGCCGTCGTTCGAGCGGATCATGCTTCACTACTACGGTGCACTCAATTATCTGGCGCTGGGCGAACTCGATGAAGCTGCGGTCGAAGCCCGGCGCATGAGCGCCCGGCTCGTGCGTGACGAAGAGGCAGAAGAGGATGCGCGCCACGATAGATTCAGGCGCACCATGCACTACGTGGCGGGGACGGTTTTCGAGGCCGCTGGCGAGTGGAACGCGGCCGAGGTCGCTTACCGGAACGCCTGGGAGGGCTGGGACCTGACACCGGGACGCCCGGAGTCCGAGCTCGGCACCGGGCCGGGCGTTGCACCGGGTCCTGCACGAGACTCCAGCCTGTCTCGCGGACTCGCCGCCCTGACACCTTCGCTGATCGCTCGCGACGGGAGTCCGCCGGCCGATTCGGGTGAAGTCGTTCTCCTGCTCGAGACCGGCTTCGTGGCGCACCGGATCGAACGCGCACTGGCCGTGCCGATCTTCGAAGGCGATGTGAACGGGTTGAACACGGGGGAGGATGACAGCCGATACAACCAGGGCCTCTGCATCGCCGCCCGGGCGATGGGTGCACGCGCTTCCGTCGACCCGGCCGACTGCTCGAATCCGGGCGGCAAATCGCTGTTTGTAGTGACCGTAGCCTGGCCCGAGATGCGGCGCAGCGGCGAATCGGTGCGGGCCGCCCGGCTGAGGGCCTACCCGCGTTCCACCGACGAACCTGTGGATTCACGGCTTGTCGCATCGGGGGCTCCCCCCGGGTCCCTCGTTCTGCCGGATTCGCCTGTCGGCTGGGCAGACCCGGAAGACTCCCTGACCGTGCCCACCCGGCTGACGATCGATCTGTCTTCCGTGGCGACTTCCGAATTCGACGCGCGGATCGGCGGAATCGTCGCCAAGGCGATCGTGCGAGCCACCACCAAGTACCTCGTCGTCAAGGCGGTGAAGGAGGAAGTGAAGGAGGAGGACGAGACGCTGGGCACGATCTTCGGTTTCCTCGGAAACGCGGCAGCGGTCGCCACCGAGCGCGCGGACACCCGCTCCTGGCACCTCTTGCCCGGAGCGATCCGTGTGGCCCGACTGTCCCTTCCCACCGGCGTTCATGACATTGCCGTCGAGCTCGAACCCTACCGGAACGCGAAACCGGTTCGAATCGACCTCGGGGAGGTGCGCATACGACCGGGATCGGTCAGGATCCTGTCGCTGCGCTCCTGGCCTTGAGGCCGAACGGCCTCGCTCGAGAGGCTCCTGCCCTCGCCTGCAATCCGGCCCTTCGTGGCGACTTCCCGGACCGCGCGTTAGCTTAGGCCGCCTTCCGAATCCGGCGCTACGCCCGGTGTGTAGCGGGGCGGTGGATCGAACTCGAAACCGGTACGAAACAGAACGACGGGTGCGATGAAGGGCATTGAGCGACAGCGGGTGGGCCTGCTGCCCGTCTGGGGCTGGGCGTTGGTGGCTTCCACTCTCGTGTGGCTGCTGTACGCGTTCACCCTCGGACCTACGACCGCGTTCTGGGACACGTCGGAGTACATCACTACCGCCTGGATTCTCGGTCTTCCGCATCCACCCGGGAATCCGCTGTTCGTTCTGATCGGCCGCGTCTGGTTGATTCTCACCTCGTGGACGGGCCTCGAGGTCGCGACCCGCATCAATCTGCTCAGCGCCACGGTCTCCGCCGTGTCAGCCGGTTTCTGGTTCCTCGCCGTCATGCGGATCTGGGCGCACTTCACAGAGAACCGTGGTGTCGCCCTCGCCGCCGGGTTCGTGTCCGTGCTGGTGGGAGCGACGGCCTACACGGTCTGGGCGCAGTCGAACGTGAACGAAAAGGTGTACACGGTCTCCCTCCTGTTCGTGGCCGTGATCTCCTACCTCGCCATGCTCTGGGAGGACCACAGCGACAGCTGGCGCGGTGACCGGATCCTCGTTCTGGTGCTGTTCCTGCTCGGCATCGGCTGGGCCAACCACCAGATGTCGGTACTTCCGATACTCGCCCTGCTCGTCTTCATGCTCTGGCACCGGTGGAAGACAATCCTCCGGCCCGGCCTGATCGCGACGGGTGTTCTGTTCCTGCTCGCCGGCTACACGGTTCAACTCCTCTTCGTGCCGATCCGATCGGCCCAGAACCCGATCATCGACGAAGCGGACCCGGAGTGCCCGGTGCTCGTGCAGGCGGTGACGCCCGACTTCGGGGCGACCTGGGGAGCGAAGACACCGGTACCGACCTGCGACGCCCTTTCCGCCTCGATCCGGCGCGAGCAGTACCTGCCGCCCCCGCT
>JAMJQL010000110.1 GCA_023554245.1 Gemmatimonadota bacterium
ATGCGGACGCGTTTCCGAGCGGGACAGGACGGCGCGGGGTGGATGCACCTGGCGATCGGAAAGACACCGCAGTCGCGTATGCGACCCGCGGACGGATCGGACACGGTGCACCGGGACGTGTACTGGCGATTCCTGGTGCGAAATCAAGACGGCTGGACAGGTGGCGGAGGTCACAAGCTGACCCGGGCGCGGGGCTTCGCTTCACCGGACAGCTGGCAGCAGGCATTCGCCGGTCCGCTGTGGAGCGGTAACAAGGACGACACCATGAACATTCTCGTTCTGGATCCGGTCTCGGGCACGGACGAGAACGGGAACCTGCTTCCCTACACGGGCGGGAATCTGGGCGAAGGACCGCGCTGGCTGGGGGTCGGAAGGGGCACGACTCAGCTCTTCGCCGATAGCAGCGTGGGCCCCTGGTACTGCGTGGAAGTGCACCTGCGTTTGAACGATCCAGGAGTGTCGAACGGGGTATTCGAGTACTGGATCGATGGAAACCCGGAAGCACGGCGCGACGGCCTCAACTGGGTCGGCCAGTTCACCGAGTACGGCATCAACACGATCAGCCTGGACAACTACTGGAACGGCGGAGCGCCACAGGACCAGGAACGCTACCTGGACAACTTCGTCGTAGGCACGAGCCCGATCGGCTGTCCCTGAGAGCCTTCCGTCAGCCGCGGCGCTTGCTTCCCGGTCGCCGCGGCGCAATCCTCCGACGTGAGTCGGGCGGCTGTCCGCCTCCCGGCTGGCGGTCGCGGTTCGTCCGCATTTCCACGCGCTGCACAGACAGGATTCCGATACGATGATCGAGGAACTCTACACGCCGCTCCAGATCGAATTGCGCAACCGCGCACGCGACCTCGCCGAGAACGTCATGCGCCCGGTGGCGGCGAAATACGATGAGGAGCAGACATACCCCTGGGAAGTCCAGCACGCGATTCGCGACGCAGGCCTGTCCGGCGTCTGGATTCCCGAAGAATACGGTGGTATGGGAGCCGGCGTGCTCGAGCTCTGTCTCGTCGTGGAGGAGTTCTCGCGGGCCTGCGGAGGAATGGGCGTCGGGTTTGCCGTCAACGCGCTCGGGTCCTTTCCGATCCTCGTCGGAGGCACGGACGAGCAGAAGAAGCGCTGGCTTCCCCCGATCGCCGCCGGCGAGGCGCTGATCGCCTTCGGGCTCTCGGAAAAGGTGGCCGGATCCGACGCGGGATCGATGATCACGCGGGCCGAGAAGGACGGCGAAGAGTACGTGATCAACGGTGAGAAGAAGTGGAACACGAACGGTGCGGTCGCCTCATTCAACACGATCTTCGCCGTGACGAACCCGGACCGGGGAGCCCGGGGGATCTCGGCGTTCGTGGTGGCCAAGGATGCGCCGGGATATCGCGTCGGCAAGCACGAGGACAAAATGGGAATCCGCGCGGTTCCGGTGGTGGAAATCCACCTGGAGGATTGCCGCGTTCCCGCTGAGAATCTGCTCGGCGGAGTCGAGGGACACGGCTTCAAGCAGGCGATGATCACCCTCGACCGGGCGCGCCCCGGGGTCGCCGCGCAGGCCGTGGGCCTGGCCCAGGGAGCTCTGGACCTGGCGATCGCCTACACGCACGAACGGGAGCAGTTCGGGCAGTCGGTCAGCTCGTTCCAGGGGATTCAGTGGATGCTGGCCGACATGGCCACACAGATCGAGGCCGCACGCCACCTCGTGCACACCGCAGCCCGCACGATCGACTCCGGAGCGAAGAGCATCACGAAGCTGTCGGCAATGTGCAAGCTGATGGCGACGGACGTGGCGATGAGGGTCACTACCGACTGCGTCCAGCTGTTCGGCGGATACGGCTACTGCAAGGACTACCCGATCGAGAAGTACATGCGGGACGCGAAGATCACCCAGATCTACGAGGGTACGAACCAGATTCAGCGTCTCGTGATCGCGCGGAGCCTGCTTCGGGAGGCGGCCGGGGGCGGCAAGTAGGCTTCGGAAGGGACTCGGGCCAGCTCCTCGGCGTCTCTGCAGGAGCCGTCAGCCGGTCACGTCGGCCGGTCCGCCACCCGGACCGGCCGACTTTGCATCCGCGTTGCGCCCCGTGAGCCAGATCCCGAGCATCCATAGGATGCCGCCGATCGCGCCCATGACCACGAGAACCTGGAGAATCTGGAACAACAGGTTTCGGTACTCGCACGGGCTGGAGTCGCCGGATATGAGGTCGCCGGCTTCGAGGTCGTTCGGATTCGCGAAGTCATACACCGCTCCGCACTCCGGATGACCTTCGAAGGACACGAACACCGTCGCCCGCTCCTCGTTCACGCGGTACGACTTCTCGAGGATCAGCGCGGAAAGAATGAACGTCGCTGCGACCGCCGCAAGCACGATCGCACCGGCGACCGCCGCGAGTTTTTTCCCGCTCCACCTTGTCAGCTTCACGCGGTTCCTCGATTCGTTTCCCGTAAATCTCCGTCTGTGCAAGTTGGCGAAACTTCCTGCCGGAGTGAAGCCTTGTCCGGCGCCGCGGGTGAGGATGGCAGCATGGTGCTGGACCCTTGCGACGAGAACTGCACCGGCGACCGCCGTTGATATGCGTACAGAGGCTCTGCGCTCGGTCTCTACCTGTACAGGTGTACACCTGGATATAGCGACGAGAACAGGGTGGTGCGTGCACCAACTCGACGTTACGACTCGGACAAGGACCCCATTCCTGTCCGTTACACCAACCGAGTCGATCCGTAACACGCGCTTCCCATCCTCCGTCAGAAGTCGGGCTGTTCACTTCCAGACACGGAGGAACGATGAAACGCAGTCTCGCCCTCGCCGGTCTCCTGGGACTGGCCCTCTCCGCCACCGCGTGCGAAGAGGAAGCGACCGTGCCGACCACCCCGGTCGAGTCGACGGCGCTCCTGAAGAAGAACAAGGACACGTTCATCACCGACAAGGCAGCGAAGCTGGACCTGCTCGTGAGCGGCGACCTCACGCCGATCGCGAATGCGGGCGAGACGATGCCGGGCGGCGAGGTGCTGGTGGGGATTCCGGACGGACTCGGCGCGTTCGGTGGCCGATACCTCAACCTGTTCATGAATCACGAGATCAGCTCCTCGGCGGGATTCTCCCGCGTGTCGAAGTTCCTGATCGATACGGACACGCGAGAGATCGTGGAGCACGAGTACGTGGTGGATGCATCGGATGGCTACAGCCGTCTGTGTTCGGCAGAGTGGATGGACGCGCGAGACGGATTCCCGGGCGGTGCGTTCTTCACGGGTGAGGAGGACGGCGCCGGAGTGCAGCTCGCGATCGACCGGCAGGGCAACGTGACAGAGATGCCCTGGCTCGGCTACTACGCGCACGAGAACCAGATCTCGGTGCCCGGTTTCCGAAGCAGCGTCGTGCTCGTGAACTTCGACGATGACGGCACCAGCGGCAGCAGCCCGGACCCGGACCCGGACAACGGCTCCGAATCCGAGCTCTACATGTACGTGTCGAGCAACGCGAACGGCGCCCTGCGCGGCACGGGTCAGCTGTACGTATTCAACTCGCCGGACGCCCTGAACGTCGGCGAGCTCACGGTCGGTCAGACGATCGTCGGCGAGTGGACACCGGTCCCCGAGAGCGTCGCGCTGGATCCGAACGGAACGCAGGACTGGATCGATCTGAATCCCCACTTCAGCTTCGCCAGGCTCGAGGACGGTTTCATCGATCGCCTCGCCGACCGCGACGAGCCGGCGATCTACTTCTACGACACCGGTGACGACGACCTGACCAATTCGTCGGGCGCTTTCTGGGACGACTGGGGCTCGATCTACCGTCTCTCGTGGGCCGATCCGCAGAACCCGGCCGGCACGGCCTACCTGACGCTCGTCGAGCGCTCGAGCGGGCCCGCCAACGGCTGGGCCTCCCCGGACAACGGTGACATGAACGAGGACGGCGTAGTGATGCTGCAGGAAGACCCGGCCAACGGGCCGTGGGAGCCCGCGGCGGGCGTGCGTCCGCCGGCTATCTTCATGTTCCAGGCTCTGCCGGGTGGCGGCCTGATGAATACGGCCGGCGTGAAGATCGCCGAGGTGAACGGCGGCGATTGCTCTCCCGGCGCCGATCCCTGCTGGGAGACCAGCGGGATCATCGACGCTTCCGAATGGTTCGGGCCGGGCGCGTGGCTGCTGGACGTCCAGGCCCACGACACGAACGACGACACGGGCGATTGCCCGGAGTGCGTCGAGGACGGTCAGCTGCTGTTGATGGAGCTGGACTGAACCTTCTCAGCAGGAAAATGCGGCAGACGGACGGGGCGATCCCACGAGGATCGCCCCGTTTCCCGTTTTGACATACGGCGTAGGACCAGGCAGCGTATGTCTCATGCCTATTCGAGCAGCCGTGATGGTCGCGCCGCATCAACCGATCGAGATCCGGGAGATCGCTGATCCGGTCGTCGAGCCGGGCGGCGTCCTGCTGGAAACGGTGGCCAGCGAAGTATGCGGCACCGACGTACACCTCAGCCATGGACGCCTGGCAGGCGTCCCCTATCCGATCATTCCGGGTCACGTCAGCGTCGGTCGGGTGCTGGAGACGGGGGGCGCTGTAACGGACTTCAACGGTCGATCGCTCGGACCAGGTGAAATGGTCACTTTCTACGACGTGCACGAGACCTGTCACTCGTGCTGGTATTGCCTCGTCGCAGGTCAGCCGAACCGGTGCCCGAGCCGCCGTGTGTACGGCGTGACCTATTCCGCGGACGAGGGACCGCTCGGTGGATGGGCCGAACGGATCTATCTCAAGCCCGGCGTCCACACGTTCCGATTGCCCGAGTCCCTCGAACCCGACGACGTCATTGGCGGCGGTTGCGGTCTGTTCACGGGCTTCGCGGCCGTCGATCGCAGCGACCTCAGGATCGGGGACCGGGTCCTCGTACAGGGATCCGGCCCGGTGGGACTGTCTGCCGTCGCCATGGCGTCCCTGGGTGGCGCGGGACTCGTGATCAACATCGGCGACCCGCAGCCGAGGCTGGACCTGGCCCGAACGTTCGGAGCCGACGTCGTGCTCTCGCTGACCGGGAATCCAATCGCCGAGCGCGAACAGGTCATTCGCGAGCTGACTGCGGGCCGAGGCGTGGACATCGTGATCGAGGCCGCGGGACAACCTGCCGCCATCTCTGAAGGACTGAGTCTCTTGCGGGACGGGGGCACGTACGTGGTCGCCGGGCACTACACGGACACGGGATCCGCGAATCTCAACCCCCACCTCGACGTGAACCGGAAGCATGCCGAGATCCGCGGGCAGTGGGGCACCGGCCTGCAGCACGTCGAGCGTTCGCTGCGTACCCTTGCCCGCCATCGCGAGCGACTGCCTCTGTCGCAGATCATCGGAGGGCGCTACGAACTCGGTGAGGCGAACCGGGCGCTGGCAGATGTAGAAGCAATGCGGATCACGAAGGCGATCATCGAGCCGTAGCAGGAACTTCGAAAGTAGCAGGAACTTCGAGAGTAGCAGGAACTTCGAGAGCCGGATTAGCGGAAGGAGCGATGCGCCCGGAGAGATTCGAACTCCCAACCTCCTGATCCGTAGTCAGGTGCTCTATCCAGTTGAGCTACGGGCGCGCGGAACCGGTCGATCGACCGGAATGTTCCTGCACATCCCCCGAACACGATCGGGGAACGTTTCCGCTGTAACGCGTTTCCGCGGAAACGTGTTGATCCACTGTTGATGCCCAGGAGAGGATTCGAACCTCCACGACCTTGCGGCCACCAGCCCCTCAAGCTGGCGCGTCTGCCAATTCCGCCACCTGGGCAGGCATGCTCGGGGGGGGAGTCGAACCCCCACGGGAAGTTACTCCCACAGGATCCTGAATCCTGCGCGTCTGCCAATTCCGCCACCCGAGCGTCATGCCGGCCGGTCCATCCGCCTGAAGGCTTCCGTCAACGCAGACCCCCGCTGTGAGGCGGGGGTTCGTTGGGCGGGCGAAGCCGCAGCATGATCTCCCCGCTTTCGCGGGGCCGACAAAGATAACGGCTCAATCGGTCCGCGCAAGAATGGCCCGGGGCGGGGCGGGAGGGGCCCTCGGAGTGACGGTGGCGGGCAGGAAGCGGTATCCTGTAGTCGTGTTCGAGAACGACAGTGGAGGCCGACCCTTGAAGACGGAAGGCTAACCAGGAGCCCGGGCGTGATTCGATTTTCCTCGCGCATGGCAACCCCGCGATTCGCGGTCGTAGTGACGATATCTCTCGCGATCGTCGCGGCGGCTGCTGCGCCGCCGGTTGTGGTCGCGCAGGGCGAAGTATCGATGTCGGTGGACGAGTTCAACGGCTTTGCCTGGGGAACACCCGCACCCGAACTGTATGCGCGGCTCGGAGCACCGCTGCAGGCCGACACGCTCCCCGGGGAAATGGTGGTTCTGGCCTACCGGGATTCCCTCGAGGGGTCGGCGTCCGTGGCCATGTACGCGATGCTCGGTGAAGTGGGGCTGGTCAAGGGACAGCACTCGATTCCGTTCGACGAGATGGAAAGCACCGGCGGGTGCGAGGCACAGTTCGTCAGGCTGCGCAAACACCTGCTGCTGAAGTACCCGATGATCGTTCCCGAGGACAGAAGCCGAAACGATTCCCCGAAGGCGTTCTGCGAGGCCGTGCTGGACGGCGACGCCGCATGGATCTCCACCTGGCTCGACCCGGTGAGCGGGGCCCGCGCCATGGTGGTCATCGATGCCGGCCAGCCTCGCCTGAACGTCGTGTTCGAGTCGGCCGAGTTTCTGGCCTGGGTCGAATCGAGGAAATCGGATCCCTCTTCCGGATCCTGAACCCGCCGAATATCCGCCGCGGGTCGGGACGCCTCCAACCGTTGCAAGGAGTGATCATGGAATCGAGCTGCGGTGTCCGTACCGTCTTGTCTCCACTGCGGGCCCCCGTCCGCTCGGCCGCCGCGATCGTCGCGGTGATGGCCGCAGGGTGTGGAGGTCAGCAGCCCTACTCATCTCCCATTTCCACCAGCGCGGCCACGACCTTCGACTGCGCCCGCGGTCAGCTGGTCCAGATGGGGTACTCCATCGAGACCGCCGACCGCGAAAAGGGGATCGTGATCGGTTCGCGCGGACTCGTTGAGGCCGGTGCAGGTCGGAGCGCACTGGTTCTCGAAGCCGAGGTGGACGCGGTCGACTCCGGCTCCAAGCTGTCGGTCAAGCCATATCGGAGCACCGAATCAGCGACTGGCGACATCGATCGCAGCTCGGATTCGACGGCCGAGGCCGACGCGCGGCAGTTGCTCGTTCGCTGCGGCGGGCGCGTGGACCAGGGTGAGCCGGATCGACCGTACGGCGTGAGACCGGAGATCACCACCACGCCCTGAGCGGCGCGACGGCTCCAGGGCAGGGACCGGCGCCCCCGTCCTTCGCCTTCTAACCCTGCATACACCCCACGTCAAAAGGCCCGCCCCGCAAATGCGGGACGGGCCTTTCAATTCCTGCTACCGGTTCGAGCCGGTCAGGTTACCGAACGATGTGGAACTCCACACGCCGGTTCCGCTGACGACCCTCGTCGGTGTCATTGCTGGCGATCGGCTGCGTCTCTCCGAATCCAACCGCGGAGATCCGGTCGCGATACGCCGCCAGACCCGGCTCGACCTCCAGCATGTGGTCGAGGACGGACTGAGCGCGCTTCTCACTCAGCATCTGGTTGTAAGACTCGGCGCCGCGCGAGTCGGTGTGGCCGCGCAGTTCGAGACGTCCCTGACCCTGCGGATCGACCTGCGACATGATCTCCTCGGCGATCCGATCGACGTACGTCTTCGCCGTGGCGGTCAGCTCGAAGCTGTCGAACTCGAACTCGACGTCGGTCAGCTCGATCGAGATCAGGCAG
>JAMJQL010000111.1 GCA_023554245.1 Gemmatimonadota bacterium
AGGAATTTCCACAGGGTCGACGCGGGTCTGCTCGCGTCCTACATCGAGCGGCACGATTCGGGAGTCGAACTGCTGTCGGCACCATTTCACCCTGCGAAGGCCGAAACGGTAACGGGAGATCAGATCCGTCAGATCCTGCACTTCGTGAAGCAGCACTACGACTGGGTCGTAGTGGACACTTCGAAGTCGTTCACGCCGCCGACCCTGGCGACGTTCGAACAGGCGGACAATGTATTTCTGGTCACGAACGTGGACCTGCCCTCGCTCAGAAACATCACGAGATGCCTGCCTCTGCTGGAGCGCATGGGGCAGGTCAAGGGCGACGACTGGCTCCAGATCGTGGTCAACCGGTATCAGCCGAGTGACCCGATCACGCTGAAGGAGATCGAGAAGACGCTGGGCATTCCCGTGTACTGGACGCTTTCGAACGACTACGAGTCGGTAATGAACTCCATTAACAGCGGGAAGCCGGTCGTTCTTTCGGACAAGTCCGCGTTCGCGCGAGACATGAGGGCGTTCGTGATGGATGTCACCGGCTCCGCACCCAAGCGTGATCCCAGATCCGGTCTAATTAAGAATTTGAAGCCGCTGAAGAAGTTCTTCGGACGGTCTCAGAGTGAAGCCAGAGGCGAGGTGACATGAACCAGTTCGAGCGACCCGAAGACCCGAGGATGCAGGCCGACCCCACGCGTCGCCCGAGCTCACCTCCCGGTGGAGGAGATACTGCCTGGCTGACGGATGGAAACGGCGCTCCCGGGGCGCTTGAACTCGATCAGGGGGCGTCCGTACTGCAGGAGATCAAGGTTCGCGTGCACCGGCAGCTGCTCGAGCGCCTGAACCTCTCCAACATCGATGCCCTCGATCGGGCCCAGGTGGTGGAAGAGATCCGGAAGGTCGTTCACGACCTGCTGGCGCGCGAGGCTGCCCCGCTGAATCTCGAGGAGCGCGAGGACCTCGTCGAGCAGATCCTCGATGAGATCTTCGGGCTCGGTCCGATCGAGCCGCTGCTGCAAGACCCGTCCGTTTCAGACATCCTCGTGAACACCTCGCAGCAGGTGTACGTGGAGCGGCAAGGGCGACTCGAAAGATCCGATGTCCGGTTCAAGGACGACCGTCATCTCCTGCAGATCATCGACCGGATCGTCTCCGCGGTGGGACGACGGATCGATGACTCGTCCCCGATGGTGGACGCCCGGCTGCCCGATGGTTCCCGAGTGAACGCGATCATCCCGCCGCTCGCGATCGACGGGCCGCACATGTCGATCCGTAAGTTCAAGCGGGATGTTCTCTCCGCACCCGATTTGCTTCGCACAGAGACGATGACTCCTGCAATGCTGGAGCTGATGCAGGGTATCGTGAAAGCTCGCCTGAACGTGCTCATATCCGGAGGTACCGGTGCCGGTAAGACCACGCTGCTGAACGTCCTCTCCGAGTCGATCCCGGTGACCGAACGCATAGTCACGATCGAGGACTCCGCCGAGCTCCAACTGCGCCAGCCTCACTGTGTCCGACTGGAGACTCGCACGGCCAATGTCGAAGGCGCCGGCGCGGTGTCTCAGCGGCTCCTGCTGATCAATGCCCTTCGCATGCGGCCCGATCGCATCATCATGGGTGAGGTTCGGGGATCGGAAGCGATCGACATGCTGCAGGCGATGAACACCGGTCACGACGGTTCTCTGACCACGCTCCATGCGAACACGCCCCGCGACGCGCTGGCCCGTCTGGAGACGATGATCTCGATGGCGGGTCTCAACCTGCCCGAGAAGGGGATGCGTCAGCAGATCGCCAGCGCCATCAACGTCGTGGTACAGGTGGGCCGACTGACCGACGGCGGTCGCAAGATCATCTCGATCTCCGAGATCAGCGGCATGGAAGGCGACGTGATCACCATGCAGGACATCTTCGTCTACGAGCGAGAGGGGATCGACGCGCAGGGCCAGGTGATCGGGCAATTCAGAGCCACGGGCATCCGACCTCGCTTCACGGAAAGATTGAAGGCCTACGGGATCGAGCTGCCCATGTCGCTGTTCACGAACTTCGACGCCTGAGCCGGAGAGAGAGACGATGTTCGACTTGCTTCCTCCGAACTGGTTGCCCGCCCTGGCGGTATTTCTCACGGTCGGCCTCGGAGTCATCTCGATCGCCTTCCTGCTCGAATCGGGACGCGAGTTGAAGCGTCGCCGTGACTTTCGTCGACAGCTCGAGGGCGTCGCCAAGGGCCCCACAGCCGGCGGAGAAGGATCGGGCAGCATCATTCGAGATCTCGAGAGCCGCGAACTGGCCTGGCTCGAACCGGTTCTCAGATACATTCCGCAGTCGAGCGATGTCCGCCTGCTTCTCGAACAGGCGGATGTCAACTGGAGCGTCGGCTCCTACCTGATGATCAGCCTGGGCCTGGGCCTCGCTCTCGGCGCCGCGGCATGGATTCTCGGTGGCAGCCCGATCTACTTTCTGATCTTCGGTGCGATCGGAACCGTACTCCCGATGCTCCAGCTTCGGCGACTCAGGAAAAAGCGGCTGCGTGCCTTTGAGGAGGTCTTTCCGGAAGCGATCGATCTGCTCGGTCGCTCGATCCGGGCCGGTCACGCGTTTGCGACCGGACTGAAAGTCGTCGCCGAGGAGGGACAGGATCCCGTGGCCAGCGAGTTCCGCCAGGTATTCGAAGAGCAGAAGTTCGGGCTCCCGCTGGACGAGTCCCTGCTGGGACTCGCCGACAGAATCGACCTTGTCGACGTTCGGATCTTCGTAACGGCCATCCTCGTTCAGCGCGATGTCGGTGGAAATCTCGCCGAGATCCTCGACAAGATTTCCTACACGATTCGCGAGCGGTTCATGATCCAGCGCCAGATCAGGGTTTACTCCGCCCAGGGCCGGATGACCGGTTATCTGCTCGCAGCGTTGCCGATTCTCGTCGGCATCCTGATCTATGCTCTTAATTCGGAGTACATGAGTATCCTGTTCGAGGAGCCCATAGGAAGGGCGATGATCGCACTCGCGATCTTCCTCCAGCTCATCGGATTCTTCTTCATTCGAAGAATCGTCGACATCGAGATCTGACCATGATGATGATTCTCGTCGTAATCCTGTCAGGCCTCGCCGTGATGTTCATGGTCGTGGCGGCCGCGGAGTTCGTCCCGGCCCGGGACCGGAACATCACGAGAAAGCTCTCGGAGCTCGAGGAGATCGCGTCCAGTCGCACCGTGGCCCAGAAGCGCCGTCGCCAGACCAAGCGTGAACAACTGGAAGTATGGCTCGAGACTCTCGGCGAGAGAGTCGCCGAGGGCCGCGATGATGTGGGCGAGATCCGGTTGAAGCTGCTCCAGGCAGGCTATCGCAGCCCGAGAGCCGTGTCGATCTACTACTCGATTCGAGTGCTGTCCGTGATCGCGGCCGCCGTGCTGATCATCTTTCTCGCCCCGGCGATGGGTCTGTCGGGAAACCGCCTCCTGATCTGGATTGGGGCCGCGGCGGCAGCAGGCTGGATACTCCCGTCGGGGATACTCTCGAGAAAAGTCCGACTCCGCCAGAAAGAGCTGCAGAAGGCACTGCCCGATACCCTCGACATGCTTGTCGTCTGCGTCGAGGCCGGCCTCGGACTCAACCAGGCGATCGTTCGCGTGTCGGACGAAGTGGAGCACATCTCCGCCGCGATGTCCGAGGAATTGCAGATCGTGAACCTCGAGATCCGGGCCGGCACACCCCGTGAGGACGCATTGCGTCACCTGGGAGAGCGAACGGGGCTCAAGGATATCCAGGGGCTGGTCGCGATGCTCATTCAGACCGACCGGTTCGGTACTTCGATCGCCCAGGCGCTTCGCGTTCACTCCGACGATCTGCGGGTCAAGCGACGTCAGCGAGCGGAGGAGCAGGCGGCGAAGACGACGATCAAACTCGTGATTCCGCTGGCGATCTTCGTCTTCCCGGCAATGTTCGTCGTGATTCTCGGACCTGCGGTGCTGAGCATCATGGAGTCGTTCTCGTCCCTGTGAGGATCCTGAGCGCACGGAACCTCTCGCGGGGAATCGAACTGGGTGACCGGATTCTCGAAGCCCGGACGCACTGGACGCGGCTTCGCGGTATGCTGGGTCGCCCGGAGCCAGGAGTGGGCGAAGGGTTGCTTTTGATGCCCTGCCAGGCCGTTCACATGTTCGGAATGCGGTATCCGCTCGACGTGGCGTTCCTGGCGGACGACGGCATCGTGGTTGCGATATACGATCGCCTTCAGCCCTCGCAGGTGTCGAAGCGGCACCCCGAGGCGACCACGGCTCTCGAGCTCAGGGCCGGGACGCTCGGGTCGAGCGGAACCCGGGTCGGAGATCGGATCGAATTGACGTCCGCGAACGTGGAGCAGACAGGCGACTCGAGTCCAGTTGAGGCTCGAGTCGCCGGAATGAGCGTGGAGGAGCCGGAATAATGGATCACGAGATGACGACTGACCCGCAGGGTCCGATCATGCCCGAAGGCCTGACTGCCTCCCTGCCGCTCGATTTCGATGATGAGTTCGAGCAGGCCGCGCCGCCCGTCCCGATCACTCTCGAGGACACGGGTCTGTCGGACAGCCTCGTCGAGGATCTGCTGCTGAAGATG
>JAMJQL010000112.1 GCA_023554245.1 Gemmatimonadota bacterium
GGCCTGGTATTCCGGCGGAAAGTCGGGGCGGGCCATGGCGGCAAACGCGACTACGTTCGAAACGGAATCGTACTCGGGATGCGAGAAGCGCGGCATCAGGTACAGGTGCTCCGACAGCGGCAGATCGGGAAGCCGGTCGAGCGCCGCCCGTCGCTCCTCGTCGGTCCCGTAGGCCAGGTCGTAGGCGATTCGGCCCAGGACGGCCTGAGGCGATTCCGGCGAGACAATTTCCAGCCGTTCCACTCGCTCCCGGGCCAGCGCGCTGTCGGCAAAGGTCTGGAAGGCCAGGTCCACCGCGTGAATGTGATATGGGACGAAGCGGGGTTGGAGCGCGATCGCCTGCGCGAAAGCCTCGTCCGATGCCTCCATCGAGTCCTGGTTCGCCGTGTGGTAGAGACGCTCGCCCAGCTGGGCCCAGGCTTCCGCATCGTCCGGATGCCGCCGCACGAAAGCCTTGAGCGAGTCGGCTCCGATCGAATCGAGTCCGACGAGTCGTCCCTGGGCGCGAAGCAGCATTCGCTCGCGCGGCGACAATCGATCGGCGAGCGCCGCGGCCTTCTGGTATGCCTCGACTTCCGACTCGATACCGGGGGTGTTTCTCCGCCAGCCTCTCGACTGCGCGAGTCTGAGCCAGGCCAGCGCGAAGGCCGAATCCAGCTCGATGGCCCGGAGGAAAGACTCGTCCGCCTGGTCGAAGTCTCCACGCCGGAAGTCGCGCTCACCCTCCACCCAGGCCTTCAACGCATCGGGTGATGAGCTGGCGACGCTCTCGAGCCCGACCCCTCCTTCGAGGCCGCGTTCCGGGAGCACGGCCCGGAGAATCTCGACCGAGAAACGGTCGATCAGCGGCACGAGGCTGTCGACGGTCCCCTCGACCCGAATCTGCTCCAGAACCTCGCCCGTGGGCACCGAGCGAACCGTCGCATCGATGCGTACTTTCTCGCCCGTCTCGATCATGCTGCCGCGGACCGCCCACTCGCCGCCGGCTGCGCGGGCCGCTTCGAGCGAGGTCTCGAGATCGGCGGTCGAACCCTCCGGCACCCGCTCCGCCCAGCGGGCAAGCACGGTCCCATAGTCGATGGTGCGCAGCCCTTCCACTCCGTCGAGGTTCGCGGCGAGGGCCACCACCAGGCCCTCATCCCAGACCGCGAGCTCGGCGTCGCTCGCCCGAATGTCGAACGGAAGAACGGCGAGACCCGGCTCGGGCGCTTCGCCGGCGATCAGCTCCGGAACGCCCTCGGGAACCGCGTTCCGATATTTCAGGAAGGCCACGAGACCCGCCACGCCGAAGAGCAGCGAGAATGCGACGACGCCGCCGAGGGCCGCCCGAGCCCAGGTGAGGTGCGGCAGCCCCGAAGTCCGGATCTCGTCGTCGATCCGGTCGAGGTCGAGCTCCCATGCCCCCGGTATCTCCTCGGCATCGGCCCGGGAGCGGGCATCGGCGGCGCCCTGCACGAATGCCGTCGCCAGCACGACCACGAGGCCGATCGCGAGCAGGACCAGGGCAACTGGCCCGACCCACTCCGGCAGCGCGATGATGCCATCCAGGACGTCGATGAGCTGAAGGACGACCCAGGCCGCACCGGCGTAGACCGCGAGAACTCCCGCCGTCCGAGAGCGTCGGAAACGCTGCCAGATTCCGTCGTCAGCCATTCAGCCGTTCCAGTCGATTATTGATGGTGTTGCCCTGTGCCCTCGAACTGTACGCGTCCTCGGGCCGAATCGGTCCGTCCCGATTCGACCAGGGCGCGCGCATGCAGGCTCGGGAACATGGACGGAATGGCGGATGACTTGCAAGACGATGGGAAGCGGCGCGAAAACTGTCAGCCGCCCGCAGATCCGATCCTGAGGCTGCCGACAATGCTCTCGGCCACGGCAGCGAGCGCTGCGCCTTCACCCTCCGGGTACCATACCTGCAGTATGTAGTTTCCCTCGATCGGCGCACCGGGACCCGCGTTGATCACCGTGAGTGTCTCCCTGACACCGGCGTCACCCTGCTCGGCTCCGGTCGCCACGATCTGCCAGCTCTCGCGTCCGCCGATCTCTCTACGGGTGGCTTCGCCCGTGGGGGCCAGCGGCTTCATGCCAATCATCTTCTCGAGGTACCGCCGGGCGTCCATTTCGGTGGCGGTGAACCACAAGAGCGCGCGCATCGAGCCATCCGGCGCCCTGACCTCGAAGACACCCGAGTCGCCCGGCCACGCGGCTGTTTCCCAATCGTCTGGCGCCTCGATCGAGACGGGGTGCTCGGGATGCTCGAACACCCGTGTCTCCTGTGCCGCGGCCGCTGCGGGCAGAGCGAGGAATGGAAGCACGGCGACTGGAGTCCAGCGGCAAACTGAGTGCATGAGGGAGCTCAATCTCTGAGGTTCGACAGTCGGCTCACTCACCGAACAAACACGCTTCGCTTGCACTTCGTGTGCCTGTACGTGCTCCCCCGGCCGGCATAAGTTGGGCCCCCATCGTGCTCGAACACGGCCTACGGCCCGAAGGTTCGGTCGCGCGACCCGATTCACCGCAGCCCTCGAATGCAACATGACACGAGTTTCACTGCGTTCCTCCGTCTTTCGCCGGTTGGCTCCCGCGTTCCTGGTCGGCCTGGTCGGCCTGGCCGGGTGCTCACCGGGAAGCGCCACCACGGCTGCGGCTCAGGCTCCACCGAGCCAGGCCGCCGGGCCCGGGACGCGACCGATCCCCGAGCGGGTGGAGATCCGCCGCACGACCTTCGGAGTTCCGCATATCCTGGCCGAGGATCTCGA
>JAMJQL010000113.1 GCA_023554245.1 Gemmatimonadota bacterium
GAGATGGTGATGCCGGGCGACAACGTGAACATGGAAGTGGAGCTGATCACGCCGATCGCGATGGAAGAAGAACTTCGGTTCGCGATCCGCGAGGGCGGCCGCACCGTCGGCGCCGGCGTCGTCACCGAGATCATCGAGTAAAAGGACGGCGGGAGAGAACATGGCGGAGAAGATTCGGATCCGACTGCGGGCGTTCGACCCGGTGGTCATCGACCAGACCGCGGCGGACATCGTCCGCACGGCACAGAAGACCGGTGCATCCGTGAGCGGTCCGATCCCGCTTCCCACGCGTCGTCAACTGTTCACCGTGCTCCGCAGTCCGCACAAGGACAAGAAGTCTCGGGAGCAGTTCGAGCTGAAGACGCACAAGCGACTGATCGACATTTACGATACCCGCCCGCAGACGGTGGACGCGCTGACGAAGCTCGACCTCGCTGCCGGCGTGGACGTAGAGATCAAGGTTCAGTAGGAGCCGACGAATGCCAGGATTGATCGGCAAAAAGGTGGGGATGACCCAGATCTTCACCGAGGATGGAAGAGCGGTCGGGTGCACGGTCCTCGAAGTAGGGCCCTGTCCCGTCGTCCAGGTGAAGAACCAGGAGCGGGACGGCTACGACGCCGTGCAGCTCGGATTCGGGCGTCGTAAGGAGATCCGGGTCCGTAAGGCGGAAGCCGGGCATGCTTCGCGGGCGGGGCTCGATTACGTCCCGGAGATTCTCGCGGAGTTCGTTCCGGAGGAGGGCGCCGAATACGAGCCGGGCCAGGAGCTGACGCTCGAACTGTTCGAGGTCGGCCAGAAGGTCAAGATCAGCGGTCGGACGAAGGGCCGCGGCTTCCAGGGCACGGTGAAGCGCTGGAATTTCGGCGGGTCGAGAGCGTCCCACGGCAGCAAGAAGATTCTCCGCAAACCCGGCTCGATCGGACCCGGAACCGACCCCTCTCGGGTCATCAAGGGCCGGAAGATGTCCGGGCAGATGGGCAATACCAAGCGGACGGCGATGAACCGGCAGATCGAGAAGATCGACCTCGAGCGGAATCTTCTGCTCGTGCGCGGCTCGGTCCCCGGAGCGCGCCACACCGCCGTTGTCATCCGCGCGGTCTGAGGTCAAGAGAGGCAGGATGAAGGCGAAAGCGTATACAGCGGCCGGCACAGCCCGGTCCGGCGACTACGAACTCCCGGGCGACCTGTTCGACGGCACCGTCAACGAGGCGGTGCTTCATCAGGTGGTCACGGCGATTCAGGCGAACAAGCGGCAGGGCACGCATTCGACGAAGACGCGCCAGACGATCCGGGGCGGCGGAGCCAAGCCGTGGCGTCAGAAGGGAACCGGTCGCGCGAGGCAGGGATCGATCCGCTCCGCGCAATGGCGGGGGGGAGTCGTAGTGTTCGGGCCGCAGCCGCGCAGTTACCGGCTCCAGGTACCCAAGGGCATCCGACAGCTGGCCATTCGATCGGCGCTCAACGCCCGAGCCATGGACGGCTCGGTGGTGGTCATCGAGCCGCTTTCTCTCGACGCGCCGAAGACCAGGACGATCGTCGATCTGCTCGATTCGCTCGACGCGTCCGGAAACGTGGTGATCCTGACGGATGGGCTGAAGAAAGATGTCTACCTCTCCTCGCGGAATCTGCAGGGCGTACTGGTGCGCCCCTGGGGAGAAGCGTCGGCCTACGACCTGATCTGGTCTGACCTGCTGATCATCGAAGAGACCGCCTTCCAGTCGGCAGCCGAAGAGAGTCCGGAGGAAGAGCGATGAGCCGCGCACCGCACGAAATCCTGATCCGCCCGATCGTCACCGAGGAGACGTCGCGGTTGCAGTTCAACCCGGGGCGGGTTCGGAAGCGTCATGAGGACAAGGATATTCCCGTCCGCCCGCGCATCGCGTTCGTCGTGGACCGGAATGCGACGAAGGTCGAGATCCGCCGGGCCGTGGAATCGATGTTCGACGTGCGCGTCACCTCGGTGAACACGATGAACGTACTCGGCAAGGAGCGACGCGTCGGCCGGCACATCGGCCGCAAGCCGAGCTGGAAGAAGGCGATCGTCACCCTCGCAGAGGGCGAGATGGTCGACATCTTCGGGGGAGAATGAGATGGCGCTGAAGAAGTTCAGGCCCGTTACGGCCGCCAACCGCTTCCGCTCGGTATCGGGATTCGATGAGATCACCCGTTCCGAGCCGGAGAAGTCGCTGACCGAGGGGCTCTCGAAGAAGTCGGGCCGCAACCACCACGGTCGGCTGACCAGCCGGCGGCGGGGCGGTGGTCACAAGCGCCGTTATCGGAAGATCGACTTTCGACGCAACAAGCACGGCGTGCCGGGCACGGTCAAGGAAATCGAGTACGATCCGAACCGTTCGGCCCGGATCGCCCTGATCGGCTATGCGGACGGGGAAAAACGATACATCCTGCACCCGCGCGGTCTGGAGGTCGGAGATGTGATCGTCTCGGGACCCGGCTCGGAGCCGAGACTCGGCAATGCGCTGCCACTCAAGGAGATCCCGCTCGGAACGACCGTGCACGCTGTGGAGTTCGTTCCCGGGAAGGGTGCGCAGATCGGTCGCTCCGCGGGCGCGGCGATCCAGCTGATCGCCAAGGAGGGTGACATGGTCACGCTCCGGTTGCCCAGCACCGAGGTCCGGATGGTCAGGGGCGACTGCCTGGCGACGCTCGGGCAGGTCGGCAATACCGACCACGAACTGGTTCGTTCAGGTAAGGCGGGCCGCAGTCGCTGGCTGGGTCGTCGACCCAAGGTGCGCGGTGTCGCGATGAACCCGGTCGATCATCCGCTCGGTGGTGGTGAGGGACGTTCGTCCGGCGGACGTCCACCGGTTTCACCGTGGGGCAAGGCGGAAGGCCGCAAGACGCGGAAGAAGAAGAAAGCGAGCAATCGCATGATCGTCCGCGGCCGTCGCCGTGGCCGGGCGACCCGTTAGTCGGCGAGGGAGACAGGGATGGCACGGAGCGTC
Organism: Gemmatimonadota bacterium; assembly: GCA_023554245.1. Classification (GTDB taxonomy): domain Bacteria; phylum Gemmatimonadota; class Gemmatimonadetes; order Palauibacterales; family Palauibacteraceae; genus Carthagonibacter; species Carthagonibacter metallireducens. The sequence goes on from JAMJQL010000113.1 coordinate 2,965, forward strand.
AAGAAGGGGCCGTATATCGACCCCAAGCTGTTGAAGAAGATCGAGGCGATGAACAAGTCCGGCGACAAGCGCGTCATCAAGACGTGGTCGCGAGCGTGCACGATCAGCCCGGAATTCGTGGGCCATACGCTGGCTGTTCACAACGGGAACAAGTTCATCCCGGTTTACGTGTCGGAGAACATGGTCGGGCATAAGCTCGGCGAGTTCTCGCCGACCCGACTCTTCCGGGGGCACAGCGGCAAGCTCGTCGACAAGCGCGGCCGAATCTAGGCCGTCGGAATCGCGGAATACGGGCTGAACGGGAGATGGAAATGCAAGGGCGAGCGATCGCAAAGAACATCGGAATGTCCGCGCGGAAGATGCGCCTGGTGATCGACCAGATCCGGCATCAGGACGTGAATGCGGCGTATTCGATTCTGCAGTTCTCGAAGAAGGCTGCCGCGGAGCCGATCGACAAGGCGCTGAGGTCGGCGGTCGCGAATGCCGTCTACAGGGCTGACGAATCGGGTGAGGCGCTGGATGTTGATGATCTGTTCGTAGCCGAAGCGTTCGTGGACGAGGGGCCGACTCTGCGCCGGTACCGAGCGGCGGCGATGGGGCGAGCGGCGCCCCGGCGTAAGCGCTCGAGTCACGTCACCGTAGTAGTAGGGAAGAAGGAGTAAACGTGGGTCAGAAGACGCATCCGTACGGGTTCAGACTCGGGCTCGTAAAGCCCTGGAAGTCGCGCTGGTACGCCCGGAGCAAGGACTTTCCGAAGCTGCTCGCCGAAGACGAGAAGCTCCGAAAGTACCTGCATGCCCGGCTGGATCATGCTGCCATCTCGAATGTCGAGATCGAGCGCAAGCCGACGAAGATCGTGGTTACGATTCACACGGGGCGCCCCGGCGTCGTCATCGGCAAGCGGGGAGCGGAAGTGGACAAGCTCCGCGACGAGTTGTCGCTGCTCACCGATTCCGAAGTCTCGGTGAACGTCGAGGAAATCAAGCGACCCGAGGTGGATGCTCAGCTCGTGGCGGACAGCGTCGCCCACCAGTTGAAGCAGAGGATCAGCTTCCGTCGAGCGATGAAGCGGGCGCTTCAGTCGGCGATGCGAGCCGGTGCGGAGGGCGTGAAGATCCAGTGCGGCGGCCGGCTCGGGGGCGCGGAAATCGCGCGGACCGAAGGCTACCACGAGGGACGGGTCCCCCTGCATACGATGCGGGCGGACATCGACTACGCCTCGACGATGGCGAAAACGACATATGGAGCGATCGGTGTGAAGGTCTGGATCTTTCGCGGCGAGGTCGTAGATGACCGCCGCGGACAGACCTACACGACCGGCGGGAACGCGTAAGACGAAATGCTTTCTCCCAAGCGAGTGAAGTACCGGAAGCAGCAGAAGGGGAAGATCAAGGGTAAGGCGGGTCGTGGAAACCGGATTTCGTTCGGGGACTACGGGCTGCAGACCCTGGAGCCGGGCTGGATCACCAATCGGCAGATCGAGGCCGCTCGTGTGGCGATGACCCGCCACATCAAGCGAGGTGGAAAGGTCTGGATCCGGATCTTCCCGGACAAGCCGATCACCTCCAAGCCAGCCGAGACCCGGATGGGCAAGGGGAAGGGCAACCCGGAGGGATGGGTGGCGGTCGTCAAGCCCGGGCGGGTGATGTTCGAGCTCGAGGGCGTCGAGGAGTCCATAGCGCGCCGCGCAATGGAGCTCGCCGCCGCCAAGCTCCCGGTCAAGACCCGCTTCCTGATCCGCGAGGACTGAGCCGATGATGGATACGAGAGAGATTCGGGAACTGACCATCGACGAGATCGATGCAGAGATCGAGAAGACTCGCGAGGAGCTGTTCCGGCTCCGCTACCGCGCGAGCTACGAGCAGCTGGAGGACCCGGCCCTGCTTCGTCAGCTCCGCCGCCAGGTCTCCCGTCTTCTGACGATCCGTCACGAAAGCGCGCCGCAGGCCGCGGGAGAGACCGATGTCTGAGGCGATACAGCAAGACACGGCGGGACGCCGCAAGCAGCGGCAGGGACGCATCGTGAGCGACGCGATGGACAAGACGGTCGTCGTGTCGGTCGAGCGACGCATGTCTCACCCGCTGTACGGCAAGCAGGTCAAGCGCCAGAAGAAATACCATGCTCACGATGAGACGAACGAGTTTCGTCTCGGAGACCTGGTGCTCATCGAGGAGACTCGTCCGCTGTCCAGGAAGAAGCGCTGGAGAGTCGTAGAGCTGCTCGAGCGGCCTGAGCAGGAGGGCTGAACCGATGATCCAGCAGGAAACGGAGCTCCGAATCGCCGATAACTCCGGTGCGCGAAGGGCGCTGTGCATCAGGGTCCTCGGCGGATCGCGGCGACGCTACGCCGGCCTGGGCGACGTGGTGGTCGTAACGGTCAAGGACGCGATTCCCGGTGGCACGGTCAAGAAGGGCGACGTCGCCAGGGCGGTGATCGTCCGGACCGCCAAGGAAAACCGTCGCAGCGACGGCACCTACATCCGATTCGATGAGAACGCCGCCGTGATCATCAACGAGGCCGGCGAACCGAGAGCGACGCGGATCTTCGGGCCGGTCGCTCGCGAGCTGCGCGAAAAGCGATTCATGAAGATCGTATCGCTCGCGCCGGAAGTGATCTGAGGAGCCCGTAACGATGAGTCGGAAGAAGATGCACGTACGCAGGGGCGACCAGGTGCAGGTGATCTCGGGCAACCACAAGGGTGCTCGCGGGGTCGTGCTGCGCGTGTTGCCCGCCAAGCGTCAGGTGGTCGTCGAGGGCGTGAACATGCGCAAGCGTCACCAGGCGCCTTCGCAGAAGAACCCCGAGGGTGGGATCGTTTCTTTCGAGGCGCCGATCCACGTGTCCAACGTGATGCTGGTCGATCCGAGTAACGATGAGCCGGCCCGGTACAGGACCCGCATCGACACGGACGGAACGAAGGAACGGATCTCCGTTCGCAGCGGGAATCCGATTCCGCGGGCGTGACCCGGGAATCGGCGAAACATAGAGCGGATACGGAAGAATGCAGCCAAGGCTGAGACAACACTACGAGTCGCAGGTCGTTCAGAAGCTGGCCGACACCTTCGAGTTCGGGAATCGCATGGAGATTCCGCGGCTCGACAAGATCGTGATCAACGTCGGGCTCGGCGATGCCAAGGATGACCCGAAACTTCTCGACTCGGTCGTGAAAGAGGTCGCGCTCGTGGCGGGCCAGAGGCCGGTCGTGACGCGCGCGAGGAAGTCGGTGTCGAACTTCAACCTCCGGGACGGAATGCCGATCGGCGTGAAGGTGACGCTGAGGTCCGACCGGATGTACGAGTTCCTGGATCGGTTCATCAGCACGGCTGTCCCACGAATCCGCGACTTCCGCGGATTCAACGGGCGCGCCTTCGATGGACGCGGGAACTACACCGTGGGAATCCGGGAGCAGATGATCTTCCCGGAGATCGACTACGACGACATCGTCCGAGTTCATGGAATGGACATCACGTTCGTGACGACCACGGACCGGGACGACGAGGCGCTGGTGCTGCTGCGGGAGATGGGCTTTCCGTTCCGTGGCGAGACGCCGGTAGTCGTCTGAACAGCGCGCCGGGATACCGGGTGCCCGAGGAGAGGTAGATGGCGAAGAAGTCCCTGATCGAGAAGGCGAACCGGAAGCCGAAGTACAGCGCGCGGCGGGTACGCCGCTGCCAGCGCTGCGGCCGCGCGCGCGCCTACATCCGGAAGTTCGGCCTGTGCCGGATCTGCTTCCGTGAGCAGGCGCTGCGGGGGGAGATCCCGGGCGTCAGGAAAGCGAGCTGGTAGAACGATGAGCATGAATGATCCCATCGCCGACATGCTGACGCGGATCCGGAATGCAGGAGCAGCCGGGCACAAGCGGGTGGACATGCCGGTGTCGAAGCAGAAGATCGCGATCGCCCGGATCCTGACCGAGAACCACTTCGTTCACGGGTACAAGGTGCTGGATGACGGGGCGTTCGGCGTCCTGAGGGTCTACATCAAGTACACCGACGAGGAGCGACCGGTGATTCGTTCGATCCGACGTGTATCGAGGCCCGGACTGCGCAGGTACGTGGGTGCGAACGAGGTTCCGAAAGTGCGTTCGGGCATGGGGATCGCGATCCTCTCGACCAGTCAGGGCGTGATGACGGACCGTGACGCGCGTCGCCGCCACGTCGGCGGCGAGGTCCTCGCGACCGTCTACTAGGAGCGGATTCCCAATGTCGAGAGTTGGCAGACAACCCATCCCCGTGCCCTCCGGCGTCGAGGTGAATGTCGACGGCGGCCGTGTAGTGGTTAAGGGACCCAAGGGACAGCTCGAAGGGAGCTTCGATCCGGAGCTGTCGATCGAGCTGAATGACGGACAGATCCTCGTGTCGCGGCCGACGGATCAGCCTCGACACCGGTCGATGCACGGCCTGACCCGGACGCTGATCGCGAACATGGTCGAGGGCGTCACCGACGGATTCGAGCGCTCCCTGGAGATTCACGGGGTCGGATACCGTGTGTTACAGCAAGGGAAAGGCGTCGAACTGCACGTCGGCTACAGCAAGCCGGTCCCGTTTCCGGCGCCGGAGGGCATCGAACTGGCGGTCGAGTCTCCGACCCTGATGCACGTACGAGGCATCGACAAGCAGTCGGTCGGTGAGGTCGCCGCCCAGATCCGGCGGGTTCGGCCGCCTGAGCCCTACAAGGGCAAGGGTATCCGCTACCGCGGCGAGCATGTGCGCCGGAAGGCCGGAAAGGCCGCGGCGACGGCGGGCTGACCGAAGAGCGACACGGAAGATTCGCCCGGCTCGATCGTCGGTCCGGGCAGTTCGTATTGGAGGAATGGAGCATGGCGGGAACCAAGTCGGCGGAACGGAGAATTCGCAGGCAGCGACGCCACATCCGCGTGCGGAAGAAGATGCGCGGCACGAGCGAGCGACCACGTCTGGTGGTATTCCGCAGCCTTCGGAACATGGAGGGACAGCTCGTGGATGATGACCGCGGCGTGACGCTGCTCGGTCTCTCTACGCTCTCTGCGCCGGAGAAGGTGACGGGTGAGACGGACGACGAGATGTCCACCAAGGTGGCGGCTGCGTGGCGCGCCGGTTTCACGTTGGCGGAGAGGGCGAAGGAAGCGGGAATCGAGCGGGTCGTGTTCGACCGGGCCGGTTTCCGGTATCACGGCCGCGTAAAGGCGTTCGCCGACGGCGCTCGCGCAGGCGGCCTGGAGTTCTGATCCTGATGACGACCCAGCCGGGCGGCCCGAACGGGACCTGTCCGGCGAAGCAGGGAAAGCACTGAGAATGGCGAAGAAGCAGAACAGGCGACGGGACGAAGGCGACAACCTCAAGGAGAACGTGATTTACATCAATCGCGTCTCCAAAGTGGTGAAGGGTGGACGCAGGTTCTCCTTCACGGCCCTCGTCGCCGTGGGCGATGGACAGGGCCGCGTCGGTACCGCTCTCGGCAAAGCCAACGAGGTCGCGGAAGCGATCCGAAAGGGACTCGAGCGCGCGCGCGTATCGATGGTGGAGATTCCCATCGTCGGAGGAACGATCCCGCACGAGCAGCTCGGTCGATACGGCGCCGGCCGTGTGCTCCTCAAGCCGGCGGCGCCCGGTACGGGAGTGATCGCGGGCGGGCCTGTGAGGGCCGTTCTCGACTGCGCAGGAGTCCAGGACATCCTGACGAAGAGCCTCGGCTCCAACAATCCGCTCAACATGGTCGCGGCGACGATGGAAGGCCTGCAGAGTCTCGTCACGCCGGAGCAGGTCGCGCGCGAGCGCGGGATCGACGTCGAGAGGGTTCGGGAGGCGATGCGTGGCTAAGACGCTTCGAATCAAGCAGGTCCGCAGTGGCTCGAATGCCATCAGGAAGCAGCAGGACACGCTGCGCGCGCTGGGCCTGAAGCACCACCAGGACGAGGTCGAGAAGCAGGACGGTCCCGCGATCCGCGGGATGATCCGTGTCGTCTCGCACCTCGTCGAGGTCGAGGAGGTCGACTAGACCGATGGCGAAGGATAAACGAATCGGACTCGAGAACCTGAGTCCGGCCCCGGGATCCCGGCAGAAGTCGAAGAGGATCGGCCGAGGCCACGGATCCGGGCACGGCAAGACCTCCGGAAAGGGCCACAAGGGCCAGAAGTCCAGGACGGGCGTCTCGATCCCGGCCTGGTTCGAGGGCGGCCAGATGCCGCTGTATCGCCGGGTTCCCAAGCGGGGCTTCAAGCCGATCTCGCGGCGGCGCTACCAGATCGTGAATCTCTCGGCGCTCGCGGAACTCGCCGAGTCGGAAATCGGCCCGGAGCAGCTGAAGGACAACGGGCTGATCAGCTCGGCGAGCAAGCCGGTCAAGATCCTGGGTGATGGGGCGACGGGGCGCGCCGTCACGGTACGGGCACACGCCTTCTCCTCGTCGGCCCGCGAGAAGATCGAGGCGGACGGTGGGCAGGCGGAGCTGATCGGCTGATATGGCCAACGAGAGAACGCAGGCCCTGCAGGCCGCCCAGAACCTGTTCAAGGTGCCGGAGCTCAAGAACAAGATCCTGTTCACGCTCATGGCCCTCGCGATCTATCGCCTCGGAGCTCACATCCCGACGGCGGGAGTAAACCTGCAGGCTCTGGAGACGCTAGCGGGACAGTTTCAGGGCACGCTGTTCGGGATCTACGACATGTTCACGGGCGGAGCGCTGGCGAGAGCCACCGTGTTCGCGCTGGGGATCATGCCCTACATCTCGGCCAGCATCATCTTCCAGGTCCTCGGCGCCACGTTCCCGACGATCGAGAAGCTGCAGAAGGAAGGCGAAGAGGGCCGCCGGAAGATCACGCAGTGGACCCGCTATTCGACCGTCTTTCTCTGCATCATGCAGGCCTATGGCTACGCCATCTTCCTCGAGTCGCAGCCGGGCGTCGTCGTGGCACCGGGCTGGGCGTTCCGGATCGTCACGGTCCTGCTTCTGACCGCCGGTGGCGTGTACGTGATGTGGCTCGGAGAGCAGATCACGGAGCGCGGTATCGGCAACGGGATGTCTCTGCTGATCTTCTTCTCGATCCTCCAGGGATTCCCGGCCGCCGTATTCAACACGCTCGAGCTGTGGCAGGCCGGTGGTATCAGCCTGTTCAAGCTCGCCCTGCTGATTCTCGTGCTGATCGCGATCACGGCAGCGGTCGTCGCCCTCACGATGGCAGCCCGGAAGATCCCGGTGCAGATCCCGCGGAAGGTCGTGGGTCGCGGGCGGGTCCGGGAAGGCACGAAGTCTTTCATCCCGATCCGGATCAACTCGGCGGGCGTGATGCCGATCATTTTCGCCCAGGCCCTCATCATCATCCCGGGAACGCTCTACTCGTTCACGGGTGGGCAGGGCGTGGCGACCAGCGGCATCAAGGGAGTGCTCTACGACTTGAGCCAGATGTTCCAGATCGGGTCTCCGGTCTACTACATCACCTATGCGATCCTGATCATCCTGTTCACGTACGTGTACACGGCGATCATCTTCAACCCGGTCGATCTGGCCGAGAACTTGAAGAAGCAGGGCGGATTCATCCCGGGCGTGAAGCCCGGCGCGCAGACTGCCGAGTACATCGACCAGGTGCTGACCCGGGTCACGCTTCCCGGCTCGATCTACCTGGCGGTGATCGCACTGCTGCCGTTCTGGATCTTCGATGCGTTCGACATTCAGACCTTCTTCTTCGGCGGCACCTCTCTGCTGATCGTGGTCGGGGTCGCCCTGGACACGGTGCAGCAGATGCAGCAGCACCTGCTGCTCAGGCAGTACGAGGGATTCATGAAGAAGGGCCGCGTCAAGTATCGCGGCCGCCAGCGGTACATGTGACCCGGACTCGTGCGCATCGTACTGATGGGCCCGCCCGGCGCGGGAAAGGGAACCCAGGGAGAAATCCTCGAGCGTCGCTACGACGTGCCGAGGTTCTCGACCGGCGACATCCTGCGGACTGCCCGGCGCGAGGGAACTGAAATGGGCCGTCGTGCGCAGCAGTATATGGACGCGGGCGAACTGGTTCCCGACGAGGTGATCCTCGGCATCATGGGCGAGGCGCTGGCTGGTGAAGCTGCCCGGAATGGTTTCATTCTCGACGGCTTTCCGAGAACGGTGGCCCAGGCCGAAGGTCTCGCTCGCATGCTCGACGAACTCGGAATCAATCTGGACGCGGTGATCAACATCTCCGTGGAGGACGACGAGATCGTCAGGCGTCTTTCCGGTCGGCGGGTCTGTTCGAAATGCGGCGTCGTTGTCGGTCCCGATGCCAAGCCGGACGCCACGTGCGGAGAATGCGGGGGCGCTCTGATTCAGCGCCGGGACGATGACGCCGCTACGGTTCGGCGCCGTCTCGAGGTGTACCGCGAACAGACGGAACCCGTGCTTGCATGGTACCGCGCCTCGGGTCCGAGCGTCGTGGACGTGGATGGGCTCGGAAGCGTCGAAGGAATCACGAAGCGGGTGCAGGACGGAATCGCGGCTTGATACGTCTGAAGAGCGCCGGGGAAATCGAGAGAATATTCGCGGCTGGCGAGATCGTGGCCGGGACGCTGGAACTCGTCGCTTCGAGCGTGGAGCCCGGAGTGACGACGACGGATCTGGACCGGATCGCCGAAGAATACATCCGGGATCACGAAGGCGCGGAACCGGCCTTCAAGGGCCTGTACGGGTTTCCGGCTACGCTGTGCACGAGCGTCAACGAAGAGGTCGTGCATGGGATACCGTCGGCCGCTCGCCGGCTGTCGGATGGCGACCTGGTGAGCGTCGACGTGGGAGTCAAGCTGGACGGCATGTTTGCCGATGCGGCCGTCACGGTCCCCGTCGGGATCGTGAGCCCGCAAGCCGAGCGACTTCTGCGCGTGACGCGAGAGTCGCTCGACGTGGGCGTGGCCGAGGCCCGACCGGGCGCGCGGCTGGGCGACGTGGGCGCCGCGATTCAGGAGCACGTAGAGCGGGCCGGCTTCAGCGTGATACGGGAACTGGTGGGTCACGGTGTAGGCCACGAACCGCACGAACCGCCGCACGTGCCGAACTTCGGTAAGCGGGGTCGAGGTGATCGCCTGCAGCCGGGCCTGGTGATAGCGATCGAGCCGATGGTCAACATCGGCAGCCGGGAAATCCGCACACTGGCGGATGGCTGGACGGTCGTGACGGCGGACGGAGACCTGTCGGCGCATTTCGAACACACGGTCGCGGTGACGGCCGACGGCCCCCGCGTGCTCACGGTCCGGCCGGAGACGGCGGACCTGACGGAGGAGTAGTCTTGGCGAAGGAAGAACCGATCCAGATGGCGGGCGAAGTGATCGAGGCGCTCCCGAACGCGATGTTCCGGGTCCGGCTCGAGAACGAGCATGAAATCACCTGTCACGTCTCCGGCAAGATCCGCATGAACTACATACGGATCCTGCCTGGAGACAAGGTCACGGTGGAGATGTCACCGTACGACCTGTCGAAGGGGCGGATCACGTATCGGTTCAAGTGAACCGACATTGAGTTTCGGGTGCGGGACTGCTATCTTAAGCGGCTCTTTCGCGCACGGAACGAGGGGAACGGAAGGAACCATGAAGGTCCGATCGAGCGTCAAGCGGATCTGCGAGCACTGCAAGATCGTCCGCCGCCGTGGAGTGGTGCGGGTGATCTGCAGCCGTAATCCGAAGCATAAGCAGAGGCAGGGCTGAGGATGGCGAGAATTGCGGGAGTAGATCTGCCGAGGGACAAGCGAATCGAAGTCGCGCTCACCTACATCTACGGGGTGGGACGATCGACGGCGAAGGCGATCCTTGCGGAGACGGCCGTCAGCCCGGACATCCGGGTCAACGCTCTCTCCGATGAGGACGTCAACAAGCTTCGTCGGGTCATCGAGAATCGGTACAAGGTGGAAGGTGCGCTGCGCACCGAGACCTCGATGAACGTCAAGCGGCTGATGGACATCGGCTGCTATCGGGGTCTGAGGCACCGCCGGGGACTTCCGGTTCGGGGCCAGAGGACGCACACGAATGCGAGGACCCGCAAGGGCCCGCGGCGCGCCGTGGCCGGCAAGAAGAAGGCACCGAGGAAGTAAGGGAGAGAATACCGAGTCATGGCGAAGCCGAGATCCAGCGGGCGCAAGAAGCGCCAGGTAGAAGCCGAAGGTATGGCCCACATCAAGGCCACCTTTAACAACACCATCATCACGATCACCGACGCCAACGGCGGCACGGTGGCGTGGGCCAGCGCCGGCAAGGCGGGCTTCAAGGGGTCGAAAAAGTCTACACCGTTCGCGGCGACGATCGCCGCCGAGCAGGTGGGGCGGGAGGCGGCCTCCATGGGAATGAAGCGCGTGCACGTTCGGGTTCAGGGCCCCGGCTCCGGCCGCGAGTCCGCGATTCAGGCGCTGCAGAGTGCCGGCCTCACGATCCGGTCGATTCGGGACGTGACGCCGATTCCCCACAACGGCTGTCGTCCGCCCAAGAAGCGACGCGTCTGACGAAGTCGGCGCGCGGCCGACCGTCTAAGGATACGGAAGAGAAGTCAAAGGGACGTTCATGGCACGATACACGGGACCCGTCTGCCGGCTTTGCCGCCGGGAAGGCGACAAGCTTTTCCTGAAGGGGAAGCGCTGCTTCACGGAGAAGTGCGCGATCGAGCGCAAGGGATATCCGCCCGGCGAGCACGGCACCGGCCGTCGTCGCCGACGGCAGTCCGAGTACGCCACCCAGCTTCGTGAGAAGCAGAAGGTGAAGCGGATCTACGGAGTCGGCGAGCGCCAGTTCCGGACGATGTTCGAGCGCGCCGCTCGGGTTAAGGGGATTACGGGCGAGAACCTGCTGATCCAGCTCGAGTCACGGCTGGACAATCTGGTCTACCGTCTCGGATTCGCACCGTCCCGCAAGGCAGCCCGCCAGTTGGTGAGGCACCGGCACGTGCTCGTGAACGGCGCGACTCTCGACATCCCGAGCTACCAGGTCGGTCCGGGCGACGAGATAGCCATCTCGGTTTCCGGGCAGGACATGCCGGTGGTGCGCGAGGCGGTTGCCGATCGAAAGGGCAAGGACACGCTGACGTGGCTGGGCGTCGACTACGAGGCACTCTCGGGTCGGATGCTCGAACGTCCGTCCCGCGCCGACATCCCGCTGGCGGTCCAGGAGCAGTTGATCGTCGAGCTTTACAGCAAGTAATCTAGGCGGAACGCGAATCATGCTAGATCTCACCGGATTTGTACTGCCCAGCACCGTCGAGGAGCGAAATCGCTCGGAGGACGGGCGTCGGGCGGAGTACGTGCTGCAGCCGCTGGAGCGAGGATTCGGACACACGATCGGAAACTCGATCCGTCGGGTGCTCCTCTCTTCGCTCCCCGGGTCGGCCATCTGGGCATTCAGGTCGGATGGCGTCCAGCACGAGCATCAGACGATACCAGGTGTCGTCGAGGACGTTCACCAGGTGATTCAGAATCTCAAAAAGCTCGTGATCGTTCTCGATCCCGGGGTGGATGAGGCACGTCTGAGTCTCTCGGTTCAGAAGGCGGGCACGATCCGCGCTTCCGAGATCGAAAAGGCGGCCGGGGTGACGATCGTCAACCCGGAGCAGGTCCTGTTCACGCTCCAGGATGACCTGCCGGAGAACCGACCGATGAACCTCGACTTCTGGGTGAACCGCGGTCGCGGATTCGTACCGGCCGACCAGCACGAGCGACCGGATGACGCTCCGGTGGATCTCATCCAGGTCGATTCGATCTACAACCCGGTAGCACGCGCGAACTTCCTGGTGGAGGAAACGCGGGTCGGGCAGCGAACCGACTTCGATCGTCTCACGATCCAGGTTGAGACCAACGGATCGGTGGACCCGGGCAATGCGCTGTCGTATGCCGCCGAGATCGGCAGGGCCCACCTCCAGTACCTGCTCCAGTTCGGCAGCGGGAACGGCGACGTGGCGCCGGTGCCGGAGAGCTCCGGAAACCGTCGTCCGCTACCGAACGAGATGCAGGACCTGCTGAATTCCACGCTGGACGCCTTCGAACTCATCTCGATCCGGTCGCGAAACAACCTGGACAAGGCTGACATTCACACCTTGTTCGACATCGTCGTTCGCCACCGGGACGACATTCTCAACGTGCCCAGCTTCGGCGAGAAGTCGCTCGAGGAGATCGCGGAGGTTGTCGCGGTCAACGGACTCCAGTTCGGGATGAACCTGGAGAAGGACGATTCGGGTCGACTCTGGGTCGTCGAGGAGGAAGGCGAAGAGTCCGATGAGGCATAGGAAGAAGGGGCGGGCGCTCAGTCGCTCCCCCTCGCATCGGAAGGCCACGCTGCGCAACATGGCCACCAGTCTTCTTTTGCACGAGCGGATCCGAACCACCGAGGCGAAGGCCCGGGAGCTTCGGCCGTTCGTCGAGAAGCTGATCACGCTGGGCGGTACGGATGACGTGCACAGCCGAAGGCAAGTGCGTCGCCATATCGGAGACCGGGCCGCTCTGCATAAGTTGTTCGACGACATTGGCCCCAGGTTCCGAGAGCGTCCGGGTGGCTACACCCGAATCGTGAAGCTCGGAGCCCGGAAGGGCGACGGGGCTGAGCTGGCCATTATCGAGCTGACCGAGCGGAGCGAGTAGCTCCGGACATTCGGATCGAGAAAGGCAGGCACAGATGGGCCGTTCGGGCGGGACACTGATACTGGCGCTGGTCGCGGTCGCCGGCATCGCGGCGTTTTTCTACTGGTTGGACAGGGAATCTGCGGCGCTCGACACCGTGGTGGCCCCGGTTCTCGAGGAGGAAGTGGTCCCGGAGGCCGTCGACCTCAACACGGCGGCAATGGCGGCCGATCTGGCCGGGTCGATCGGCGAGCAGGGCTGGCTCCGTTTCGTGACGGTGAACGAGCGGCTCGGCCGTGCGGCGTTTTCGATCGGTCTCGACGCCGAAAACAGCCTTCCGGTTCTGCTGTCCCCGGACCTGATCCGGCGAGGAACGGATGTCTACGCAAACGATCGCGTTTCGATGCACGGCAAGCTGTTCGTGCTCAACGATTCGATCAAAGGCGAGTGGGTGAACCAGGAAGCGGTCGATGCGGGCAACGAAGGAGCGATTCCCGATGCCCCGGGCTTCTTCCTGGCGGACTCGCTCTCGGTGAACTGAAGCAGAACGAGTCATGGCTAATTTCTGTTACGTCTGCGATAAGGGACCGGCTACCGGTAACCGCGTGAGTAACGCGAACAACCGGCGCAAGCGGCGATTCATGCCGAATCTCCAGAGAGTGAAGATCCTCGAGAACGGCCGTTCCGTTCGAGTCCGGGTCTGCACACGCTGCCTGAAAGCCGGCAAGGTCCAGAAAGCGTCCTGAGTCCGCGAGACAGGTCTCGCGCAGGGCGCCGGTCGTCCCGCGTCGGGAAGGCTCTGCCGTCTGGCGGGGCCTTTCTTATGTGTCGGCACTCCTTGCAGCGCGGGAGACCATGTCTCCAATTCCGGAATGCCCGACGACTCTGAATCACCCCGGGAGGATCAGAGTATGAAGGTCCTCGTCACAGGTGCAGATGGATTCGTGGGGGAGCACCTCGTCGCAGAGCTCCTGAGCCACGGCTACGAGGTGAACGGATCTACGCTCACCCTGCCTCCCGTCCGCGACACTCTCACGCCGGAAGAGGCCGCCTCGGTGGATTGGAAGGCGGCCGATGTGCGAGATCACGGTGCTCTCGTGCGACTCGTCGCCGCGGTTCGACCCGAGATGATTTTCCACCTGTCCGGATTCGCCTCCGGCTCGCGGGCACGAGAGAACGCGGCTCTGTCTCTCAACGTAAACGCGGGTGGGACGGTCAACCTCTGCGAAGCGGTTCTCGCGGTTCGGGAGGATGCGCCGGATTTCGACCCCCGGATTCTCGTCATGGGTAGCGGCGACGCCTATGGAGACGCGGCCAGCGAGGGATTTCCACTCACCGAAGAGATGCACCTTCGTCCGGTCTCTCCCTACGGTCTCTCGAAGGCCGCCCAGGAGCTTGCTGCGCACACCTACCGACGGGCCCACGAGTTGCGGATTCTCGTCACCCGAAGCTTCAACCTGGTTGGACCCGGGCAGGGTTCTGACTTCGTCGTACCCGATTTCTGCGGGCAGGTCTCGGCAATCGCATCGGGCGAACGGCCACCGGTCATGAAAGTTGGAAACCTGGATGTGAGTCGGGACTTCACCGACGTGCGAGACGGCGTGCGAGCGCTGCGGGAAGTGATGGAGCTCGACCGTCCCGAAGCCGCGTACAACGTGGCATCCGGCGAAGCCGTATCCATCCGTCAGATCCTCGACTGGATCCTCGACGAAGCGGGAGTGGATCCCGAGATTCAGGTAGACCCGGCCCGAGTAAGACCAGGTGAGATCGAGACCATACGTGGAGACGCATCCCGGCTCAGCGAAACGACAGGATGGCGTCCGCAATTCCCTATCGAAGACGCCGTGAGGGGAGTGTATCGGTGGACCGCCCGACGGTGGGAGCGGGGCGGAGGGACCACTGCAGACGAAGGATACGCATCTTGAATGTCACGGTCATCGGAAGCGGCTATGTCGGGCTCGTGGTCGGCGCGTGCCTGGCAGAGACAGGCAATGGGGTCGTCTGCGCCGATGTGGACGTCGAGAAGGTCGCCTCTCTGAACGCCGGCCAGATTCCGATCTACGAACCCGGTCTCGACCGCCTGGTCGCACGGAACCTCTCGGAGGGCCGGTTGAGATTCACTGCCGATGTGGGTGCCGCGGCGAGGCACGGTCAGGTGATCTTCATCGCGGTGGGCACACCACCGGGGGAAGACGGTTCGGCCGATCTGCAACACGTCCTCGACGTGGCGGGAACGATAGGCCGCAACATCTCGGCCGGGACGATCGTAATCACGAAGAGCACCGTTCCCGTAGGAACCGCCCGCAAGGTCCGCGACGAGATCGAGCGCCACACCGACGCACCGTTTCACGTCTGCTCGAACCCGGAGTTCTTGAAGGAAGGCGCCGCGATCGACGACTTCATGCGGCCCGATCGGATCGTTTGCGGAGTCGAGTCGGAAGAAGCACGCGGCGCACTGCAGGAGCTCTACGATCCCTTCGTGCGAAGTGGCAATCCTCTGATCTTCATGGACATCGCTTCGGCGGAGCTGACCAAGTATGCCGCGAACGCGATGCTGGCGACCCGAATCAGCTTCATGAATCAGCTGGCGCAGCTTTGCGAGGCGACGGGCGCGGATGTCAATCGCGTCCGGAAGGGAATGGGAAGCGATCCGCGAATCGGCCGGTCGTTTCTCTATGCCGGAGCCGGATACGGGGGCAGCTGCTTTCCGAAGGATGTCCGTGCGCTCATACACACCGGGGATGAGTTCGAGGTCGATCTGACCATCCTCAGGCAGGTTCACGAGGCCAACGAGGCGCAGAAGGCATTGCTCGGCAGCAAGGCCAGGAAGCGGTTCGGGGACGACCTGTCGGGGATGCGATTCGCCGTATGGGGGTTGGCGTTCAAGCCGGAAACCGATGACATGCGGGAAGCTCCGGCGCTCGCGCTGATCGAGGAGATCCTCGCCGCCGGTGGCTCCGTCGTCGCGCATGATCCGGTCGCTCAGGACGTGGCCAGGGGCCTGCACCTCGGGGACAGGGTCGAGTTCGCGGCCGACGAGTACACGGCCTGCGAATCGGCTGACGCACTGTTCGTCGTCACCGAGTGGCTTCAGTACCGACGACCGGACTGGCTCCGGATCCGTGAGGCGATGCGGAACCCGATCGTGTTCGACGGCCGGAATCTGTTCGAGCCCTGGCGCATGCGGAAGCTCGGATACGAGTACTACCCGATCGGGCGGGAGCAAGTGCGATGAGGGTTCTGATCACGGGGGCCGCGGGTTTTCTGGGATCGCACCTGGTGGATCGATTCCTCGCGGATGGGCATTCGGTGATCGGGATGGACAACCTGATCACCGGAAGCATGGACAACCTCTCACACCTCGTGAACGAGCCGCGTTTCGACTTCATCCGTCACGACGTGACGACGTTCGTCGACGTTCCGGGGAGCCTGGATGGTGTGCTCCACTTCGCCTCCCCCGCGAGCCCTGTGGATTACCTCGAGCTGCCGATTCAGACCCTGAAGGTGGGGAGTCTGGGAACCCACAACGTGCTCGGCCTGGCCAAGGCTCGGGACGCCCGATTCCTCCTGGCATCGACGTCGGAGGTTTACGGCGATCCTCTGGTTCACCCGCAGGATGAGAGTTACTGGGGCAACGTCAATCCGATCGGTCCCCGCGGCGTGTATGACGAGGCCAAGCGATTCGCCGAGGCGATGACGATGGCCTACCACCGATACCACGGCGTCGATGTTCGGATCGTGCGGATCTTCAATACGTATGGCCCACGAATGCGGCCCTACGACGGACGGGTGGTATCGAACTTCATCGTGCAGGCACTGCTGAGCCGTCCGCTGACCGTGTACGGAGACGGCGGGCAGTCCCGTAGCTTCTGCTTCGTCTCCGATGAAGTGGAAGGGATTTACCGGCTGTTTCTCAACGACACGATCGGGCCGGTCAACATCGGCAACCCGAACGAATTCACGATCCTCGAACTGGCCGAGCTGGTGTCGGAAGCCGTCGGCTCGGACGCAGGAATCCGTCACGTTCCTCTGCCGACGGACGATCCGAAGGTCCGACAGCCCGACATCGAGCTTGCCCGGTCGGCGCTGGGTTGGGAACCCGAGGTCGAATTGGCCGAAGGCCTCGAGATCACGATCGGGTACTTCCGTTCGCTGGCGGAGCAGGGGCAACTCAGCGTTCCCCCGATTCTGATCGATGAATCGGGGGAGGAGTCGGCATGAGCGGCCAGGCGGAGGCCGGTCGGCAGTTGACGGTCGTCATGCCGATCTACAACGAGCGGGATACGATCGAGCAGGTCGTTGGCATGGTCAACGATGTCTCTCTGAAGATCGAGCTGATCGCCGTCGATGATGGATCGACCGACGGCTCACGCGACATCCTCCAAGGTCTCGTTGCCGACGGCCGGATCGACCGGCTGATCGTGCACGAGCAGAACCGGGGGAAGGGGGCCGCGCTCGCGACGGGCTTCGCGGCTGCATCCGGGGAGATCGTGATCGTCCAGGACGCCGACCTCGAGTACGACCCGCGCGAGTACCGCAAGCTCCTCCAGCCGATCCTGGAGGGGAAGGCAGATGTAGTGTTCGGATCGCGGTTCATGGGCGGAGAGCCCCACCGGGTCCTCTACTTCTGGCACTACGCGGGAAACAGGTTTCTCACGATACTCTCGAACATGGTGACGAATCTGAACCTCACCGACATGGAGACCTGCTACAAGTGCTTCCGAAAGGAAGTCCTGGACGGGATGGAGATCCGCGAGAGGGGTTTCGGCGTAGAGCCTGAAATGACGGCGAAAGTGGCAAGAGGCGGGTGGCGCCTGTACGAGGTCGGGATCTCCTACAGTGGACGAACCTACGCCGAAGGCAAGAAGATCGGCTGGAAGGATGGCTTTCGTGCGATCTGGTGCATCCTCAAGTACGGACTCTTCGGGCGGGGCGCTCGGGTCCCCGCGGCCTCGCGCCCGCTGACGGGCGGCTCATGACGCTGGCTCGGATCTCGATTACTCAGCCGTTAATGGCTGTCCTTGCGAGATTTGCACTGGTTGCGCTCCTGGCCACGTCGTCGGCCTGCAGCAGCGATCCGGACACGGCCCTCAGTCGGGGCGACCGCCTTCTCGCCGCCGGCGAAACGGACGCAGCGATCGCCGAATACAAGCTGGCGCTTCGCCAGGAAGGCCACACTCCCGAGGTTTTGCTGCGTCTCGGCCACGCCTACGCCTCGGAGGGAGATGTTGACGCGACCATGCAGTACCTCCGTCCGTTGCTGGCCGTCGGTGACGAGCATGAATTCCAGATCGCGGCCGAACTGTCGGAGGCCGCGAGGGTAGCCCGTGATCGAGGATCGCCTGACAACATGGCGCGTGCCCTGGAGCCGGTCCTGGCGATGGGAATCGGCCGGGTTCCGTCCGACTTGTTGCTCCCGCTGGCGCGATACTACATGGAGCTCAGCGACTGGAATCGTGCCCTGCCCCTCTATCTCGCGGTGCTCGAGGGTGAGGAACCGCCGAAGGCGGCAGTCCTCGAGACGGCCCGTGCATTCCAGGAGGTAGGAGGGTGCCGCGAGGCGATCGGGTACTTCGAGCGTTATCTGGAGGATGCCGATCGACGGAATCGGGCGGAAGCGAACTGGGAGTACGGGTCCTGTCTGTTCGAGGTCTCCGAGGCCGACAGGGCTCAGGGCCGACCGGCGGATGCCGCCGAGCGCCTGGATCGGATGATCGAGCTCGGTGTGCCGCGGAACCTGCTGGACAGGGCGCATTACAATCGTGGCGAGATCCGGATGGCGTTCGGTGATCTCGAGGGGGCGGAGGCCGATTTCGTCGCAGTTCTCGAGCTGAATCCGGTACGCAGCGGACCGCTGGTCCGACTCGCCGAGGAGAGGATCCGTGAGATCCGTTTCGGAGTCAGATAGGTGACGAGCGCCGGATGAGAGATAGATGAGGGGGACGTTGAACCTGGGAAGCAGATACGGAGGCACGAGTCGCCTGGCCGCGGGGCGAAGAGTGGTTTTCGCCATCGCCGTCATGGCGTATGGATGTGCCCCGGCCATGCCGCCGCCGGACTCTACGCCGCGGCAACGGTACGACTGGTCGGCCGAACGGTTCGAAGATGGGAAGTACACGCAGGCGATTCGCGGATTTCGAGATCACCTGTTCCGGGACCCGCTTCACTCGACCGCCGACAGTACTCGACTGCTTCTGGCCGAGTCATATCTGGAGTCAGACCAGGAGTTATTGGCTGCGAACGAGTTCAGACAGTTGGCCACGACGCGTCCGAACAGTCCGCTGGCCGACGATTCCCAGTTCGGTGTGTGTCGCTCCTACTGGAAGCTCTCGCCCGACATCGCACGGGACCAGGAATTCACGCGGAACACGATCGAGGAGTGCACCCGGCTGGTCGAGTTCTACCCCCGGAGTCCACTGGCACCTGACGCGCGCGCCATTATCGCGGAGGCGAACGAAAAGCTCGCGGCAAAGGAGCTCAGAGTCGGTCGCTGGTACTTCAGCCGCGATCTCTATCAGTCTTCGATCATTTACCTGGAGTCGGTCCTCGAGTCGTATCCGGGCTCGAGCGTCGAGCCGGAGGTCCTGGCGCTGTTGTACGACGCCTATTCGTACGTCGGATTCAGCCGCGAGGCGGAACAGGTGCGAGAGCGTCTTCTGCAGGCCTATCCCGACAGCGAGCAGGCCAGCGAGATGACGATCCAGAGCGAGCCGGGCGACAGTTGACCGGCGGTCGGATCGGAGTGTTCGGCGGGGCTTTCGATCCACCGCACATCGGCCACCTGGTGGTAGCCCAGGACGTGTTCGAGACATTGCGACTCGACCGGCTTCTCGTGATTCCGTCGGCTCGCCCGCCGCACAGGGACGCGCGACTACCGGCCGAGGAACGGCTGTCGTTGACGCGAGCCGCCTTCGGCGAGGACTCGCGGATGGTCGTGAGTGGCGCGGAATTGCGACGACCCGGTCCGTCGTGGACCGTGAGTACGCTCGCCTCGATACGCGAGGAGCTTCGGCCCGATCACCTGTCGCTGGTGATCGGGGCCGATCAGTATCGGAGTTTCGACGATTGGAGGAATCCGGAGCGGATCGTAGAATTGGCGGAGCTCGCGGTCATGCCGCGGGATGGAGAGACGCCGCCGGAAGATCCGCGCTATCCGTTCGTGCCCGTGCCGGTGACGAGGGTGGACGTGTCGAGCACGCGAATCCGTGATCGGCTCGATGAAGGACTCAGTGTGAGATATCTGGTTCCCGAGACGATTCGGGAGCGCCTGGAAGAAATATGGTCGGCGGGAGCGCACGCGACGGAGACCGTCGCGGCGGCTGCGGCCGGCCGGGAGAAGGATGTAGAGGACGGATGCTGAAAACTCTGGTAAATCGGGTGATGGGAACGCGCTTCGAGCGCGAGATGAAGCGTCTCCAGCCGATCGTGGACGACATCAAGATCCACGAGGAGCGGCTGGCCGAGTTCTCGGACGACGAGATCAAGGCGCAGACGCCGAAGTTCCGTGAGCTGATCCACGCCCGAACGCACGAACTGGCGGAGGAGATCGAGCGGATCCGGGATGAGAGGCGCAAGTCGGAGGATCCCGTGCGGCGCGAAGCGCTCACGAATCGTCTCGGCGAGGCGGAGGAGGAGCTCAAGGCGGCCACGGAGGAGATCCTCGACGAGATCCTCCCGGAGGCATTCGCCACGGTGCGCGAGGCTGCCCGACGACTGATCGGATCCGAGATCGCGGTCACGGGCAATTCCATGACGTGGGACATGATCCCATATGACGTTCAGCTCATCGGCGGAATCGTGCTCCACCAGGGCAAGATCGCCGAGATGGCGACGGGCGAGGGCAAGACGCTGGTCGCGACGCTTCCCCTTTATCTCAACGCCCTTCCCGGGCGTGGCGCACACCTGGTGACGGTGAACGATTACCTCGCCCGCCGGGATTCACAGTGGATGGGAGCGGTATTCACCTGGCTGGGCCTGTCGGTGGGATGCCTGGACGACACGAAGCCGGGCACGGAGGAGCGTCGGGCCGCCTACGGGTGCGACATCACCTACGGGACCAACAACGAGTTCGGATTCGATTACCTCCGCGACAACATGGTCGTGCGAGTCGAAGACCGTGTGCAGAGGCGCCACAACTACACGATCATCGATGAGGTCGATTCGGTCCTGGTGGACGAGGCCCGGACCCCGCTGATCATCTCGGGTCCGGTGGGACGGGCAGACGACCAGCAGGTCTACAAGAAGCACAATGCGCAGGTCGCGAGCCTGGTGCGAAAGCAGGCCCACATCGTCAACGAGCTGGTCGCCGAGGCGGAGAAGGGGCTCAAGGCGCTCGAGGAGGAGGCGGAAGACGCGAGTGAGTTCGCGACGGGCAAGGCACTGCTGGCGGCACAGCGCGGGTCTCCGAAGAACAAGCGGCTGATGAAGCTGCTGAACGAGACCGGGGTGAAGCAGTTGCTGCAGCGGACCGAGGCAGCCCTGATGCGCGACAAGGCGATGGTCGACGTCGATGAACTGCTGCTGTACACGACTGACGAGAAGGGCCATACGATCCAGATCAGCGAGAAAGGACAGGATGTCCTGAGCCCGGGCGATCCGGAAGCTTTCATCGTGCCCGACATCTCTGAGGCGGTGAAGAAGGTCGAGGACGACGAGAAGCTGGGACCCGACGAGAAGCGGGAGAGGATCCAGCAGCTGGAGCGGGACTACGCGGAGAAGTCGGAGCGACTGCACATCATTCACCAGCTGGTGAAGGGCCACGCGCTGTACGAGAAAGACGTCGAGTACGTGGTGGAAAACGGCGAGGTGATCATCGTCGATGAGTTCACCGGCCGGAAGATGCACGGGCGGCGCTGGAGCGACGGGCTGCACCAGGCCGTGGAAGCGAAGGAGGGCGTCAGCGTGCGCGGCGAGACCCAGACGCTCGCCACCATCACGATTCAGAACTACTTCCGGATGTATGACAAGCTGGCCGGGATGACAGGAACGGCCGAGACGGAAGAGGCAGAGTTCCACGAGATTTACGGCCTCGAGGTCGTGGTGATTCCGACCAACCGGCCGATCCGCCGCATGGACGGTGATGATCTGCTGTTCCAGACGAAGCGGGAGAAGTATGCCGCGCTCCTCGACGAGATCGAGCGCCTGCACCACAGGGGCCTGCCGATCCTCGTCGGAACGACCAGTGTGGACGTGTCGGAGACCCTGGCGCGCATGCTGAAGCGGCGGGGTCTGAAGCACGAGGTTCTCAACGCCAAGCAGCACGAGCGGGAGGCCGAGATCGTGGCCCGGGCCGGTCATCCGGGGGCGATCACGATCGCCACGAACATGGCCGGCCGGGGAACCGACATCAAGCTCGGAGCCGCGGTGGTGAAGTGCGGCGTGTGCGGTATCCAGTCGAGCGAACCGGCGTTCGGACAGGTGGCCGAGGCGGCGGATCTCGACCAGGCCCAGGTGACCGAGCTGGGCTGCTACGTGGACCCGCCCTGCGGGCTGCAGATCCTCGGTACCGAGCGCCACGAGTCACGGCGGATCGATCGTCAGCTGCGGGGCCGGGCCGGCCGCCAGGGCGATCCCGGCTCGAGCCGCTTCTTCCTCTCGCTCGAAGACGACCTGATGCGGCTGTTCGGCACCGACCGGGTGGCGCGCGTGATGGACAAGCTCGGAGCCGAGGAAGGGGAGGTCATCACCCACCCCTGGATGACGAAATCGATCGAGCGCGCGCAGCGCCGGGTCGAGCTGCAGAACTTCGAGGCCCGTAAGCGTCTGCTCGAGTACGATGACGTGATGAATCAGCAGCGGGAGGTGATCTACGACCTCCGGCTGTTCGCCCTCGAGGGGGGAGAGGACCTGAAGGGCGAGACGTGGGAGATGCTCGAGCGCTCGCTCCGAGCGGAATTCGAGCGGATCATCGAGCCGGACAGCCACGCGGACGACTGGGATCTGAAGGCGCTTCGCGAGCGACTGCTGCTCGACTACTTCCTGGTCGCCTCGTTCCTCAACCAGGACGAGGTCAGCGCCGCGGACTACCCGTGGGACGACACCGCGGCACTCGAGCAGGCCGTTGTCGACTATGCCCACGAAGCGTACCACCAGAAGCTGGACAGCTTCGGCGAGAGCTGGGAGCGAGTGCTGAGTTTCGTGGTGCTCTCGGTGATCGATGAGAAGTGGAAGGACCACCTCTACGATCTCGACCACCTTCGCACCTCGATCCACTACCGCTCGTACGGTCAGAAGGACCCGCTGGTCGAGTACAAGAAGGAAGCCTACGAGGCGTTCGTGGACCTGATGGCTGACATCAGGCGCAGCATCGCGAGCCTGCTGTTCCGCGCCCAGCTCGAGACTCGACCGCAGCTTCGGGCGCCTCGGGTCACCTCGATGAGCGGACCCTCCGATGTCATCGGTGGCGGAGCGGGCAGCGCAGCCGGTCAGCCGGTGCAGCGGAGGCCGGAGCCGGCGATGGCCGCCACGGGCGTATCGGCCGCCGCCGCGGCGACCGGGATCGCCTCGGCGGCCACGGCCACCGATGCGGGCCCGAGGCAGGGGCCGGGCGGTGGTCCGCTGGGCGGGACGGAGGCCCCGGAGATCGTGGGTCTGGGGTCGAGCCGCGCGCCGTCACCCGCCGCGCTCGGCGCGGACTTCGAGAACGTGGGTCGCAACGAACCCTGTCCGTGCGGGAGCGGGAAGAAGTTCAAGAAGTGTCACGGGGCAGCCGGGTGAGCTGACGGTTCGTCTCCTCCACCCGCTCCGCTCGCTTCGCTCGCAAGGCGGGATTCGGAGACGAAGCGTCAGAGGCTGTGGTGCGAGGCGCGCTCCGGTGACGAAGCGTCAGACCGGTCATGCAGGGGGACGAGTCTGGATGTGAGAGAGGGCGGCTGTGAGGTCGCCCTCTCTTGAGTTCGAGGCCCTGGCTGACCCGGGCATCTGAAACTCGTCAACCGTCAGCTCGGCGGGCCTTCTCCCAACCACTCGCTCGGGCAGGTTCCCCCGATTCTTTCCTTGGTGCAGTTCCAGTCGTAGTCACAGTGAAGGTTGTACTTGTCGAGGATATGGACTTTCTCTCCATCCTGATTCACGAGCCAGTAATTCGCGATCTGCTTGTAGATGAAGCCGTTCTTCTTATCGTGGCGCCGGGCCTCACCGAAGTTGCGTTCGCTGTCCAACACCCACACGTCGCCTGAGTCCAAGCCCAACAGAGTGTAGTCAGGTCCGAAGTAGTAATCATGGTCCTCCGGCAGGCCGGTAAATTCGAGGGGCCACGTCCACTTGTTGGCGTTGCCGGAACTGGCGTAGACCCGTCCCTTATAGTCGACCCTCACGCCGCGTTCCCAGACTTCCTCCCCCAGACCGTCGTTGAGACAGGGGTAGAACATCAGATCGTTCCACGTGCCTTCCCGGATGAAGTTCACGTGCTCGGCCTTGAATGTCGGCGTCGTGACTTCGTCGGCCTGCGCGGCCGGATCGGTGGGTGTGTCCTGGCAACCGACCACCAGAGCAGCGGCTGCGAGACACCAGGTGATGCGGATCGGTTTCATGGCGACCTCCTGAATCGGGTTGTCGATTCGCCTCTTGCGAACCCGACCGGCCGGCGGCCCGGGAGGTGGTCGCGGCCCCGAGACCACCATTCCTCCGCCACCCACCGGCCGGGAACGCGTTATCGTGGCTCGGCGCCCGCGTACCCGGGGCGTCCTCACCGCCACGTCGTTGCGCTCATGCGCTATATGGAAGGCCTTCCGATCCGGCTCGAAGCTTAATGCCGGATTCGCTATCATTATGCGGACGGGGCATCTCCCGGATCTCCCGTTTGTCTCAACTTCTGTCTCCTCCGGCCTGCGGGTGCAGTATGTACCGGCTGAAGTTGCTCGGTGGCGTGTCGCTGGAGGGTCCATCCGGGCCTGTGACGGGCCGCGCCGTTCAGCCCCGCAACCTGGCCCTGCTGGCCGTACTTGCCGTGGCGGGCCGCTCCGGTTCGAGCCGTGACAGGCTGATCACCCTTCTATGGCCCGATTCCGACGAGGAGCGTGGACGTCACCACCTCTCCCAGTCGCTTTACCTGCTGAGGAAGGCGCTCGGGCAGGAGGCGATCCAGAACATCGGCGACTCGATAGCACTCGACGCAGGGGTCGTCGCCACGGATGTCGGTGACCTGCAGGCTGCCCTCGTGAGGGGGGAGCTTCATGACGTGGTCCGATCATACGCAGGACCATTCCTCGATGGTGTCTATCTGAAGGACGCAGCCGAGTTCGAAGAGTGGGTGGAGTCAGAGCGACGTCGCATGTCGGCTGTGTATGCACGAGCAGTGGAGGACCTGGCCAGAGAGGCCGAGCAGGACAACGATTACGCGGCTGCGATCCGTTTGTGGGAACGTCTTCTGGTGCAGGACCCGTACAACTCAGCGGTTGTCGCACGCCTGATGCAGGCTCTCGCCGCCCGGGGAGATCCGGCCAACGCGATCCAGCTGGCCAGGGAGCATGAGCAGCGGTTGTCCGCTGAGTTCGAGATGGTCCTTCCGACAGAGGTGGCCGAGCTGGTAGAGGACCTGCAGTATTCGGGTGCCGGAACTCGAGCCGCTTCGACGAGCCCGGTGGAGCCGGCGACTGACAGTGGTGTCCCTGAGCCAGTCAGGCCCGGACCAGATAGCCGAGCGACCTCGAACCTTCCCCGGATTGGGCAACTCTCCGTTGCGTTCTTCATCGTGATACTCGTCCTCGTCGTCGGCTGGAGCACCCTTTCGACCTCCGACGAGCCGGAATCGCTGTCGCCGATGGAGAACGCGGTTCTGGTATTCCCGATGGACAACGTGTCGGGTGATCCCGAAGTCGAGGACATGGCGCGCTGGGCCGGCTGGATGATGGAAGGCGCCCTGGCGGGTGTCGGCGACTTCCGGGTATTCGGCGGCCGGGACATCGAGCTGATCCAGGAGGCGCTCAGAGGGACCGCCACTCTCGGCGGCCGGTCGGCGGCCACGGCAATGGTCGAGTTCGTGGGAGCCAATCACGAGCTGCGGAGTTCGCTGTTCGCCCACTCCGACTCGGTCACTCTCGAGACCCGCCTTATCGCCCTCCCGTCGTTCGAGGTGGTGGTCGCTCGTGGCACGACCGTACCGCGGGACGACCTGGAGAATGCGATACGCATTCTCGCGGATAGCCTGCAGGTCGCCGCCGCCACCCGGTTCGGGCTTCAGCCCTATCACATCGATGCCTACGGACGTGGTCGCTCGTTCGGTGCCTGGAAAGAGGCGGTCAATGCCCGGAGCATGTGGCATCAGGGCCGGCGAGGAGAGGCGTTCGCCCGTCTGCGGACGGCCCTGGAGATCGACTCCACGTATGACGCGGCCGCCGGGCTGGCCATGATCTGGTACGCCAACTTCGGGGAGTTCGGCCGGGCGGACTCGATCTTCCAGGCACTGAACCAGAGGATCACGATCGTATCGGAGTACCAGCGCTGGCAGCTCGCGGTGGCCCGCGCCCTTCTGGGCCGCGATCGGGCTGCCCTGCTCGACGCTTTCCGCGAGCGGAGCGAGCGGGTGCCCGTCACGAGCAGCTTCAACCACCAGGCGAGCGGTGCGATGATGGTTCAGCGCCCGGCCGAGTGCATCGCAACGCTGGACAGGGTGAACTCCAGCGAGGCCAGCACGGGCGTTTATGTCCGGTATGCCGTGTGTCACCATCTCCTGGGCGATTACGGTGCCGCTGTCGCACGGGCCCGCGAGGGGCTGTCGCAGTCTTCCGACGAGGAGTACCTCCATTTCGAACTTGCCCGGTCGGAGGCCGCCCTCGGTCGGCCCGACGAGGCACTGGAATTCGCCGCTGCCATCGTCGATCATCCTGTTACCGCCGGCCCGTCGGATGCGTACGTCGAGGACTACAGGTTCACCTACCTGGTAGAGCTGGGCCTGGAGCTGGCCGCGCACGGGCACCCGGCAGAGGGTGCCCGGATTCTCGATCAGGCCGTGCGCTGGTACGAGGAACGAGCCCTGGATTCGGGGAGCGCGGCCGATCGCTGGCGCCTCGCCCGGGCGCTGTACGCGTCCGAGCGGTGGGAAGAGGCCGCAGAGCAG
Organism: Gemmatimonadota bacterium; assembly: GCA_023554245.1. Lineage (GTDB taxonomy): Bacteria > Gemmatimonadota > Gemmatimonadetes > Palauibacterales > Palauibacteraceae > Carthagonibacter > Carthagonibacter metallireducens. The sequence continues at coordinate 29,554 of JAMJQL010000113.1, forward strand.
TTCGCGACGCTCGCGCCTGCGGACCTGGCCACCGACTCCTTACTGTTCCGCCACAACCTGGACGTGAGCCTGCTCGGCTACCGAGCGACGCTGGCCGCACGACTCGGGGACGAGAAGATGTCCAGCGAAATCGACGCAGAGCTCGCGGCGCTCGACAGGCCGCTTCTTTGGGGACACGCTGACTACTGGCGCTCGGCGATCGCAGCAGTGCGCGGTGACCTGGAAGGGGCGGTGAGACTCCTCTCCAGCGCCATGCACAAGGGCCTGTTCACGATGCAGTGGGGTGTGGAGTATCCGAAGTGGGACTACCACGTGGATCCGGATTTCCGGGAGCTGCTGGAGTATCCACCATTCGCGGATCTGGTGGAGCCGCGGGGCTGAGGACAGTCGATCAAGAACTGTTACCCCGGCCTGAAGCACCGAGGGCGGCCCGGAAGACCGCCCTCGTTCGATGTGACCAAGTTCGGGACCGACGGCCTGAGCATTCAGGCAGGGCCGTTACCAACCCGCCGAATCACGAGATCGTACTTCGAGTACTCGCATACCGAGTTCTCGCACTTCCCTCGTATGGACTCGTGATAGGTGTAACGATTTCCGTCATGATCCCACACGATACCGTTGCCGTGGTACCCGAACGGATTGGCGTAGTCGGGATTCCACCACCAGTTGTTGTCCGTGTAGACCATGTTGATTTCGCCCCTGTAAAGCCACTCGTTTGCCATGAAGGGGCAGAATACCTCGGGGTCACCCGAATGGAACGCCTCGAAGATCGCGTCCAGATCGTAGACGTAGACCGGCCTGCTCTTGTCCTGGAAGAGCATCTTCACGTGCGCGATGTCGGGATTTCCCACCATCTGCTTGTCCCAGCGTGGAATATCCTGTGAGCCTCCGCAGTGGTACCCGGCGACATATTGACCGAGATCTTCCGCGTAGACGTACTCCACTTCGAGGTTCTGTTCAGGGTGCGCGTTCCAGAAGAACCACTGCCCGTTCCACCGTTCAATCCATGCCTCACCGGGATTCGCGGGTCCGTTCATGAAGTTGAAGCTCGGCGACTCGGCCACGGCAGTCGGTTCCGGTGCGGTGGTGGACTGATCACAGCTGATCGCCGTGAACAGCACAAGCGTTGCGATCAACGGGATTCGCCAACGCATGATCGGCCTCCTCTTCTCTACCAGATCTGGGGGCACTTGCCCGTATTCAGATTCTCCATCACCAGGTTGCCGTCCTTGTCGTATACCCAGTTGCGGGAACCCTGAACCACTAGCTTCTCTCCCATGTCGTTGACAAGGAAAAATTTGTAGTTCTGGTGGAAGGTCTCGAACTCGCCCTTCGTGGTCTTCCGCGCGTTCCACTGGCTCCGCTTGCTGTCCACCATCCAGACGTCGCCAGAGGTCTGGCCGAAGCCCATGAAGGCATCGTAGTCGTAGCCGACGAACTCGATCTCCTTGTTGGTCCGCGTGTGCACGCCGGACGGTGTGTCACGC
>JAMJQL010000114.1 GCA_023554245.1 Gemmatimonadota bacterium
GCCTCGGGTCCAATGTCTCCGTGCTCCTGCCACCGCTCGAGCAGCCGACGAGAGACAGTGCCAGCGACAGAAGCACCCCGCCGGCGCCTGGGGTGAGCGTGCAAGAGGGCCCGGCCAATGCGGCCGAGCCCCCTCGCGAGACTGCCTGCGCTCTGAATCGGAACACTGGGCTCAGGAGTCCTTTTCCTTCTCCACCTCCTCGTCTCCCTCGACGGTCCCCGAGTCTTCCTCCGACTCGGCGACTCCTTCTTCCACCTCGCCTGCGCCGTCTTCGCCCACTGCTTCGGTTTCTGTCGCGTCGGCTTCCTCGGCTTCCGCCTCCACTTCCTCGGCTTCCGCCTCCACCTCAACGGCTTCCGCCTCCACCTCAACGTCTGCCTCTGATCCGGTCTCCGCTTCAACGTCCTCCGATTCCTCAGCCATCGGTCGCTCCGGGCGCTCCGGAATCGCCGTCACCGCGAGCACGATCCTGCGATTGATCGGATCGGATTCGATCACCTTGAGCTCCAGCGGGTCTCCCTCCATGAACCGCTCCGACGGATCCTCGAGCTCCTCCTCCACTCCGAGCTGGCTGATGGGAACGAACCCTTCGATCTCCTTGCCGAGATCCACGACGACTCCCTTGTCCAGGAGGCGCACGATGGTGCCACTCCACTCGGAATCCGGCTCGTACTCCTTCGCGAGCTCGTACCACGGGTCATCCTCGACCTGCTTCAGGCCGAGCGAGATCCGCTTCTGATCGGGATCGATGTTCAGGACGACGACCTCGACCTCTTCGCCCTTCTTCACGACCTCGGAGGGGTGCTGAACCCTGCGGGTCCAGCTCATATCCGAAATGTGGACCAGGCCATCGATCCCGGGCTCGACCTCCACGAATCCGCCGAATGATGTGAGGTTCCTCACCACGCCCTTGATCTTCGTGCCCGGCGGGTACTTCGCCGGCAGCGCGAGCCAGGGATCTTCCTCGGTCTGTTTCATGCCGAGCGAGATCTTCTTCTCCTCCTCGTCGACCCTGAGGACCACGCACTGGATCTCGTCTCCGATCGAAACCAGCTGGGAGGGATGTCTGACGTTGCGAGTCCAGCTCATTTCCGAAATGTGGACCAGGCCCTCGACGCCCTTCTCGAGCTCGATGAAGGCGCCGTAGTTGGTGATCGATACGACGCGACCACGTACCCGGCTTCCCACGGGGTACTTGGCGGCGACGTCCTCCCATGGATAGGCCATGAGCTGCTTGAGACCCAGCGAGATCCGCTCACGATCCCAGTCGATGTCGAGAATCTTGACTTCGAGCTCTTCCCCGATATTGGTGATTTCCGACGGATGCCCGATGCGGCCCCAGGACATGTCGGTGATGTGGAGCAGGCCGTCCATGCCGCCCAGATCGATGAACGCACCGAAATCGGTGATGTTCTTGACGACCCCTTTCCGGACCTGGCCGACTTCGAGTTCCTTCTTCAGCAGCTCTCTCTTGTCGGCCCTTTCGGCCTCGAGAATCACCCTTCGCGAAACCACGATGTTCCTGCGCCGCTTGTTCAGCTTCAGGATCATGAAGTCGTACTCGTTGCCGATCAGGTCGTCCACGTTCGGGACACGACGCAACGCGATCTGTGATCCGGGCAGGAAGGCGTCGACTCCCATGAGGTCCACGGTGACGCCACCCTTGATCTTGCGCTTCAGAACGCCCGGTACCGGTCGATCGTTGTCGTACGCGTCCTTGATCTTCTCCCACACGCGGAGGAAGTCGGCCTTCTTCTTGGACAGGACCACCACGCCCTCGGAGTCCTCCAGACTCTCGAGGAACACCTCGACCTCGTCTCCCGTCTCGAGTGCATCCGGGTCGCGGAACTCGTCGAGCGGCACCGAGCCTTCCGACTTGAACCCTACGTCGAGAATCACCGCATTGTCCGTCTTGCGAAGCACGGTCGCCTTGACGATCTCGCCCTCGACGATGTCGTGGAGCGTGTCCTCGTACATCGCCAGCATCGCCTCGTACTCTTCGTCCGAGTACTCACCGGCGTCGAGATCTACCGTCATCCCGTCTGCGGTAGCGGCGAACATCGAGTCCGGATCCGGCTCGATCTCGCCATCCCACTCGCCCGCTGCGACCCCGGTTTCGGATCCCGTGTCCTGTTCGGCGCCCTCGGCAGAATCTGTATCGGCATCCGCCTCGTCCGTTCCGGCCTCGGCCGAGTCGTCCGATACGACAGCCGCAACCGCATCTTCGGACTCGTCCGACGCGGCCGTCGCCGGCTCAGGCGTCGGCTCGACGCCGGTCTCGGACGTCGGCTCGATCGTAGCTTCGGGAGAATCGAGATCTTCGGTACGGGTTTCGGAAGGGGTGCGATCGTCGGTCATGGGGATCAGGTCACTTTCTCTGCAGCCGCGGCCGTTACGAACCCACCGGAAAAAAGATCGGCCGGCCTCGGAAAAAGTCCGAGACGCCAGCCGCTCCGATGAGGGACGCGCGTTTGGTTAAAGGTTCTCTCTTACGGAACGTGAAAACAGCGCGGTAAGCTAGGCGAAATCCGGGCTTTCGTCAACTGGCTCTGCGCCCCGCTCCAGTGCGAGAGCCACGATTCGATCCACCACCTCATCGGGGCTCAATTCCGTCGTATCGATCTGGATTGCATCCGCCGCAGGAACCATCGGCGCGAGACTGCGATTCGCGTCACGCAGATCGCGCTCCTCGAGACTCCTGACCTCCTCGTAAAAGGCCGGCCCGGCAGGATCTCCTCCGTGCTCGAGGATTCTCCTGCGAGCACGCTCGTGAGCGCTCGCGACAAGGAAGATCTTCAGTTCGGCTGCCGGAAACACGACCGTACCGATGTCCCTGCCGTCGCAGGTCACCCCCCCCTCTTCCCCGGTCACGCGCAGTACGTGCAGAACCCGGTTCCGGACCTCAGGCATGGCGGCCACACGGGAGGCGCGTCTCGCAGTCTCCGGTGCGGTCAGCAGGCCCCGTCCAGCAGCCTCTCCATTGACCAGCACCAGGAACTCCCGATCACGCCGCTCCAGCGTGAGATCGAGACGCTCGAGCTCTGGTCCGAATCGACCGGGCGCATCGATCCAGCCGTCCCGCAGGCTGCACCACGCGATCGATCGATACAGGAGTCCGGAATTCAAGTGGCAATAGCCTAGTCTGACGGCAACGCTGCGGGCCGTGGTGCTCTTGCCTGACGCCGCTGGACCGTCAATGGCGACGAGAATCCCGCTCATGGTACCGCTCCGCTCAAAATGCGCTCGAGGTCGGCGGCGAACTCCGGGTACGAAACCCGTGCACACCCTGGATCGTCCACTTCGATTTCTATGCGCGGATCGCAGTCCAGCACGCTGAACGCCATCGCGATCCGGTGATCGCCAAAGGCACGGATCGGCCCCGACAGCGGCGCGTCGGTTCCCTCGATCGCGAGACCGTCTGCCGTCTCTTCGACCTGAACACCGAGATTCCGGAGGTTGACCGCGAGCGCGGCGAGTCGGTCACTTTCTTTCAGCCGCAACTCTCCGGCCCCGGTAATCCTGGTGCGCCCGCCGGCTCGTACCGCCAGCACCGCGAGCAGGGGAATCTCGTCCAGAACCGATGGCATGTGCTCCGCACCGATCTCGAATCCGGTGAACGCTCCGGGAGCGAGTTCGACGGTTCCCACCGGCTCACCCAACCTGTGAGTCGTAACCTCCTGCTCGATCTCCACGCCGCTGGAGCGCAGGAGATCGAGGAATCCTGTCCGGGTAGGGTTCAGCCCGACACCCTCGACGCGAACCGGGCGTCCAGTAATCAGGCCGGCCGCAATCAGAAACGAGGCCGAAGAGATGTCGCCCGGAATCTCGAGATCGAAGGCGGGAAGGACGTAATCGGACACGTCGGAGGAGAGCCGGACACGGGCGCTCTCGTCTTCCGTAGGCTCGGAGACCAGCGGCGCGCCCAGCGCCTCCAACATCAGTTCCAGATGGTCCCGGGAGAGCCGCGGCTCCCAGACTTCCACTTCGGTGTGGCTCGCGAGACCGGCGAGCAGGACCGCCGACTTCACTTGCGCGCTCGCGACCCGGCCCCGGTACCTGAGCACGCGAAGAGCGCCCGAGGTCCGAGCGTCGAGGCGAATCGGCAACCGATCACGCTTCTCCAGGTACGAAATTCTCCCCCCCATCGATTGCAATGGGTATACGACCCTGTCCATGGGCCGGCTGCGCAGGCTCTCGTCGCCGTCGAGAATCGCGGGGGCTCCGACGCCCGTCAGGAGTCCGGTCAAAAGGCGAGCTGTCGTGCCACTGTTGCCGCAAGAGAGCTGCACGGATTCGGAGTGCCAGCTCTCAGGGGAAATCACGATCAGCGATTCATCGCGGGCGGGCATGAACTGGACGCCCATGGCCTCGAGTGCCGCCCGGCTCGCATCCACATCCGCAGAGGCGGGCAGGTTGCGCAGTCGGCATGGTCCTTCGGCCAGGCTCGCCAGGATCAGGGCCCGGTGGGAGATCGACTTGTCACCCGCCAACCGGATCGCGTTCACTCGACAGCAACTCCGGAATCCGCCGGAAGCGGAACCTCGATCTCGAGGCCATCCTCTGCCGCCTCTACTGCGGGAAAGACCTCTCTCGCTTCCTTGACCAGACGATGTGCCTGCTCGGAGTGGCGGGCGCTGAAGTGGGTGAGCACCAGTCTGCGCGCACCGGCGCGTGCCGCGACTTGTGCCGCCTGACGAGCGGTAGAATGGCGGGTCTCCAGCGCGCGCCCCGTCTCCTCCTCGGAGAAAGTACACTCGTGGATCAGGAGATCCGCGGTCGCGGCCGCCGCAATCACGCTGTCACATGTAGTCGTGTCGCTCGAGTACACGAGCCTGCGACCGCGACGAGGTGGCCCGACGAGGTCCTTCGGATCGATGACGCTTCCGTCTGGGAGTTCCACCGGCTCTCCGCGATGCAGCTTCCCGAACAGAGGCCCCTCGGGAACTCCGAGCCGGCGAGCGCCATCGACGTCGAACCGGCCGGGACGTGTCTCCTCGACCAGCGCGAGTCCAAACGAGCCGGGAGCGTGGTCCGTAGGAAAGGTCTCGATCCTGTATCCATCGAATCGGACAGCTGCCCCGACCGGAAGCTCGCGCACCTGGAGAGGAAACGAGAAGCGATCTCCTCCTGCGTGCGCCGCCGTCCGAAGGGTATCACTTCCATCGTCCGGCCCCCAGATCACCAGTTCTTCGGTGCGCCCCTGAAGACTCAGGGTCCGAAGAAGCCCCGGGAGCCCGAGATAGTGGTCCGCGTGGAGATGAGTGATGAAGATCTGTTCGAGAGCGAATCCGACACCGAATCTCATCATCTGCCGCTGGGTACCTTCCCCGCAGTCGAACAGATACAGGTCGCCCTCGCGCTGCACCGCAAGCGCGGAGACGTTTCGACGAACAGTCGGCCGGGAGGACGAGGTCCCCAGGAACGTTACACGTAACACTGCCGCCAACCTATCCTGCCGAATGGACAGGTCAACGGTGATTCTCGACTGCCGGGCATGTTTCCTGCTCCACAGGCAGTGAGTCGGCCCGGTCACAGGTGTCGAACCGGGAGTTCGGTGCGAGCCGTGCAGCTGGCTCTTGCAGTTCGCGGTTCGAGGCGCGCATGGCGGCAGAATTTCAAGTCGAGGAGCGGATTGCCTGTTGAAGGCTTCTGAGTACCGCCGCGAACGCTACGAGATCGTCGCGCGACTGGGTGAGGTCGAGCGACGGATCGATGACGTACACCGAGAGTGGGAGCGTTTTCGCGAGAGGCCGTCTCCCGAACGACTTGCCGGGCTGCGCCGATCCGTGACCGCTACGGGACGCTCTCTGAATCGGCTCGCGGATCGGCTCAACCGGGGTCCGGAAGAGCCTCGTTCTGAGGCAACCCGGCGCCGCGACAGCCCGAACCCACGCGATCTGGTCGCAGCCGGACGGGATCTCGATGCGTTCATCGAGAAGGCGCAACTGGCCTGGAGCGGAAGCCGGGGAGCGCCAGATGCCGCTTCGCTGATGGAAATCTCCGAGACTCTCGCGGGAGCGGAGCGGGCCGCCGTCACCCTGGGAGAGGCACTCCGCGAACTCGATGAGAATGCCCTGAGATCGCGCCGACCGGATTCCAGGGCAAACCCGGCGACCGTATCGACCCTGGAACAGCTGCTCGAGGAGGTCCGAGAAGTCTGGACTGCACTTCGGCGCGAACCGACGCTCGCCGGTACGTTGCGACTGCGTGGTACGCTGCGCAGCGCGCGCGAACAGGCTCGCATCCTTGCCGACCTGGCAGGCTCGACCTCCAGCCTCTCGGATCCGGAGGCACTCAGCTATCTGGGCGGTGCCGCTGATTCCGTCCGGTTTCCACCCTACATGGACAGGGAGTCCGGAACCTACAACGGTCACGGGTTCGAGGTCTCAGCAAAGGCGGAGATTTCCCGCTGCGTCCGATACGAGCGCCCATTCGGGCTCCTGCTCCTTTCCGTGGTCAGGGACGATCCCGGTTCGGTTCGCGCCGTGATCGGCGCGATTCGCGGACTTCTTCGAGCGAGCGATCTTCTCGGTCGCGTATCGGAGACCGAGCTCGTGCTCGGACTTCCGGAGAGCGACGGACGGGCCACGCGCAGAATCGCCGCGCGCATTCTGAGGGCGCTCGACGCCGCCGAACACGGGTCGACGGTCCGGGGGCTGTCGTATTCTGTGCTTCCCGCCGACGGGCGGCATCTGGACGAATTACTCGAAAGGGCGCGAGGCAGGCTTCACGGCCCGGACGCCGACCTGAGGGAAAGCTGAAACGGACCTAGTCGGCGTCGCCCGCATCAAGCGCGGTCGCCAGGAGGCCTTCCACCTCGGACTTGAGCAGCTCGGCGGGTGCCGCACCTACGATCTTGCGACGTCCGATCAGGAGGGTTGGAACTGAGTCGATCGCGTAGCGCTCGGCCTCCTCTTCTGCCCGCGCGAGCTCTCCATCGTACCTGCCATCCGACACGGCATGGCGCAGGCCTTCCGGGTCCAGCCCC
>JAMJQL010000115.1 GCA_023554245.1 Gemmatimonadota bacterium
TCCGCTGGTTACGCCGGCTCTCCTGACACCTCCCGGTCGTTCCGGAGCGTAGACCACCATCTGATCCAGGACCTGCAGAAGTACCGATCTGCGCCAGGCCTTGAAGCCGCACTGCGTGTCGGAGAAAGGGAGGCCCAGCAGGAGACGGCTGAGGAGCATCTGTCCGAGGCTGAGCAGGTAGCGCTGCGGCGGTGCCCCCGGGCGGACCAATCCCCGGCTGCCGATCGCCGCATCTGCTCCGGCTCGGATCGCCTCGAGCAAGCGGGAGCCATCCTCGATCGGCGTCGCGAGGTCCATGTCGGAAAGCAGTACGATCTCGCCGCTCGCGGCCCGCGCGCCCGCACTGAGTGCAGAGGCTTTCCCCCCGCGAGGTAGCTCCAGGACGAGGTCTGCCGTCAGCAAGGCCCGGGCGACCGTGTCGTCTGCGCTGCCGTCGTCGGCAACGATGAGCTCGGTGGAGAACGGACGGGCCGCGAGCCATGCGCGCACGATCTCGAGTGCGCCGGCGTCGATCGCTGCGCTCTCGTTGTAAGCCGGTATGACGACCGACAGCGCAATGGCCATATGCTCTCCCTCGGGCCGCAGCGGATTGGCGGGATGGCTCGCGCAGGCGGCCTTCCCCGACCGATCCTTCGATTCGGCAGCAAGGGGAGCAAGCGGGGTGCCAGCCTGCAGGCACCGGAAACCCGCCACGTTCGCATCCAGTTGCCCCGGCGGATCCGGGCGGAATCCCGCGTTATGCCCGGATCGAGTGCGACGCGCCCCCGGCCCTCGATGTTCGCGGGCCCGTCCCCCGGGAGGGGGAACGGGCCCGCTGATGTCAGGCTTTCCACCCGATGGCCGACTCGGCGACCACCGCATGAATCAGAGCTGCTTGACCTCCTCGAGAATACGGCCGATCGAATCTCCCGCGTCTCCGAACAACATCATGGTATTGCGCAGGTAGAACAGCTCGTTGTCGAGACCGGCGAAGCCGGGATTTAGGCTGCGCTTCATCACGACACAGTGCTTTGCCCGGTCGACCTCGATGATCGGCATCCCGTAGAGGTCGCTGTTCGGGTCATCCCGAGCAGCCGGATTGACAACGTCGTTCGCGCCTACCACGAGACAGGCGTCGACGTTTGCCATGTCGGGGTTCACGTCCTCCGGCTCGTAGAGCTGGTTGTACGGGACGTTGGCCTCGGCCAGCAGCACGTTCATGTGACCCGGCATACGGCCGGCCACGGGATGCACCACGTACTTCACGTTCACGCCGCGGCTCTCGAGGTTGTCGCAGAGCTCGCGGAGCTTGTGCTGGGCCTGGGCGACGGCGAGGCCGTAGCCCGGCACGATCACGACCTGCTTCGCGTAGGCCAGCAGCATGGCCACGTCGTCCGCCTGCACGTCGTTCACGTCGGCCATCGTGCGCTTCTCGCCCTTGGCGACCGGACCCTTGCCGGCCACCTCGCCGAACGACCCGAAGATCACGTTGGCGAGAGAGCGATTCATTGCCTTGCACATGATCCGCGTCAGGATCAGGCCCGAAGCTCCGACGAGCGCACCGGAGATGATCAGCACGTTGTTGTTGAGAACGAAGCCGGCAGCCGACGCCGCGAGCCCCGAATAGGAGTTCAGCAACGAAACGACGACCGGCATGTCCGCGCCGCCGATCGGAATCACGAGGAGGATCCCCAGGATCATGGCGGCGATCCAGAGTCCCCAGTACCAGAGGTTGATGCTGGACGGATCCGCCCCCGCGATCGCGCCGGGAGTCGAGATGATCAGCCAGCCCATCAGGGCGAGGATTCCCAGGAAGAGGCCTGCATTGAGCACCTGCTGACCCGGGAATTTCACCGCCTTCTCCGTGACGATTCCCTGCAGCTTGCCGAACGCGACCAGACTGCCGGAGAACGTGACCGCACCGATGAGAGTGCCGATCATGATCGAAAGCGAGGAGTCCAGCGGAACCTCGGACACGGCCACGCCGCTCTCGACGACCTTGCCGTGCGTGTAACGGAGGTACTCGGCGGCCGCCACCAGGCCGGAGGCCAGGCCACCGAAACCGTTGAACAGTCCCACCATCTGCGGCATCGCGGTCATCTTGACGAGACGGGCCATCAGGCCGCCGACCAGACCGCCGATCAGCAATCCGCCGATGATCCACTGCCAGGTGACGATCCCGCCGCCGACCAGCGTGGCAACGATGGCGACGAGCATTCCAATGGCCGCGAGCTGGTTGCCGCCGCGGGCGGTATCGGGGTGACTGAGGCGTTTGAGCCCCAGAATGAACAGCACCGCCGAGAGCAGGTAGGCGAGCTGCATCATGATCAGTCTTGTATCCATCACTCTGCCTCGGGGTTCGCTAGTTCGTGTCGGTGTCCCGCCGGAACATCTGCAGCATCCGGTCGGTGACCATGAATCCGCCCACCACGTTGATCGTCGCAGCGACTACGGCGACCATTCCGATGACGTCGAACAGCACGCCCTCGCCCATGCCGGCGATCACCAGCGCACCGACGATGGAGATTCCCGAGATGGCGTTAGAGCCCGACATCAGGGGAGTGTGCAGTGTCGGAGGGACTTTCGTGATGACCTCGAATCCGATGAACATCGCCAGCACGAAGATGATCACGTTGACCAGAATGTCGGGCATCGTGGCAATCATGACTCGTACCTCACCGTTCCGTCGTGCGTCACTACGCACGCTCCCGTGATGTCGTTCTCCAGATCGATGACGAGTTGCCCCTCATCGTCGACCAGGTAGTTGAGCAGATTGGAGAGCACCTTCCCGTACATCTGCGACCCGTGAAGGGGAACGGCCGCCGCGAGATCCTGCGGACCCATCACCAGCACCCCGTTCCGGACGACCGTCTCACCGGGTTCGGTCAACTCGCAGTTTCCACCTGCCGGGGCGGCAAGGTCTACGATTACCGAACCGGGGCGCATGCCCTCGACCATGTCCGCGGTGATCAGAACCGGCGCCTTGCGACCGGGAACCAGGGCGGTCGTGATCACGACATCGGACTTCGCGATGTGCTCGGCGAGAAGCTGTCGTTCGTGCTCCTGCTCCTCCTCCGACACTTCCTTGGCGTATCCGCCCTCCGTCTCCGTATCCTCGCTGCCCTGCCACTCGACGAAGCTCGCGCCGAGACTCTGGACCTGTTCCTTGGCAGCCGGCCGAATGTCGAACGCTTCGACGACCGCGCCGAGTCTCCGCGCCGTCGCGATCGCCTGCAGGCCGGCGACGCCGGCGCCGATGATGAACACGTTGGCCGGCGCGATCGTGCCGGCGGCCGTCGTGAGCATGGGGAAGAACTTGCTGCTCGCAGCCGCGCCCCGAAGCACCGCGTTGTAGCCTGCAACCGTGCTGAAGGCGGACAGGGAATCCATCCGCTGGGCCAGCGTCGTGCGCGGCATCAGTTCCATGGAGAACGATGTGACGCCGCGCTCGGCGAGACGCTCCAGAGTCTCCGCGTTCGCGTGCGGCTGGAGTTGTCCGATGAGCAGTGCTCCCGATGGGATCAGCTCGACTTCGTCCGTGCCGTCGTCCCGTTTGACCGGACCGTTGACCTTCACGACGACGTCCGCTCCGTCGAACAGCTGCTTCGGGTCGGCGACGATTTCAGCGCCCACCTCCCGATACTCTTCGTCCGAGTGCGAAGCGGCCAGGCCTGCGCCGCTTTCGACGACGAACTGCATCTCGTCGGAAGCCAACCGGCTGATCGCGGACGGTGACATGGCGACACGCCGCTCGCCGGGCGCGTGCTCCTTTGGAACCACGATTCGCATGGTGATCCGCTCTTGTGTATAGGGTTCGCTTTTGTCCGGCGGTTCATTCCGGCCGGTGCGTGTCGGCAACTGACCTCTCGCTTGACACCGCCCCCGCCCCGAATAGCTTGACGCGGGTCGAAGACGGACGTTTCCGCGCTTCCCGATCCGGGAGGCGCTTTTTCATATCCGTGTTCCGCATCGCCCGCGACGAAAGGTGCTGCAATGGCCGGCGAGCGTAAGCGAGAACCGTGCCGCTGTCCGTTGTTCGGACAGCCGCCGCGGCGTCGTCTCGCGGCATCCCACCGCGGGTCGTAAGGACCCCGAAATATCAACTCGTGCACATGTTTGCGGCGGAAGGAAACCAGTGATTCCGCATACCGGGATTGAGAAACGCGGTCCCATTTATCGAGGCCATGGGACACAGTAACCCTCCGCGGGACATCCTGACCATAGGGGCACGGGAGCCGCTGAAATTACGGGCCTGAGATCACAGTCAATCCGCGATGACCGGGAGAAGCGAGATGTCGAGAATACTGACCGTTTTCATGATCCTGGGGTTGAGCGCGCCCGCCGCAGCCCCGGGCCAGGATGGGGGTTCTGAAGCCGGTGTGGTTTCAGTGGCGGAACAGATCGAAGGAGCTTTGCTCGCCGCCCCGGCCTCTCTGCGTTCGGACGCTGAAGTTCTCGGCTCGGGAGGCGATCAACGCGACGGGGACGTGCTGACCACACTGCGCGCCGGCACCAACGGTCTCATCTGCATCGCCGACGATCCGGAACGCGAGGGGTTCCACGCCGCATGCTATCACGAGTCGCTCGATCCGTACATGCGACTGGGTCGCCGGGGGCGTGACCGGGGCCTGGACCGGAGCGAGATCATGGAATCCCGCTACGAGGCACTGCGCTCGGGAGCACTCTCCATGCCGGCCTCGGCGACGCTCTTCTCGGTGAATGCGGAATCCCTGTCGGCGGCGAGACTCGACCCGCCGGCGGAAGGGCTCAGACGGCTCACCGTCGTGTATCTGCCCGGTGCAACGCTCGAGGGAACCGGACTTCCCGGACGGCCGGAAGATGGAATTCCGTGGCTGATGCTTCCGGACACTCCCTGGGCTCACATCATGATCTCACACTGAGGAAGACCGTGCCGCAGCTCACACGACAGCAGATCGGTGGCACGCTCCTGACGGCCTTTCGCGGGGCGGGCCTGGGAGTCCGCGACCTGTTCGAAGGAAGGCAGGAGCCGGTCACCTGGTTCTTTCGCTGCCTGGCGTACGACCAGTCGGAGCTCGACATCCTCGAATCAGGCGCGCTCGACATTCTGCACGCTCCGTCGGCGCTGGTGGAGCTGGCGCTCGACGAGGTCGCGCTGGCCGGCGCCCTGATCGGACCCGGAGGCCTGGCGGCCTATCTGACCACCGAGGTTCCGGCGGAAGCGGAGGAGTCGTTCTCGCTCGAGATGGAGGAGCTGGAGCGGGAGCTGGGGCCCGGTGCCGACGATTCTGCCTTCGCCTTTCATCCGGACGTCATGCTGGGCAGCCTGGTGGTGGATGTGGCACCGCCCGCGCTCTGGCTGGAGGAGCGCGCCGCCGATCCGGAGGGGAACGAGCGACTCGCCCGACGGCTGGGAATCATGGCTCAGGAAGTGGGGCGCGAAGCCGACGCGGTCGAGGTGCACATCGAGGGGGCGCTTGATGCGTCGGAGGAAGGTTGGGCGGACAGCGCGGCACGCGTGCGCCCGGCAGGCGTGTCGGTTCACTTCGCCTTCGACATTCCGCTCGCGGAAGCCGACGAGCGCACCCTCGCCAAGGCGTTCGACTCGGGTGCAAGGACTTCGGCACTGGCTCTGGAAGCGATCCGGCGGGTATTCGAGCGGCTGGGATGAGCGATCCCGTTCACCGGGATCTGGCGGCTCGCTGAACTTCCGGATCGTCGGTTCGGGCGTACGCAAAGAACAGCAGCTGGATCAGCGGGAACGCCAGTGCGGGCAGCCCCCACTGGTGAAGGGACCGAGCGACCTCCTTCGAGAAGAACAGCTCTCCCGTACCCGTCAGCAGCAACCACACCGCGAGCAATGCGATACGACTCGATCCGGGCAGTAGCAACGCGAGCCCCGGCCACAGCCACATCTGGTGGTGGATCCAGCTCAGAGGTGCTGCCCAGAGGATGAATGGCACCAAGGCCAGCATGCCCAGCGCGAATCGATCACGGTCGAACGACCGCACGGTCGCGATCCAGAGCAGTCCGGAGAGGCTCGAACCGACGAACCAGAGCGGGATCGCCAGTCCGCCGAGGGTCTCGCGATTGCGGGCGACGAGACCGAACAGCGTCTGGTTGTCTTCCTTCGGAAGATTGTGGCCGTGCACCGGGTCGGTGAGCGTGTGCCACCAGTCGGCGTACGCTGCCGGCCCTCCCAGCAGCAGCGGTAGCAGGGAGAGACCCGCCGCCACCGCCATGAATGCGACAAGTGTCCGCCTTCGCGAGTCCATCGCCGGCAGGAGGATGAAGGGGGCCCAGAACGGCTTCAGCAGTACCATGACGGCTGCAGCTCCGCCCGATGGGGCGGGACGTCCCGTAGAGACGACGATGGCCATCAGCCAGAGCAGGAGCAGGGTCACGTTTCCCAGCTTGAGCTGCCATGCGAGGGCGGGAAGGACGAAGAGCAGTGCGAGGAACAGGGCCCCGTTCCCGAGTCCGAGCGAGGCTCGGAAGCGGCGTCCCGCATCCCAGATCCAGAAACCGTTCAGCACCGCCCAGGAGACCTTCGCGATCGCCCAGGGAAGGAGAGCGAGCGGCGCGAAGAGCATCGCGAAGAGCGGGTGATACTTGAAAGGAGTCAGTTCAGACGGGCGGTAAACATCCGTCCATCCCCCCGCGAGGAAACGTTTTCCCGCCTGGTAGTAGACCCGGAAGTCATCCACGTACACGGCCGCCAGAGCGAGTGTGCACAGGAGAGCGACGAGGACGAGCCAGTCAGTACCTCGTGAAGCCGCCCGACTCTCGTCGGGGGGGTGCACACCCGCTCGCGGTGTGCTCAGGGAGCCTCCACTCCGCGCAGGGCCAGAACGCTGTCGACCGCTGAACGGAAACGCTCCGTGGAGACCGCTCCCCGGATGGCGATGCTGTCTCCCACGACGAAGAAGGGTGTGCTCGTAATCCCGGATCGAACGGCCGAGTCGTAGTCCGCCACCTGCAGCGGAGCCGTTACGTCATTCCTCAGGCAGGCCTCGAAGCTCGTCTCATCCACGCCGATCTCTCCGGCCCAGCGCGTGAAAAGCTCGGTCATGTCCGGTGCTGCCGTCCATTCGGCACTTCGGTCGAACAGGAGATCGTGCATGGCCCAGAATCGTCCGGCCGCTCCGGCACAAAACGCCGCTTCCACGGCTGGCCAGGCCCTCGGGTGCGTGGAGTTCGGGAACGAGATCCACAGGTAGCGGGCGATCCCCGTGCGCACGTAGAGGCTGTCGATCGTCGGCCAGCTCTCGGCATGAAACCGGGCGCAATACGGACACTGAAAATCCGAGATCTCCACGATCCGGATCGGTGCCGTCGAATCGCCCTTCACCCGGGCACGGTCCGCCCGCTGGAGGACGACCTCCTGCTCGGAGGGCACGACCCGGGCCGCGTCCTGGGTCCGTGCGGATGCGGGTGTCAGCAGCGAGGTGCAGAGCAATAGAAGCGCGGCCCGGATAGTGACCCGGGCCGCGTGCGTCGGAAGCGAGGCGCGGCTCACGCGGAGAGGTCCGACGCGACCTGCCCTGCGTGCTCCGCCGGCTTCACCTTGGCGTAGACCTTTTCGATCCGGCCCTCCGGGTCGATCAGGAAGGTCGACCGGAGTATTCCCTGATACTCACGCCCGTACATCTTCTTCGTTCCCCAGGCGCCGTACGCCTCGGCGACCTGGTGATCGGGATCGGACAGGAGCGGGAAGTTGAGATCGTACTTGTCTCGAAACTTCTCGTGTGAGGCCACTCCATCCGGACTCACGCCGATCACGGTGGCATTGCTTTCCTCGAGCGCAGCCAGATTGTCGCGAAATCCGCAGGCCTCCTTGGTGCAGCCGGAGGTGTCGTCCTTGGGGTAGAAGTAGAGCACGACCCTGCGGCCACGAAGGTCGGAGAGCTTGATCGTGTCTCCGCCGTAGGTCGCGAGTTCGAAGTCAGGGGCGATATCACCCTCGTTCAGCATCGTTCACTCCCGGATCGGGGTATCAGGTCTTAAGCGATTCCTGGACGGCAGCCAGCTCGGTCTCGGCCGCCTCGATGTCTTCGTCTCTCACCCACGCGCTGCCTACCGAGAGACGCAGCACAAACCGGCCCGAGAGTTCCGTATGCGAAAGAAACACCCGGCCACGGCGATTTACCTCTTCAAGCAGTCGGCGGTTCCAGCCGTTCCAGTCCGCCAGACTGGCGGATTCTCTGTGATCGACCGGCGGAACGGCCCTGAAGCACACCGTCGAGAAGCTCGGGGGAGCTGCAAGTTCGAATCGAGCTTCGGTCTCGACCCAATCCGCGAATCCACGTGCCAGCTCGATATGTCGTCGCAGCATTCCGCGCAGTTCCGCGGCGCCCTGTCGCCGGAACAGGAACCAGAGCTTGAGAGCTCGAAATCGCCGGCCGAGGGGTAGCCCGTAGTCCATCAAGTTCCGGGCTTCGACGTCGGTCTCCAGGTAGGCCGGAGTGGAGTTGAGCGACCGGCGCACGGCGTCTGCGTCGCGGTAGAGCAGGACGCTGCAGTCTATGGGGGTGGTCAGCCACTTGTGGGGGTTGAGAACTATGCTGTCGGCCAGCTCCCACCCCTCGAACAGATGCTGAAGCTCCGAAAGTGCAGCGGCCGGACCGGCATATGCCGCGTCGACGTGCAGCCAGACCCCCTGTTCGGCGCAGATCCCGGCGATCTCGGCGACCGGATCGACGCTTGCCGTCGAGGTGGTGCCCAGCGTCGCGCAGACCATTATCGGGTTGTCGCCTGCCGCCCGGTCCTCCTCCAGAGTGCGCAGCAGTTTCGCAGGTTTCATCCGGAACCGGTCGTCGCTCGGGACTCGTCTGATACCGTCGAGCCCGATTCCGGCCGCGATTGCGGCCTTGTCGATGGAGGAGTGCGCCTGATCGGACTGGTAGACGCGCAGCCGGCCGCCACCGTCAGGCTGGCGCAGCCCACGCTCGCGCGTACCGGGAATCGCGCGCTCCCGGGCGGCGAGTAGCGCCGTCAAGCTCGAGCTCGATGCGGTATCCTGCAGCACTCCCTCGAAGACCGAAGGGAGCCCTACGAATTGACGGACCCAGTCCACCATCCGGGTCTCCAGCTCCGAAGCGGCAGGCGCCGTCTTCCACAGCATCGCATTGACGTTCAGGGCGGCAGCCACGAACTCGGCCAGAATGCCCGGATCGGATGAACTGCTGGAGAAGTATGCCAGGAACCCCGGGTGATTCCAGTGGGTCAGGCCGGGTACGATCAGTTCATCCAGGTCTTCGAGAACTGCCTCGAGCGGCTCTGGACTCTCTGGTGCCTTATCCGGCAGCCGGGCCAGCACTTCACCTGGCGTGAGGTCTGGGAGAACGGGCAAGGATGGCAGCCGCTCCCGGTACTCCGCGATCCATCGGGCGACCCGCTCGGAGGCGGCGACAAACGACTCACCACTCACGCCGTGCCCTCCTCGGCTCGCCCATGGCTCATTACGATCGAAGTTTCTCTCATTCCGAGAGGCTACGGTTCGGGCCCGCGACTCTCAAGCTTTCCGATCGTGCGCATGCGGGGCGCGCGGGGGTAGGTTGCGTCCGTGACTGAATCCGAGCACGGGGCAGGAGAGCCCCTGGACCTGCTTCTGAACGGGTGCCGAATGGCCCTCGAAGCGGAGATCCAGGCGGTAAGAGCGGATCTGGAATCCCGCGGGCTCTCGTCCCCTCTGCCTGGCAGCGGCGGACGCCGGGTCAGTCCGGCAGGTGCGCCACCGGTGTACGAATGGACCCTCCCCCCAGGGCGCTACGGAATCAGGATCGACGACGCGGTCCGCGTGGAGTCGGAACGAGGACGAGGACTGGGGATGGTGGTCCGGCACGACCGATCGCGCGCCTCGATTCGAGTCCGCATGAACGAGTGGCTCGGACCGCACCCGGGGCCCGGCCTGCTCACGTTCGATCCGACGTGGATCCTCGCAGCGCTGATTTCGCGGCTGCGCGAAATCGATGACGACCCGGAGAGATTCCACCCGGAGACGGCGTTGCGACTGCTGGGCCGGGAATTTCCACGGGTCGGCCGTGCCGAACCACCGGCCGATCTGGATCCGGGCCTCAACGATTCGCAGCGGGCCGCGATCTCGCGGATCCTCGGAAGCCAGGCGCAACTCGTGTGGGGGCCTCCCGGCACGGGGAAGACCCGGCTGCTGGGTGCGGCGGCGGCCGCTCTCGCCGGCGAGGGCCGGGTCCTGATCGTTGCGACGACCAACGTCGCCGTGGACGAAGCGGCTTCGAGGGTGGCTGCCTGCCTCGGTCCTGCAGCCATCGAGGCCAATCAGGTCATCCGGGTGGGGGCGGAATTCAGTCCGACCGGAGATCGGCGGCTCTCGCTGGCGGCGGCCGTGGAGCGCGCCGAGCGGCGGCAGCCTTCCCGGTTGTCGCGATCCCTGCTCGAACTCGAGGGCACGCTTCTGGATGGTCGCGCCCGAGCCCGCACGCCGGACCTGTCGCTGGCTGAGCGCCAGGCGAGGATCCTCGGAAGAGCCCGCGGCGACTCCGATGCCGTGCTCATGCAGAGAGCGGGTCGGCTCGGCGGCGAGATGGCCCGCGCCATGAGAGCCGGGCTCGACGAAGCTCGGGTGGTCCTGTCCACCTTCGCGAGTCTGGCCATTCGAGATGAACTCGCGGATCAGCGGTTCAACCATCTGATCGTCGATGAGGCAAGCGCCGCCCCTCTGCCGCAGGTGGTTCATGCCGCGTGTCTCGCGGATCGTTCGGCTTTCGCGTTCGGCGACTTCCAGCAGCTTCCGCCGGTCGTGCTGAGTACGGCGGCTCAGGCCCGTCGCTGGCTGGCACGCGACCTGTTCGAGGAATCGGGTGTCCTCGGTCACGGAGACGGTGACGGTCTGCCATCCCCGAAGGATGGCCTGTGCTCGATGCTCGAGGAGCAGTATCGCATGCGCCCCCCGATCCGAGCGCTGGTCAGCGACCTGTTCTACGGTGGAAGGCTGAGGGACGCAGCTACCATCGGGCCCACTGAATCGGCCGCTCCCGCTTTGATTCTCCTCGAAAGCGGAAATCTGGATCCACAGGTGTCCCGCGTGGATGGCTCGAGGGAGAATGAGGTTCACGTGGAGGCCATCCTCCAGCTTCTGGAGGTGCTGGGACGAGAGGGCGTGACTGATGTCGGAGTCGTGACTCCGTACCGGGCTCAGACGCGTTCGTTGTGGCGCGGCGTTCGGGGCCGTCTGGGACAGGCCGCGCCCGTCGGATTGGAGATCAGCACGATTCACCGGTTCCAGGGGCGTGAGAAGGCGGTGGTGATCCTCGATACCGTGGATGCTCCGCCCGGGTCGAGCTGGTTCCTGAACGAACGCCGGAACACGGATCTCCCGAGGTTGTTGAATGTGGCCCTGTCGCGAAGCCGGGACCTGTTGATTCTCCTCGGCACCACATCCGGACTGCAGCGAACGCTGCCCGGCGAGGCGCTGCTGAATCGTGTGATGGCACGAGTGGCGGAGAACGGGGTGACCATCGACGCGAGTCGTCCGATCGATGTCGCACCGATCGTCCGCGCCGCCCGGATCGGTGCAATTGCTCCTGATTGACCACCGGAATCCGGCGGCCAGCCTCAACTCCAGGCATCATTTTTTAAAAACTCTGGTCTTCAGCGGCAAAATGGCTTGACGGGACAATTCGTGCTTTTTAGTTTTGTATCGTGCCCTTGAGGAGGCACCGGCGGTCATGAACGGCGCCGTGCCGGAACAGCGACGTCAGGTCGCTCGATGTGGCGGGACGATTCTCTCTGGAGAGCCGAAACGGCACACAGCTGATCGAGCGGAGGGACCCAGACCTGTCGGATTCTGGAAGGAAAGCGCAACCGACCAGAAACAGCGCTACGACGCGGAAAAGATATCCTCTCTCAACCCCCGCCGCTCTTCGGAGCGAGCGGGGGTTGAGTTTTTCCAGCCTGTTCATCCCGGGTTTCGAAGCGGCGCCTTCACGGTCGACCATCCATTGCCTGTCACTCGTTCATTCTTCGAGTGTCCCGTGGCCAGCGAGCGATCCGGCACGTCTCGAAGCGGGATGACCGGAAGTGAGAATTTTGAAAAACAATTGTGGAAAGTGCGTGGACAACATGTGGAAAAAGAGGTAGAAAGGCCTGTCGGGAGCGCCGGCGAGAAGGTTGACGGGGCAGTCGGGTTTGCGCACATCGCTGTTGATTGTCGAAGGCAGGCAGAGGGCTCGAGCAGGGGAGAGGTCGGGCATGAGAGTCGTCGCACAACGGGTCCGCGAGGCGGCCGTCACCGTAGACGGTGACGTGGTGGGCGAGATCGGACGGGGCCTGCTGATCCTGGCGGGTTTCGCGCCGGAAGACGAGGAGAGCACGTTGGAATGGATGGCAGCTCGCCTCCTCGGCCTGCGCGTGTTCCCCGACCGGGAGGGGCGAATGAATCTCGACGTCGGCGATGCCGGTGGAGAACTCCTCGTGGTCTCGCAGTTCACCCTGTACGGGGACTGCTCCCGGGGGCGGCGTCCCAGCTTCATCTCGGCAGCGCCGCCGGAGCTGGCTGCCGAATTGTACCGGCGTTTCATCGACATCTGCCGGCGTGGGACGGTGCCCGTCGCAGAGGGACGCTTCGGAGCGATGATGGAGGTTCGCCTTGTTAATGATGGACCCGTGACCCTCGTGATCGAACGATGAGTCTGCGACTCGTTCTCGCTTCGGCGTCGCCCCGGCGCGCGGAGATTCTCACCCGGCTGGCCCTCGCGCACACAGTTCGCGTACCGGAGACGCCGGAGACCGTGTTTCCCGGGGAGCTGCCTGCCGTGGCCGCGCGGCGGCTTGCCGTCGCGAAGGCGAAATCGGTTCGGGCAGAGCCGGCAGAGCTGCTGATCGCGGCAGACACGATCGTCGCCCTCGACGGTGAGCCTCTGGGCAAACCGGCTCACCCGGCGGAGGCAACCGAAACGTTGATGCGTCTCTCGGGCCGGGAGCACCACGTCTTCACGGGGCTGGCACTGCGCACAGGGTCGCGCACGGAGAGCGGCGTGGCCCGCACGGCGGTGCGATTTCGTCAGCTTGCTCGGGTCGAATGCGAGGAATACGTTGCCAGCGGCGAGCCCGCGGACAAGGCCGGAGCCTACGGGATTCAGGGACGCGGAGCGGCGCTCGTCGAGGGAATCGACGGAGACTTCTTCAACGTCATGGGGCTCCCGGTGCAGCTTCTCCTCCAGCTTCTCGGACGACACGGCTACCGGTACGACTTCAAAGCGACAGTCCCCGTCTCTCCGGCGCCTGACGAGCGAAGATGACTGTGGCGTCGGCATCTCGACCGTGAGTCCCGCCGGGGCCGTCCTCGCGATCGACCAGGGCACGACCGGATCCAGGGCCATGCTCATGGATCATGGTGGTAACGTACTGGGAGCGGCCTACGAGGAGTTTCGCCAGTATTTCCCGGCGCCCGGACGCGTCGAGCACGACGCCGAACAGATCTGGGACTCGGTCATCTCGGTCGTGGGCCGGGCTGTAGCCGAGGCTGGCATCACCCCGAGTGCCGTGGCCGCGATCGGGATCACCAACCAGCGCGAGACGACGGTCGTCTGGGATCGCGCGACGGGGCGCCCGCTCGACCGCGCCATCGTCTGGCAGGATCGGCGGACGTCGGATCGTTGCGCCGAATTGCGAGCGCTCGGTTACTCGGAGATGATCCGAGAACGCACTGGCCTGGTTCTCGACCCCTATTTCTCGGCCACGAAGCTCGAATGGCTCCTGCGCGAGAATCCGGAGCTGCGTGACCGCGCCGCTGCGGGCGAAGCGTGTTTCGGCACGATCGACTCATGGCTGGTCTTCAAGCTCACCGGCGGGGCCGTCCACGCCACGGACCACACCAACGCTTCCCGGACGATGCTCTACGGTCTCGAGGCTCGGGGCTGGGATCCCGAGCTGTGCGAGCTGTTCGGCGTGCCTGCCGGAATGCTGCCAGCCATCCACCCCTCCGCCGGCGTGATCGGTCGAACCGATCCCTCGCTGTTGGGAGCGGAGATTCCGATATCCGGGATGGCGGGGGACCAGCAGTCGGCGCTCTACGGGCACGGAGGGTGGACGGCGGGGGATGCCAAGAATACCTATGGAACTGGAGCATTCCTGCTCCTGCACTGCGGCGACGAGCGCGGGACCGATGAAGAGGGCGTTCTCACCACCGTCGCCTGCGGTCCCCGGGGCGAGCCCCAGTACGCGAAAGAGGGATCGATCCTGGTGGCGGGCTCGGCCCTTCAGTGGCTGAGGGATGGACTCGGGCTGATCTCCGACTCGTCGGAGAGCGAAGCGCTGGCTCGCAGCGTCCCCGACACCGCCGGTGTCGTGTTCGTCCCGGCGCTGGCCGGGCTGGGCACTCCGTGGTGGGAGCCGGACGCACGGGGGACGATTTTCGGCCTGACCCGCGGGACGGAGCGAGCCCACCTCGTCCGTGCCGCACTGGAGGCCATGGCCTGCGGAACGGTGGAGGTGGTCGAGGCCATGGCCCGCTCCACGACTGTCGAGCCGGGTCGGTTCCGGGCGGATGGCGGAGCGGCGAAGAATGACTGGCTCATGCAATTCCAGTCCGATCTGCTCGGGCTGGACGTGCACCGACCCGGGGCTACGGAGCTCACCGCGATCGGAGCTGCCGGGCTGGCAGGCGTGGGATGCGGTTTCTGGGATCGACCGGAGGACTTCCTCGATGCTCTCGGAGAGGGCCGGGTGTTTCGTCCCGGGCCCGAAGCAGCCGAGACGAGGCAGAGAGCCATGTCGGACTGGAAGAGGGCGATCCGGGCACTGCTGTCGTGGTCTGCGGACGATTGATCAGCCAGACGGACGAAGCGTGACGCCGCCGCTCCGAGTCGGAATCATCGGTTCCGCGGAGGCGACCCCCGCGGGCAGGCAGATCGCTCACTCGATCGGTCGGGCACTCGCGCTCTCCGGAGCGGTCCTCGTCTGCGGCGGTGGAAGCGGAGTGATGGAAGCCGCCTCTGCGGGAGCATCCGAGGCTGGCGGAATAGTAATCGGGTTCCTGCCGGGTACGGACCCGCGGGCCAGAGCCGCCGGCGTCACGATTCCCGTCGCGACGGGTCTCGGCGAAATGCGTAACGGTCTGGTCGTACGAGCCTCTGAGGCTCTGATCGCAGTCGAGGGAGAGTGGGGCACCTTGAACGAGGCGGCCCTGTGCATGAAGATCGGCAGGCCGCTGATAGGCATACGGGACGGGCTTGGAGATCGATTTTCGATCGAGCGATTCGTGGAACCGGCCGCTGCGGCGGCCCGCGCTCTGGAACTCGCTTCGGCCAGCCGTCATTCGGGCGGCGACGCGAAGCACATGAACGTTTGAACAGGCGGTGCAAACGTGTACGCGGTTTACATATTCGGTGGGATTCTGGCGCTCCTTCTCGCGGCGGTGATCTTCGCGCCCATGGTGGAGCGGAAGAGCGTCAGGGAGGCGGAGGCGCCCACGCCGGAGGGCCGAAAAGCGAGGGCCCTCGACGCGCTGCGTGAGCTCGAGTTCGAGTTCGAGACGGGCAAGATGGCCGAGTCGGACTACCAGAAGCTGCGGGCGCACTGGGCGGCCGAGGCCATCGAGGCCAGGGACTCGCTCGGCGAGAGCTCCGGCTCGGATGTCCAGGCGGGAGACTGTCCCGTATGCGGGGCCGACCTGAAACCGGGCGCCCGGTTCTGTTCCCGCTGCGGTGAGTCGCTGGCGGACCCCGCCCCGGCCACCTGATCGAAGCCAGGGTGAGGGATTCCGTGCGCCGCACCGTAGACCTGCGCAGCGATACCGTCACCCGGCCACCGCCCGGTATGCGCCGGGCGATGGCAGAGGCCGAAGTGGACGACGATGTTCTCGGAAAGGACCCGACCGTCGACCGGCTCGAGCGTCGAGTCGCCGAGTTGCTGGGAAAGCCGGCGGCGCTCTTCTTCCCTTCGGGCACGCAGGCCAATCAGGCTGCCATGTTCCTGCACACGCGTCCGGGCACAGAAGCCGTGTGCGAGGCCGAGTCCCACGTATTCCATTACGAGATGGCGGACGCCGCCTGGCTGTCGGGCGTGCAATTGAACCCTGTCGAGTCGGACTCCGGGCGGCTGACCGCAGCCGACGTCGCGCAGGCCATCCGGCCCGGCGATCGTCACCACCCCGAGACGTCGCTGGTCTGGATCGAAAACACGCACAACATGCACGGCGGAGTCGTCGTTCCCGTCGAAGCGATGCGAGAGGTGCGATCGCTGGCCCGCGATCGCGGGTTGCCCGTGCATCTCGACGGAGCCCGGCTCTGGAATGCGGCCGCCGCCTCGGAGACCTCGCTCGGTGAATTCGCTGCGGAAGCCGATACGGTGATGGTCTGCATCTCGAAGGCACTGGGTTGTCCGGTCGGGTCTCTGCTCGCCGGCCCTGAGGAGCTGGTTGGAGAGGCCTGGTCGGTTCGGAAGCGGCTGGGTGGGGGCATGCGGCAGGTCGGCATACTCGCCGCCGCCGGTCTCTGGGCGCTGGAGAACGTTCTCCCGCGCCTGAGCGAGGACCACGCCAGGGCGCGGGCCCTGGCCGACGGGTGCCGCGGGATAGATGGCGTGGAGCCGCTCGAGCCCGCTACCAACATCCTGATGATAGATCTCACACGACCCGATCTCAGGGCCGGAGACCTGGCTGACCGACTGTCCGAGCGTGGCGTGATGCTGATCGCGACCTCACCGAAGAGGCTTCGGCTGGTCACTCATTTCGACGTGGATGACGAGGGAATCGAATTCGCGCTCGAAGTGCTTCGCGACGAACTGGCCTGACCGGGCATCGGGCCTCACGCCTTGCTATATTGAAGATTCTCGCCGCACGACATGACGAAACCCGAACCATGGAGATGAAGAATGTCCGTAGCAAAGGTCACCGAGATCACCGCCTCCTCGGAGAAGAGCTTCGAAGACGCTATCAGCCTCGGAATCGCTCGTGCCCACAAGACTCTGAAGCACATCAAGGGCGCCTGGATCAACGAGCAGACGGTCGAGATCAAGGATGGCAAGATCGCGACCTACAGGGTCAACATGAAGGTCACGTTCGTACTGGACGACTGAAGTCGCTGGTTCGGCTGTTCCGTCGGGTTCGGCGGACGGCCTCCAGGAACACTCCGATCGGCCGCGGCCCCGGCCGACGGGAGCATTATCCTCGGCCATTTCCCTCAGCGCAGATCTTCGTCCGCCTGCATTCCTGATCTTCCGGTGGGACTCTCCGGGTCGTCCGGCCGCCACGCGAGCGCAATCATCTCGACACCGATCTCGCTCTTCCTCGGAGCCAGGACCACTTCTTCCAACTTCAGCGATTCCGGGCTCCAGTCGGCTCGAGCGTGCTCGAGCTCATCGGCCAGTTCGATCTCGATCTCGCCCAGCTGGGCCTCGAGGTCCTCGATCTGTTTCTCTACCCGCTTCACGTCGTCCCGCTGACTCGCCGCTCTGCTCACCCGCCGTGCCGCAGTCGTGGCCTTCGACCCGGTGAGAGAGCGACCTCCCAGCAAGGTTTCGAGCAGGGTGGATCCGATGCCGACGAAGCTCTCGAGTTTCTGGGAATCGTATTGCGACTGTTCGCGGTCCAGCCTCGTGTGCGCCGCCTCGAGCTTCTTGTCGATCGATGCCACCTTCCGCCGGTACGTGTCCCTGATCTTCGAGACTGCCTCGCTACGCGCGCTTCGCGCCTCCTCCCGCGCTCGAACGCGGAATGCCGATTCCGACTCGCCGGGATTCGATGTCAGCTTCAGCGCCGGAATCCGATAGAGTCGCAACGGGCGCTCGCGGTACAGCCATGCCTTCAGCCGCGGCGGCCAGCTGCGGCGCTGCTTCGCGCCGATAGCCCGTGCCGGCACGGATGCGAACAGGGCCGGGTCCGGCGCCGGGTGGTCCAGGTCGGGAATCGACTGCAGTTCTGCCGCACCGGCCCAGGGATCGGAGTCGGAGGCGTCGTCGAGCGGTGAAAGGATCGCCACGTCTTCCCAGACATCCACGCCGAGTGATTTCCTCACGTAGTGCAGGTCGGCCAGGCCGAGCAGCGCAGGGCGCAGCACCGGTGGAGAGGCCTCGGTTCCCGACCCGAGTGGCGCCAGGAACACCTCGCGAAGCTCGGGAGGCACCATGGTACGATCAGATGCCAGGTCGGGCGCTGACCTCGCTCTGGCTGCATCGACCCGTCCGGATTCTGCTGTCTCGGGACCTGTCGCCGCTCCACGATCGCCAGAACTCCCGGTATGCGCCGCGGCTCCGGCTGACGGCTCCGATCTTCGACCTGCCATCAGGCGCCGGATTTCCGGACGGGTCAGGGGTCCCCGCAGATAGGACATCGCCCAGCGAGAGCGAATCAGCAGGGGCGCATCGGAATGTACGTTGCCGACCAGGAAGGTCCGCTTCTCCAGCCCCGAGAGGATCCGGTCCATTTGCTTGCGGTCGAGCCCGCCTTCGGTCGCGCCCGATGCGCTCTCGAGTCCGTCAATCACCTTTTCCTTGTCCCGTTCGGTCTGGAGGCGGCCCAGGAACCAGGTACCGGTGTTGCCGAGTCCCTTGTAGTCGAGGTCGACCGGATTCTGCGTGGCCAGCACGATGCCCAGACCGTACGCCCTCGCCTGCTTCAGCAGGGTGAGCAGGGGGGATTTCGAGGGTGGGTTGCGGGTCGGGGGCAGGTATCCCATTACCTCGTCGATGTACAGGATCGCCCTGAGAGACGAGGTGCCGGGCTGTGAGCGCGCCCAGGAGAGGAGCTCGTTGAGCAGGAGAGTGACGAAGAACATCCGCTCCGGCTCGTCGAGGTGTGCGATGGAGCAGATCGCGATTCTCGGCTGGCCCTCCGGCGTCCAGAGCAGGGAAGGGATGTCGATCGGCGGCCCTTCCAACCAGCTTTCGAAGCCGGGGGCCGCGAGCAGGTTGTTCAGTGCCGTGGCGAGCTTGAATCTGTCTCGCTCGGGGAAGAACGACTCCAGATCGAGGACGCCAACTCGATCGAATCCCGGTGACTGGATGTCTCGGATCAGGGCACCGAGATCGAAGTCGCGCCCGGAAGTCCAACCGCGCTCGAGGATCCGGGACAGCAGAATGTGCTCGCGGCTGCGCATCGGGTCGGCGTCGATTCCGGCCAGCGAGAGCAGCCCTGAGACAGCCGCAGAGATCCGCTCCGTAAGTGCGTCCGCGTCAGCCAGGATCGACTCACCGGGTGCTTCGAAAGAGCGCAGAACGGCGATCGGCAAGCCGTGGCTGGCTCCCGGCGTGTAGATCGGAATGTCCACCGCCGCCCGAAGCCTCGCGATCCGGGCTCCGTCCTGCCCGGATCCCTCCAGTCCCTCACGCCACCTGTTCGCGGTGGCCTCGGCATAGTCGTCCGGTGACAATCCCTTCCTCTCGGCCTCCGCCTCGTCGATCCAGGGACGGAAGTCGCCCGGTTCGAGATCGGGGAAGGTGAGGAGGAGATTTCCGATGTCCCCCTTCGGATCGATGACGAGGGCCGGGATGCCGTCCAGTCCGGCCTCTTCGAGCAGAGTGACACAGAGGCCCGTCTTGCCACTGCCCGTCATTCCGAGCACGACGGCGTGCGTCGTCAGATCCCGGGAATCGTACATCCAGGGAGGTGCACCGGGCTCGTCGGCCCGAAGGCCGAGGTAGAATTCCCCCAGCCCTTCGATGGCGCTGGCAGGGATGGCAGGGGAGGCGTTCCTGTCGTTTTCGGGCATCTGTGGCTCCAGGATCTGCGTCGCCGGTGTCGGATGGCCTGCATCGTCGCCCCGTGCCTCGATTCCGGCAAGCCGGTGAGAGAGCGTTGAAGTACACGATCGAACGTGATGTCCGGGGCACTTCGGGGCCGGCTTCGGTCAGCCCCTTGTTTGCGACCCGAACAAATTGCGAAAGTCGGAGGGCCCCGATATACTGCTTCGACCGACAACCGACCCCGCATTCGAGGACGACGCGATGGCACTGGAGCTCAACGAGGAACGACGGAAGGCCCTTACCGTGGCGATCAACCAGATCGAGCGGCAGCATGGAAAAGGCGCGATCATGAGGCTCGGACTGGACCGGGCCCGGGTCAGGACACCGGTGATCTCCACGGGTGCGCTGGCCCTTGACCACGCGACCGGTGTGGGCGGGATCCCGCGGGGGCGGGTGACGGAGATTTTCGGGCCCGAGTCCTCCGGTAAGACGACGCTCACGCTGCACGTGATCGCTAACGCCCAGAAGGATGGCGGGGTAGCGGCCTTCATCGATGCCGAGCACGCCCTGGATGTCCAGTATGCCGAGCGGCTGGGCGTGGACGTGGAAAACCTCCTGGTCTCACAGCCCGACACGGGCGAGCAGGCACTGGAGATCGCCGAGGTGCTGGTGCGTTCCGGCGCGCTCGACGTCATCGTCGTCGATTCCGTGGCAGCCCTCGTACCGCGCGCGGAGATCGAAGGGGAGATGGGAGACTCGCACGTGGGTCTTCAGGCGCGACTGATGTCGCAGGCGCTGCGGAAGCTCACGGGCGCGATCGGCCGATCGCACGCCGCGGTGATCTTCACCAACCAGATCCGCGAGAAGATCGGCGTGATGTTCGGCAGTCCGGAGACGACCACCGGGGGCCGGGCACTGAAGTTCTATTCCTCGCTGCGGCTCGACATCCGCCGGATCGCCTCGATCAAGGACGGCAACGAACAGGTAGGCAACCGGACCCGGGTAAAGGTCGTCAAGAACAAGTGCGCCCCGCCGTTCCGGATGGCGGAGTTCGACATCATGTTCAACGAGGGAATCAGCAGGTCGGGGATTCTGGTGGATCTCGGCGAAGAGCACGGGATCATTCAACGCTCCGGGGCCTGGTACTCCTACGGCGACGACGTCCGGCTCGGGCAGGGCCGGGAAAACTCCAAGATGTTCCTGCGGGAGAACCCGGACATCGCGGACGAGATCGAGCACAAGCTCCGGGCGGCGCTCGGCATTGTCTCCACCGATCCCGATTCGGAGGAAGCGCAGGAAGCGCAGGACGAGGCTGAGGAGGCAGGCGCGGCAGCGGAGGCTTGAGCCGGTAGCGGAGCGTGCCCACGATCACGACGCTCGATCCGGAGCGCCGCGAAGGCCGCATACGTCTGGCGGTCGATGGACGGGAAATCGGGACCCTGCCGGCTTCGTTCGTCCTCCAGCGTGGGCTTCGAACCGGCCAGCCGCTCGACGAGGCCGAGCTGGAGGCATTGCTCCGTGACGGAGCCGGCGCTCTTGCCATGGAGGCGGCTCTGCACTGCCTGGCTTACCGTCCCCGCAGCCGGATGGAGCTCGAGCGGCACCTCCGAAGGAAGTCCCACCCCCCGGACGCGATCCAGTACGCCATAAGCCGATGTCAGAAGCTCGGGTACCTGGACGATGAGGCCTTTGCTCGTGCCTTCGTCAGGGACCGGATTCGACTGCGTCCTCGCGGCCGATTCCGGCTGCGTTCCGAACTGCGGGAAAGAGGCATCGCGCCCGATGTCGCGGACGCGTCCATCGAAGCCGCCTTCGAGGAGACGGGGGTCTCGGAGCAGGAACTGCTGCGCGGAATCGCAGAAGCTCGTGCGTTCCGGTTGAGGCAGGCCGAGCCGGCGTCCGCCCGCCGTCGACTCTCTTCCTGGCTGCTGCGCCGCGGTTTTTCACGCAGCGACGTTCGACGGGTCGTCGAGGATCTCCTGCCTGAATCGGACCCCGACTGAAGCCGAATCGGATCGACGGGCCTGATCGATTGTATACGTCGCATGGCCGGGTCATATTCAACGTTTGCGGCAAATCGGCCACGAGGACGCGAGACCCCGACCAGACCCAAGCGGACGCGATGAAATCCAGCGAGATCCGGAAGCGATTCATAAGCTACTTCGAGCGGCAGGGACATCTGCACCTGCCGAGCAGTTCCCTGGTGCCCGAGGACGACCCGACACTGCTGTTCACCAACGCCGGGATGGTCCAGTTCAAGGGCGTGTTCGTGGGCGAGCAGGAGCGGCCGGCCGCACGGGCGGTCACTTCACAGAAATGCCTGCGGGTCAGCGGCAAGCA
>JAMJQL010000116.1 GCA_023554245.1 Gemmatimonadota bacterium
CCCCAGCCCCAGCGCGATGCCGAGCTGGTGCAGCAGCGTGAGCTCCATCAGCCCAGCATCGACCTCAGGCCGACGAGCAGCGCAGCGCCGATCAGCACGGCGGCCAATATCCACGGGAAGCCGCCGGCTGCGAGAGCGACGACGAGAGCGACGCCGAGGACGACGGGACCCAGAATCTGCAGCAGCCGCGGCATAGTAGTACTCCCGGTCTCGGGGCAGGTGTGGATCGAAGCGCCCTGTTCAATCTATGCGAGACCGGGGCCGCGGAAAGCTCGGCCCCGGCGCAGCGGTGAGATTCGCCTCAGACTACTCAGTGAACCAGATCTTCACGTTCCCGTGGGCCAGAGCCGCACGACTGCTTCCCCGGCAGTTCGACACGGCGGGGAAGTCTCCACCGGGATGCTCCGGGTCGTTGCTCGAGGCCACGTACAGCGGTATCGATTCGGAATCGTAGATTACCAGACGGAAGGAGTCGAACGCGTCACCGCCGATCTTGCCGGCGTCCGCCGCGAGCACTCTGGCATAGTAGCCAGGCGCGCCGTCCAGGGTGCCTGCCATGTAGAGGTTCGCCCGGGCGATGCACTCCGCCGGGTTGTCGGACTCGACGAAACTCAGCCCGAGGATTTCGGTCGCAGCGAACTTTCGGCCCTCGAGCTCTTCGACCGACACCGAGTGCAGGTGTGCCTGCCAGCTTCCGCGGAACGAACCATCAGAACTTCGGTCGGCATACCCGCCGAAGGAAATCTTCCATTCCCCCTCGCGGAGCTGACCCGAGGCGACGAGTCGGCCGGATTCATGCCCGGCGAACGCCTTCTTGAGAACCGCGGACCCGTCGGGGGCAGTCGGAGGATCGCTGCAGCCGTGGACCGAGCCGAGAGCCAGTACGAGAAGGAAGGGACTGAGCCTGCGCATACTCCACCTCCGGTATTCAGGAGCGACTTCGCAGGGCCGTGCGCAGTACGAGAACTCCACGCGTCGGAGGAGGGGCGACGCGGCTGGAATACCCACCTAATCTAACATCCTGGGACTGTCCGGGGTACGCCGAACTGGCTCCGGACAGGTGACCTATTCAGGCCCTTCGGGGTACCTGTAATTCGCCGCCGTGCCGTCTTCTCCCCTTGCCGGTCGCCGTGCTGCAGTTCTCTCCGGGAGGTGAATGATGTACGCCTCGCTCGACTCGGTGCTCTATTTCACCGGAACCCTGGTGATCGCGCTCGCGTTCGTCGCCGCGATCGTCCTGTTCGCCGACTGCGCCTGGTGCGCATGGCGTGACAGGCGGAGCGCGCATCACCACTGAGCCGAACGGCCGGCGCCCCGGCGTCAGGGCCGGACGTTCAGGTTCGTTCGAAACACGTTCTCCGGGTCGTACTTGCCCTTCAGTTCCCGGAGGCGGTCATAGTGCGCGCCGTAGGCAGCCCGAACCCTGGCCTCGTCGTCGGCTTCGCTGACGAAGTTGAGGTACACTCCGCCCGTGGCGTGCGTCGCCGTAGCGTCGAAGAATTCCCGCGCCCAGTCCACGCAGCGCGCATCGTCACCGGCATCTTCCCAACGGGTATGCACGTTCATCACGTACGCCGTGTCACGGTGCGGGTAAGCCGTCGAGTCGATCGGTCGCCGGGCCGCCTCTCCGCCGACCTGAGCCACGAAGATCTCCGAGTGGGGTGACGGCAGAGAGGCTGTCGCCGAGAGGATCTCCCCGATCAGGTCATCGCTGAGCTGGCTGAAATTGTGTGACTTCCAGTAGTTGCGCGCCCCGGGGGTCAGCAGCGGATCGAACGCCTGCTGGAAATCCGCGAAGGGCATCACGCCCACGTGCTCGCCGTGGGGCGAACCCCACGCACGAAGGGGCGACACCAGCTTCTCTCCGACTTCCGGATCACCGGCGAACACGAAGGCGAACACGACCACCTTCGTCCCGTGAACCTCTTCCGGAAGGAAGGGCAGCGGCGGTGCATCCCGCAGGACCATCCACACCGTGAGCTCGTCCGGGCAGGTCGCGGTGAATTCCCGATAGAACGGCAGCGCCGAAGCAGCGTCCGCGAACGGGTGCACGACGAGCCCGCACAGCAGATCGGGACCCATCGGGTGGAGTTCGAAGGTGAAGGAGGTGACCACGCCGAAATTCCCCCCGCCTCCGCGCAGACCCCAGAAGAGGTCCGTATTCTCGGTCTCACTGGCCTCGACGAGCTCCCCGTCGGCGGTCACGACCTCCGCCGAGACCAGGCTGTCGATCGTAAGGCCGTGCTTGCGGCTCAGCCAGCCGAATCCGCCTCCGAGTGTGAGTCCCGCGATTCCGGTGGTCGAGTTGATCCCGACCGGAAGTGCGAGGCCATGTGCGAGGGTCGCGGCGTCCACGTCACCGAGGGTGGCGCCGGGCTGGACGACGGCCGTCATCGAGGCCGGATCCACATCTACGTTCCGCATCTGAGACAGGTCGATCGTCAGACCTCCCTCGCAGAGACCGCTGCCGGCGATGTTGTGGCCGGCGCCCCGCACCGAGATCAGAAGGCCGTGCTCCGCCGCGAATCGGATCGCCGTCTGCACGTCCTCGGCCGTCGAGCACCGGGCGATCAGGGCCGGTCGGGTATCGATCATCGCGTTCCACAACTCGCGAGCTTCTTCGTAGCCATCCGTCGACTCGGCCATGAGGGACCCGGTGAGTCGGAATGCGAACGAGTCGAGAACTCCGCCATCGAGCTCGATCGAGCCTCCACCACGGGTGACCACGCTGACGTTCTCCACGCCCGACCTCCTCAGTCTCTGTTCCAGTTGCCTCGGCTGGGATGCCGGCTCTCGAAAGACCTGCTCGTTCGACTTCGCCGGTCCGACCACCGTACACAAGAAGGTGCGAAAAGCGAACCCCGCCTGTGACGAGGCGCTCCGGTTCGCCATGTTCTCCGGGTCTGCCAATGCAGATCCGAACCCGGACACAGAACTCGACCCGGAGCCGAAGCGTGCCGAACCGCCTGGCCGAAGAGAAGAGCCCGTACCTGCTTCAACATGCCGAGAATCCGGTGGACTGGTACCCGTGGGGCGACGAGGCCTTCGCTGCCGCCCGGGAGCTCGATCGACCGATCTTCCTGTCGATCGGATACGCGACCTGCCACTGGTGCCACGTGATGGAACACGAATCGTTCGAGGACGAGGAAGTCGCCCGATTGATGAACGAGACCTTCGTCAACGTGAAGGTGGACCGGGAAGAGCGCCCCGACATTGACGGCATCTACATGTCTGTGGCGCAGCTGATGGGCGCTCAGGGGGGATGGCCGCTGACGATCGTGATGACGCCGGAGCGACTTCCCTTCTTCAGCGGCACCTACTTTCCGAGGGAGAGCCGATTCGGTCGCCCGGGCATGGTCGACCTCGTGCCGCGGATCGGCCACCTGTGGTCGACCCGACGGGAAGATCTTTCTGCGTCCGCCGATGCGGTCCGGGCGAACCTCGAGAAGCTCGAATCGGGTGTCCCTTCCGGGAGGGCTCCGGGGCCGGACACGTTGAACCGGGGATTCGAGGAGCTCACACGGGAGCACGATTCGATGCACGGAGGCTTCGGTCGAGCCCCGAAGTTCCCCACCCCCCACCGCCTCCTGTTCCTGCTCCGCTACTGGCGCCGAACCGGAAACGCGCGAGCACTCGAAATCGTCGAGCGCACGCTGGATGCGATGAGAGCAGGGGGGGTGTTCGACCAGGTCGGCTTCGGATTCCACCGGTACTCCACCGACGCGGGTTGGCTGCTTCCCCACTTCGAGAAGATGCTGTACGACCAGGCACTGCTCACCATGGCCTGCGTGGAAGCGTACCAGGTGACCGGGGCAGAGCGCCACGCGCGCGTCGCCCGCGAGGTGATCGAATACGTGCTGCGCGATCTCACCGATCCGACCGGCGGCTTCCATTCAGCCGAGGACGCCGACAGCGAGGGGGAAGAAGGGCGCTTCTACGTGTGGACGGAGGCGGAGCTGCGCGAGGTAGTGGGTGGGGAGAACGCAGACCTGGCGGTCACCGTCTGGGGCGTGCGTCCCGAAGGGAACTTCACCGATGAAGCGACCGGCCTGAGGACCGGAGCGAACATCCCGCACCTGCCCGTGCCGGCAGAAACGCTCGCTGCCTCCATCGGAATGGAATCGACAGAGCTGCTGGCCCGACTCGAGACGTCGCGACGACGCCTGTTCGAGAGACGGAAGGAACGGATCCGGCCACTGAAGGACGACAAAGTCCTCACAGACTGGAACGGGTTGATGATCGCGGCGCTCGCGAAGGCGTCCGTCGCGCTGGATGAGCCACGGTACCTGTCAGCCGCCGAGCGAGCAGCGGACTTCCTCTGGTCGGTGATGTGGCAGGAGGGCCGCCTGCTGCACCGCTACCGGAAAGGAGACGCGGAGATCGACGGCAACCTCGACGACTACGCCTTCCTGGCGTGGGCCGAGATCGAGCTTCACCAGGCCAGCCAGGATCTTCGCCACCTCGAGCGGGCGAGGCGTCTGACCGACGCGATGCTCGATCTGTTCGGAGACGGACCGGAGGACGGCCTGTACTTCGCGCCGGCGGGGCGGGAAGACCTCATCGTTCGACGCCGCGAGGTGTACGATGGCGCGATACCGTCGGGGAATTCCGCCGCACTCTCGAACCTGCTGCGACTTGCCAGGTTGACGGCCGAACCGCGCTACGAGCGGGAGGCGGACGCGATCGCGAAAGCGTTCGGGGCGGTCGTCGAAGCACATCCCGCCGCCTTCACCTGGTTTCTTTCGGGTCTCGAATTCGTCGCCGACGGAGGCCGCGAGCTCGTGATCGCGGGTGACCCCGATTCGGGCGAAGCCGAAGAAATGCTCCGGACCTCGCGCCGCGGGTACCGGCCGCACCTGGTCACGATCCTGCGCCCGGCGGCAATGCCCGGGGCTCGGCCGAGCGACGGAAGCGACGCCGGGTCGATCGCTCCGTTCCTCGCCGAGTTCGAGCCGGAATCGAGCTCCGGGGCGACCGCCTGGCTGTGCCGCGGCCTGATGTGCGAGCGGCCCGTCACTCGCGCGTCCGATCTCGCGGACCTGCTGGAAATCGAGGCGTAGCTGCCGATGCCGGTCGCACCACGATACGCGGGCCGGCTGCCTCGAGGCTCAGGAGGATTCGGGATCCAGGTCCGGTTCGGCGCCCACTTCCGGGTCGGCGCGGCCGTGCCGCACCCACCAGAGGAGATCGTCCACCCAAAGGCCGCCGAACAGCCATCCGAGCGCGCACCCGAGAAGCCAACCCCCGCGGGTGGTCCAACCGGTGAACACGATGATCGAGAAGGCCACGGCCGCGATCGCCAGCGTGTAGGCGAACGCCATCACCAGGCGCCAGTGCATGCCGAGTTCCAGGGCCTTGAGGCCGAGGGTCAGCAGCAGAGCGACGAGGAACCCGATCAGGCTCCAGGCGATGAACTCCAACGTGGTCTCCCGTCTCTCGGGGGTCCGATCTGAACGTCCGGTGCCACGGAATGTGTGGCACCGGCACTTCTGACGCGAAGTATGGGCCAGAGCCGGTCCCCTTCGCTATGTTGTCGCGCATGAAGCTCCCCTCACTCGAACGGCTCACGGATGAGGCGCTCTTCGCCGCCCGGCGATT
This sequence comes from Gemmatimonadota bacterium, assembly GCA_023554245.1. Classification (GTDB taxonomy): domain Bacteria; phylum Gemmatimonadota; class Gemmatimonadetes; order Palauibacterales; family Palauibacteraceae; genus Carthagonibacter; species Carthagonibacter metallireducens. Next base: position 5,599 of record JAMJQL010000116.1, read on the forward strand.
CCCGCTGGTGATCGTCTGCGGCTTGATCGCCGCTGTCGCCGGGATTCTCCTGGTAGACGCCGGGGAGAGCGAAGAACTCTACCTGCGAGTTCTCTACGCCGCCTCGCTGGGCCTTCCACTGTTCGTCGGGCTCGAGCTGGTAGCAGAACGACACGGTTGGCGTGGCGGAGGCCGGATCGCAGCGCTGGCGGCGGGCGTGGCACTGCTGCTGGCGATCTACCTGCTCCGACCCGGATGGTCGGACGACGTGGCTCTCGGGCGGTACTTCCAGTTGTGGCTCGGGTTCCACCTGTTCGTGGCGGTGGGGCCTTACCTGGGGGCGGACGAGCAGAACGGCTTCTGGCAGTACAACATGTCGCTGTTCCTGCGCTTCCTCGTGGCGACCTTGTTTGCCGCCGTTCTCTTCTTCGGTCTGTCCGTCGCATTGCTGGCGATCGACAACCTGTTCGGCCTGGAGGTGGACGGAGAATGGTACGGACGGCTCTGGTTCACCGTGGCCTTCGTCTTCCACCCCTGGTTCTTCCTCGGCGGTGTTCCCGTCGACTTGCCGGCGCTCGAGTCCCGCCGCCTCTATCCGCATGCGTTGAAAGTCTTCGCCCAGTACATCCTGGCTCCGATCGTTTCCCTGTACCTGGTCATCCTCACGACCTATCTCGGTAAGGTGCTGTTGACGCAAGAGTGGCCCAGCGGCTGGATCGGTTGGCTGGTATCGAGCGTGGCCGTGGCGGGAATCCTTTCGCTCCTCCTCCTGCAGCCGATCGAGGAGCAGGAGGAGAACCGCTGGGTGCGAACCTACGCTCGCTGGTTCTGGGTCGCCCTGATCCCCTCGATCGGTATGCTGCTCGCCGCGATCTGGAAGCGGATCGATCAGTACGGCATTACGGAGCGTCGGTACTACCTGGTCGTGCTCTCGTTCTGGCTCGCCGGAATCGCGCTGTTCTACATCGCGCGACGTCGTGGCTCGATCAAGGTGATTCCGGCGACGCTCGCCCTGATCGCCTTCGTGACGCTGGCGGGCCCCTGGGGCGCCTACGCGGTTTCTGAGCGCAGCCAGGTGGACCGACTCCAGGAAATCCTGGAGCGAAACGGAATGCTGGTGGAGGGCCGGATCTCGGCGTCGCCGGCCGAGCCGACGTTCGAGGATCGCCGGGAGATCAGCGCGGTGGTCCGGTACCTGGTCCGCACGCATGGCGTCGAATCGATCGAGCCCTGGTTCGAGCCGGGTCTGACACACGCGGATACGGTCCGGACCGATCCCGGCCGGGTGATGGAGGGCGACATCGAGACCCGGACCGAAGCGATCGTCACCAGGATGGGTGCCGGGTACGTGAGTCGATGGGCAGGGGCGACCGGCGAGAATTACAATCTGCACGTGGCCGACACCTCCGAGCCGCTTCGGGTGTCGGGGAATGACTGGGCGATCAGCGACTGGCGGGCCTGGGATACGCGTTCCGACTCGCTGAGGATCGAAGGCCGGTCTTACGAGCTGGCCTGGGACGCCGCAGCCGGGCGGATTTCGCTCGCGGACGATGCAGGCACCCTGGTATCGGCTTCCCTCGCTACGGCAGTCGAGGCGGCGCGCGCCTTTCGATCCGACAGCTCGGCGGCCCACGGGATCCCGGCTCGAATTCTCACCGTCGAAGCACGGGGCGACCGCGCGTGGCTCACCGTTTACCTGCGCCGTGTCTCCGGAAGCGGCGAGGGCATCGAGAGCTTCACGGCCGACCTGTTCTTCACCCTCGATCCTCCGCCGGAGTTCGAGCCGCACTCGCCCGACACGACGGACGCAGCTTCGTCACCCGCGCTGGAGGGGGAGACGTGACCGGGCCGCGGATCGAAGCGACGCGCGGCCCGGAAGGGCTCACGCTCACGGCGAGCGGCCAATGGGACATCGAGGTCGCCACCCCGGATGCGCAGGCGGTCGAGCGAGCGGTCACTTCGCTGGGGCCGGGCGATGTCCTGCTCTACGATACCGCGGATCTCGAGAAATGGGACTCGGGGCTCCTTGCACTGCTGCTCCGGCTCGAGTCGATCGCCAGCGACCGCGGAGCGAAGGTCGACAGACGCGGGCTGCCCGATGGTGCAGGACGGCTGCTGGCTCTCGCGGAGTCTTCTCCGGCACGGGAAGATGCGCGCCGAAGTGAGGAAAAAGCTCCCGTCGTCGATCGAGTTGGAACGGCTGCGCTGGATGCGATCGACGAAGCGGAAGAGTCGGTCACCTTTCTCGGCGAGACCACCCGTGCGCTGGGCCGGTTCCTGACCGGACGCAGCCGATATCGGAAGCGGGATCTGTGGCTCCTCGTGCAGCAGGCCGGTGCGGGCGCGCTGGGAATCGTTTCGCTCGTATCGTTCCTCCTCGGCGCGATTCTCGCCTTTGTCGGCGCGGTCCAGCTGCAGCAGTTCGGCGCGACGATCTACGTCGCGAACCTGGTCGGAGTGGCAATGGCCCGGGACATGGGCGCTCTGATGACCGCGATCGTGATGTCGGGACGCAGCGGAGCGGCGTACGCCGCGCAGCTCGGCAGCATGAAGGTGAACCAGGAGACCGACGCTCTCGTGACGCTCGGCATATCGCCCGTGGAGTTTCTCGTCGTGCCGAGGGTCCTGGCGCTGTCTTCGATGATGCCGCTCCTGACCCTCTACTCGGTGCTGATGGGAATCGCCGGCGGTGCTCTGGTCGGAATGGCGATGCTGGACCTGTCGCTGACCACCTACTGGAACCAGACGTTAGGGGCGCTGTCGATCACCGGTCTGGTCGGCGGGCTGTTCAAGGCGCTGGTGTACGGGGTGCTGATCGCCCTGGCGGGCTGCCGCGAGGGAATGCGCTGCGGTGGAAGCGCCTCGGCGGTAGGGGATGCGGCGACCGCCGCGGTCGTGTCGTCGATCGTGGCGATCATCAGCGCCGCTGGCGTGTTCGCCTGGGTCTTCTATGTACTGGGAATCTGACCGATGACCGATTCCTGCCACGAGCCCACCCTCCAGCCCGGCGAGGCGCCGCACATCGAGGTCCGTGACCTGACCATGGCGTTCGGGGACTTCGTCCTGCAGCGGGACCTGAGCTTCTCGATACCGCGCAACTCGATCTTCGTCATCATGGGCGGAAGCGGCTGCGGAAAGAGCACACTGCTGCGGCACATTCTCGGTCTGCTCGATCCGGCGGCCGGCAGCGTCCTGCTGGACGGGTCCCGGATCTCGGGGCTGGAGGCCGACGAACGCCAGGCGATCATGAGCCGATTCGGCGTGCTCTACCAGAGCGGGGCGCTGTGGAGCTCGATGACGCTGGCCGAGAACGTGTCGCTGCCGCTCGAGGAGTACACGGAGCTCGACGCGGCGGAGATCCGGGAGATCGCCATTCTGAAGCTGGCCATGGTGGGCCTGAAAGGGTTCGAGGATTACTATCCGGCGGAGGTGAGCGGCGGCATGCAGAAGCGGGCCGGCCTGGCGCGCGCGATAGCGCTCGACCCGGAGATCCTCTGCATCGACGAGCCTTCCGCCGGCCTCGATCCGATAAGTTCGAAACGCCTGGACGACCTGATCCAGGAGTTGCGCGACAGCCTGGACACGACAGTCGTCATGGTGACCCACGAGTTGCCGAGCATCTACGCTATAGGCACGGACAGCATCTTTCTCGACGCGGAGACACGAACCATGATCGCCAGCGGACCGCCCAACTGGCTGCGCGACCATTGCGACCACCCGACGGTGCGCACGTTCATGACGAGGGGGGAGGGAGAGGATGGCTAAGGCCAGCCCGCGTTCGATCGGTCTCTTCGTCATCGGAGCGATCATATTGATTCTCGGGGCCATCGCGGTACTCGGCTCCGGGAACCTGTTCAAGACGACGTATCCCTTCGTTTCCTACTTCGACGGTTCCGTGGCGGGGCTCGACCCGGGGGCGCCGGTGAAGCTTCGGGGGGTGACGATCGGGCAGGTCCGTGAGATCCGCCTGGCGATTCCCGGCGACTCACGGGTCGCCGAAGATTTCCGCATCCCGGTGCTGTGGGAGATCAACCGTGACCTGCTGGTAAAGCACGGTGGAGTGGGAGAAGTCACCCCGGCCCTTATCGATACGCTGATCGATGCCGGAATGCGCGCCACCCTCGAGCAGGAGAGCTTCGTTACGGGTAAGAAATTCATCGGTCTCGAGATCCTGCCCAATACCGATTATCGGCTCGAGGGTGTGGCCTACGGGGATTACCGCGAGATTCCCACGGCCAACACCGGGCTCAGCGAGCTGCAGGGTTCGATCAGCGCGCTGGTGGCGAAGATCAGCGCCCTCGATGCCGACTCGCTGATCGAGTCGCTCACGAATACGATCCGGAGTATCGAAGCAGTGGTCAGCAATCCCGGGCTGCAGGCCGCCGCGGAGAGGCTGCCACGGACCCTGGCCAGCGCGCAGAAGGCGATGGAATCAGCCGCGATGCTCATGGCGAACACGGACTCGGCGGTTGGTCCGGTGGGCGATCGGGCCCAGGCAGCGATGATGCGCGCCGATTCGGCGATGCTCGCCCTCGAGGAGACGCTGACGCAGACCCGGATCCTGCTGGAGGCGGAGGGCGTGACGGCGACGCGACTGAACGAGGCGCTCTACGAGATAGGATCGGCAGCGCGCGCATTCCGCTCGCTGGCGGAGACGCTGGACAGGAATCCGAGCTCGCTGCTGCGAGGAAAGGACTACGGGGAGAGCGACCAATGAGGCCGTTGGAAACGAAGGTCCGCCGTTCGTATGCGACCTCCCATTCGATCCGGGCAATGAACCTGCTGTCGATTGTCGTGCTGATCGGGGCCTGCTCGTTTGGCCCCCAGGAGGATCCGACCCGATTCTACATGCTCGGCGGGGAAGAGGACGCGGCTTCGTACACGGATGCCGTGATCGACTCCGCGCGCGTGAACGTGGGAATCGGACCATTCGCGATTCCGGGCTACCTGGACCGGGCCCAGTTCGTGCGACGTGTAGGTCCGAACGAAGTGGACCCGGTCGAGGCAGCGCGCTGGGCAGAGTCCCTCGAGGAAGGGTTCGAACGCGTCCTCGCGGCGAGCCTCGACGCCCGCGCTCCGGGGGTGACCGTGTACTCGCACCCCTGGCGAGCGACCACGCTCACCCAGTGGATCATCACCGGGAGCATCCACAGATTCGAAACCGATGCGTCCGGGGACGCAGTTCTCGACATCACCTGGCGGGTGCTGGATCCGCATAGGAAGCCGACGAACCTCGGGGCCCGATCGGTAGTGCGGGCGAGCAGCGCCGGACCCAGAATCGAGGACGAGGTGGCCGCCCTGAGTGAAGCGGTGGACCAGCTCGCGGCTCTATTGGCCGAGGTCCTCCAGCGGGAAGGCCCGAAGCTGCTCGAAGGGCGCTGATCAGCCGCCTGCCGGGTCAGCGAGCGGGGAGACCGCGCACCGCTCGGGCCCGGGAGGGCCGCCGCGAGCGGCGCGGGGGGCGAAGATTGCCTCGCAGGCCGTGGCCCAGTCGATGCGCGTGACCCGGCATTCACCGCCGTCGTACTCCAGCAGGTCTCCCGGCTCAAGCCGCCAGTCGAGGGTCTCACCGACCTCGTTGATCACGAAGATTCGCCATGCGTCGAGCTCGGTGCGCCGGGACTCCAGCAACCGGAACTCGCGATCGCTCCGTTTTCCGTAGATCGTGAGCCTCTCGGGGGCGATCTCGACGACCAGTGGATCGTTGCGCGGCAGCAGATCGCTCAGGAGCCCGCCGCAATCGGCGGTGGCCCAGAGACCGTCTACATCCGGTTCCCGGGTCAGGCTGTACATCAGGAACGCCCCGGCGCCGATGCCGGCGACGAGCAGGACGAGCAGAAGTCTGATCTGGGACCCGTTCACTCGGATTCACCTCGCGCTGAACTGCGTTTCCTGGCGTAGCACTCCACGAACGATACACCGCGGCGGTTCGATGTGCCGGGTCCCCTGCTTCGCGGGCGCCGGGCGTGCAGACATCCTCATTCGCCGCCGCGGCCCGGTCCGAGTATTTTTGGCCTGTATCCGGTGGTGACCGGAGACGTGACGAAGCCGGAAGGAGGCACCGCAATGCTGTCTTTGATCGGGATGCCGCTGGTGGTGGCCGCATGGGCGATCCCAGCCCTGTTTCTGCTCGCGCTCGGAAGTGTGATCGCATTCGTCGTCGGCCGTCCGTTCTTCCTCGCCTGGGGCCGGGTCGTGGACCTGGCCATCGGAGCCGTGGCGCGCGGCACGATGCGGGTTGCCGAAGGGCTCGCGACACGCTCGTACGACTACGCTGTCCGGCACGTCGGCAGGGACCACTGAGCAGAGGAACCGGCCGGGCTCGCTGCATCGGCCCGATAGGACTCCTGCTGCTCGTCGCCGGGATCGGCTTTCTGCCGGCCGCCTGCGACACTGACAACCCTCCGCTGCTCGGGTCCGGCGGCGGGGGTGGATCCGGCGGTGGCTCGCAGGACTCTCTCGTCGCCGTCTTCGAGATCCTCGGCGGCGACGAGCAGACGGGAAGCACTCTCGAGGCTTTCCGCCTCCCGCTTCGCGTGGTGGCCGTTGACCGACGGGGCTTCGCCGTGCCCGGAATCCTGGTGCGCTGGGAAATCCGTCGCGGCGTGGGCACGCTTTCCGCGACCTCGGATACGACCGGGGTGGCGGGGGTATCCGAGGTTCTGCTCACGGCCGGATCAGTGCTGGGACCGATCGAGGTGGATGCCTACGTCGAGGGCACGGACCAGTACGAGGTCGAGTTCGATCTGCTCGTCACGGCCCACCAGGTCCAGATCCTCTCTGATCGGTTCATACCGCCCCTCGGCGGAGACACTCTGTTCGTCGTCGCCGGCGACACCGTCGAGTGGCTGAACCGGGACGTGCAGAGTCACCTGCTTCGATCCGTGCAGGAGCCGGCCGGCGGCGTCGTGATCCGAAGCGACACGTTGCGGAACAGCGAACGGTACCGTTTCGTCCCCAACCTGCCGGGCACGTGGGTATACGAAGATCAGATCAATTCGGGCGTCACGGCGCCGCGCGGGGTAATCCGGGCGACGGGCCGGCAGGACGTCGGAGCTCTGAACGTCGAGGTGGTGGTCGCCGCCGGAAACCCGCCGGTCAGAAACGTCCTGGTGACCGTGGACGGTGGCGTGTTCGCGTCGTCGATCCTGGCGGGCGAGTCGGTCCTGTTTCCCGCCATTTCCGCGATTCCGCACGTGGTGCGTCTCCGCGAAGTGCCGCTCAACTGTGTCATAGCAGGCGAGAATCCCCGCAGCGTTACCGTCGTGGCGGAGGACACGGTCACCACCCGATTCGAGCTGGGCTGCGACTGACCTCCGAGGCGCAGGGACGAATCGCCTGCGGCTTCAGCTCCTCGCCGCGATCTTCGCCCAGCTGTCCCGCAGCGTCACCGTCCGATTGAAGACCAGCGCTCCGGGCGCAGAGTCCAACGCGTCGCTCACGAAGTAACCCGACCGCTCGAACTGGTAGCGACTTCCCGGTGGGTCATCGGCGAGCGAGGGTTCGACCCGGGCCGGATTGACCACTACGAGCGATTCCGGATTCAGGTTTTTCGTGAAGTCTTCCCCCTCCTCCAGCCCTTCGTCAGGATCGGCCACGGCGAACAGACGATCGTAAAGGCGGACTTCTGCGGGCAGCGCGTGTCGGGCCGACACCCAGTGGATGGTGCCCTTGATACGCCGGCCGTCCGCCGGGTTCGCACCCATCGTAGCCGGGTCGTGCGAGCAGCGGAGCTCGATGACTTCTCCGGTCTCGGGATCCTTCACCACCTCGTCGCAGCGGATCACGTAGGCGTGGCGCAGCCTCACCTCGCGTCCCGGTGCGAGTCGGTGGAACTTGCGGGGCGGCTCCTCCATGAAGTCGGCCCGTTCGATCCACAGCTCGCGTGAGAAGGGCATCCGCCGGGATCCCTCTTTGTCCACGTCCCGGGGGAAGGATGGCGCATCGATCCATTCCTCCGCGTCTTCGGGGTAGTCGGTGATCACGACCTTCAACGGATCGAGGACCGCCAGACGGCGAGGCGAACGCCAGTTCAGGTCGTCGCGGATCGCGTACTCGAACAGCGCGTAGTCGGTGCGGCTCTTCACATCTGCCACCCCGACCTTTTCGCACAGCGACCGCACCGCCTCCGGGGTCACGCCGCGACGACGAATCCCCGCAATCGTGGGCATCCTCGGGTCGTCCCACCCGGCGACGTGCCCCTCGTTGACCAGGCGGATCAGGCGCCGCTTGCTCAGTACGGTGTAATCCAGCTCCAGGCGGGCGAATTCGGTCTGCTCGGTCCGAGGACGCTCGATCCCGACTGCATCCAGCACCCAGTCGTAGATCTCACGATTGTTCCGGAACTCGAGAGTGCAGAACGAGTGGGTGATATCCTCGATCGCGTCTTCCAGGCAATGCGCGTAATCGTACATCGGATACAGACACCACTCGTCTCCGCGACGGTAATGGGTCGAGTGCCGGATCCGGAGCAGCAAGGGATCGCGCATGACCATGTTCGGATGCGCCATGTCGATCTTCGCCCGCAGAACGTGTGCGCCGTTGGGGAACTCTCCCGCCTTCATCCGACGCAGCAGGTCGAGGTTCTCCTCCGGCGTCCGTTCCCGGTACGGGCTCGGTCGGCCCGGTTCGGTCACGGTACCGCGGAGCTCGCGGATCTCCTCCTCGCTCGAGGAGTCGACGTAGGCTTTGTCTTCACGCACCAGTTTCTCGGCCCACTCGTAGAACTGCTCGAAGTAGTCGGAGGCGAAGTACAGTCGGTCCTCCCAGTCGTACCCGAGCCAGCGGATGTCCGCCTGCATGGAATCGACGAACTCCTGCGTTGCCGTATCCGGGTTCGTGTCGTCGTAGCGGAGATTGCAGGTCCCGGCGTACTCCTCGGCCACGCCGAAGTTGAGGCAGATCGATTTCGCGTGCCCGATGTGCAGGTATCCGTTCGGCTCCGGTGGAAACCGGGTCGCTACACGTCCGCCGTACTTCCCGGTCCGGATGTCATTCTCGATCTTCGTCCTCAGGAAGTCCTTCGATTCCACGGTTCCTTCTGCGTCCGACTCCGCCATCGATCCTCGTCTCGTCCTGAGTTCGGGAGGCGTCACGGAATCCTCCGCCGCCCACCCCTCGTAGGTAAAATCACGGGCCGGACAAGGTGGCCGGTCGGGGCTGAAATTGCCAAGCCCCGCGGTGGCGATTCGAACCGGCGCCGCGTATGGTCGGTCGCTCCCGCGGGTCACGAGGGCCCGGGGTGCGACACTTCGAATGGGAGACCGGCGATGAAGAGAGGGTCGGATCGAAGCCACAGCTGGCTGGCGATGAGTGCACTGTTTTCCTTCGCGGTACTCGCGGGAGGCTGCGGAGGATCGGCCGAGTCGCGCGAGACCTCTCATTCGGACGGGACCGCCGCAGACGCACCCGCGCAGACAGAGCTGCAGGAAACGTCGCTGCCAGCCGCCGTTCTGGGCGAGGCCGGGCCGCCTCGCGGTCAGCCCATCGGATACTTCAATGCGGATCCGGCCACGACCGGCTACCTGGCTGTGCCGGAGGGTGATGGACCGTTCCCGGCGGTCATCCTCATCCACGAGTGGAACGGGCTCGTCGATCGAGTGCGCCAGGTGGCGGACGCGATGGCGGATGAGGGATACGTGGCCCTCGCGGCCGACCTCTACGGCGGACGCACGGGCAGCGACCGGACAGAGAACATCGCCCTGATGGAGGAGGCGCAGGCCGATCCCGACCGGATCATCGCCAATCTCGATGCGGCCGCGCAGTTGTTGCGAGCCCGCCCCGATGTGACCGGCAAGATCGCCACGATGGGATGGTGCTTCGGTGGGGGTGTCGCGTTGAGCTACGCGATCGGCGGCGAGAACCACGACGGTACGGCCATCTTCTACGGGCGCCTGGTGCAGGATCCGGAGCTGCTGTCGGAGATCGATCACCCGATCTACGGCACCTTCGCGCAGATGGACCGGGGAATACCGCCCGACGAGGTCGAGCGCTTCGCCGGCGCCCTGAAGGAAGCGGGAATCGAGAACGACCTGCATATTTATGATGACGTTCAGCACGGATTCTGGTTGTGGGTGGACCGCGACCCCGAGAACTCGGCGGGGCCGGCGCTGGACGCCTGGGTTCGATTGAAGGCATACCTCAAGCGCGTCGTCGGCTGACGCGACAATTCGAGAGGCACGACGATGGAAAGCTCATCACGCTCCGATGGTCCGGAGACCGGGAAGAAGAGCCGCTGGCTCTGGTGGTTCTTCAGCGGGCTGGTTCTGGGAATCCTCGGGACGATCTTCGTACCCGGCCTGATTCGGCCGTACATGCCGGACATGTTGAAGGGCGAGAACGTGGAGATCGCGGGCGTCGTCGAGGCGAAATCGCGCGAGGCGGACCGCCTGCTGCTGACGATCGGCGGGGACGCGGGCGCCGTGCTCGTCACCTACACGCAGGAAATTCCAGAAATGGACCTGCTCATCGAGCCGGGAGACTCGGTCGTTCTCGCGGTCCGGGAGTACGCGCCGTTCGTGGAGGATCCCTCCGTGCGCAGGGTCCAGAAGAGTGGCGCGGTTCAACGGCGTCAGCCGGTCAGCCGGGAGGCCGAACCTTCGCCGGCGCCAGTCGAGCGCAGACTGGACTCCCTCAGGCCGGACTCGGGCTCGGACCCCCCTCCTGCCTCCGACTTCGACCGGGAGATCGGCCCGATCGGGGACAGCCTCGAGGCGCCCGCGCAGGAAGAGGATGCATTGCCGGCCGAGGTGGAGCCGAACCAACCGCCCGAAGACGGGCAGGACCTTGAAACATAGGACCTTCGGGCAACTTGACGAGGCAGCCCTCGGCGATGAATCTTACTGGGCTGCAGGAAGCTGACCTACACGCCGACGTGTCACCTCGATCGCGGAGGAAGCCGTGAAGAAGCTCTGTCTGCTCTTAGCGCTGGCTTTTACTTCTCTCGCCCTGGTTCCTGAATCTGCCACCGCACAGACGAAACCGGTCCAGCTCGGGCTCGTGACGCCGCTGCAGATCGTTCCCGAGGACCAGTCCGTCGGTGCATTCCGCCTGTGCCTGATCTACTGCGCCAACGAAGACGTTCAGTACGTGGACGTCGGGCTCGTGCTCAAGACGAATGGCGAGCAGAGCTTCGGACAGCTGGGAGCCGTCGGGCTCGGCAACGACTTCAGCGGAGTCCAGTTGAACTGGCTCGGCGCCTACAACACCGGCGACCTGGCGGGCGTGCAGTGGAGCGGGCTCGGCAATTACACGGTGACCGGCGAAGGCGTCCAGCTGTCCGGAATCTTCAACGGTGCCGAGGACTTCGGCGGTCTCCAGATCGCTCTGGTGAACTACACGAAGACGCTCCAGGGTCTCCAGCTCGGGATCATCAACATCATTACCGAGGGCGGCGACATCTTCGGGCTTCCGATCTTCCCCTTCGTGAACTTCGACTTCTGATCCCGGTCCCTCCGTCGAGCACCTGACAGCCGGGCGTCGCACGAGAGCGGCGCCCGGCTTTCTCATTGACGGCCCCCTGAGGTTCGATCTATACTCGATGGCGTGGTTGAGAACGAGTCTCAATCGAACTTCTTGCGGGGTGATGATGGAATCCAGACCGAGCATCATGGGGCATCTCCGGGAGGCTACCCGGGAGCTTCACAAGGAGGCCGAGTCGCGACCTCTTCAACGCTCGATGGCCCGGGGCACGCTGCCGCGCGGCGCGTACGCCATGTATCTCGGTCAGCTCCGGCACCTGCACTCGGCGCTCGAGGAGGCGCTCGACTCGGCCGTCTCCGAAGAGCCGGCGCTGCGGGACCTTCACATCGACGAACGTCGCCGCGTTCCGGATCTCGATCGGGATCTGGCTGCTCTGGGCGTGGAGGTGTCGAGCGTACCGGCTCTTCCGCCGACGGAGCGATTCTCGGCTCGCGTCCGTCGGATCGCGACCGAAAATCCGGTCGCGCTGCTGGGTCCGCTCTACGTCATGGAGGGAAGCACCAACGGAGGGAAGTTCCTCGCCAGGGTTCTTCAGCGATCGCTGGGACTGGAGAACGGAGACGGGCTCGCCTACATGGATCCGTACGGTGACGATCAGCCCCGAATGTGGTCGAGCTTCAAGCAGATCGCCGACGAAGTGCCTCTCGACGCCCAGCAGTCGGAGGCGGTGACCGAAGCCGCGAAACTCACCTTCGAGGCGATCGCGGAGATCAGCGACGTGATTCTGCCCCCGGATACGTTCGCCGTCGAAGACTGAGTTCGATCACGGAGTTCATCCGTTCGGCGTCCCTCGAGATCAGCTGCCGACCAGCCCCCAGACGAGGTTGAGCAGAATCGCGGTGATCGCGATCGGACAGACGAACCGGATCAGGAAGGACCAGAGCCCGCCGAAAGGGAACCTGCCGTCGTTCTCCCGGACCTCGTCGCCCGCGGCCGACACGCCCCATACCCAGCCCACGAACAGGCTGATCAGCAGGGCCCCGATCACGAGCGAGTACTGACCGAACAGCGTGAACAGGAAGGTCAGGAAATCGGTTCCCACGCCCGGAACGTTCGTCAGCCACGACACGGCGCCATTGGCGAGCGCACTCGGGATGCCCAGCAGGAACGCGATCCCGCCCAGAAATAGCGCCGCCTTCTTTCGCGACCAGCCCTTTTCGTCAACGGCCCACGATGTCGGCACCTCGAGCAAGGAGACGCTCGAGGTGAGCGCCGCGATGGCCAGGAGCATGAAGAAGCCGGTTCCGAAGATGATTCCGCCGTAGGGAGCCGGGGGAATCGAGGAGAGAAGGGAGGTGAGAACCACGAACACCATGCCCGGCCCTCCGACTCCCGGCTCGAGGCCCGCATGGAACAGCGTCGGGAAGATGATCAGGCCGGCGAGAATCGCGATCGATGTGTCGAACGCGGTGACCCAGCCGGCCGAGGACACCAGGTCATCCCGCTTGGAGACATACGATCCGTAGGTGATCATGGCGCCCATGCCCAGACTGAGACTGAAGAACGCCTGGCCGATTGCGGCGAGCACCACGCCACCGGTGACCTTGCTGAAGTCCGGCTTGAAGTAGAACTCGAGTCCCGCCGATGCACCCGACAACGTCACGGCGCGCACCGCGAGCAGGACGAGCAGCACCAGGAGGACAGGCATGAGAACCTTCGTCCAGCGCTCGATCCCGTCGCGCACTCCGCCCAGGACGACGTAGATCGTCAGCATCATGAACCCGAAGTGCCAACCGAGCGCCCGTACCGGGTTGCCCGCCACCTCCGCGAAGATCGCCGGGGTATCGGCTTCGGGGCCGAAAGTCCCGATCGCGGTCTTGAACACGTAAGAGAGCGTCCAACCCGCGATGACCGAGTAGAAGCTGAGGATCGCCAGGCCGGTGAATACGCCGAGTGCTCCGACGAACACCCATGCCGTTCCCGGAGCCAGGGCTTTGAACGCGCCGACCGGATTTCGGCCGGTGCGTCGTCCGACGATCAGCTCGGCGAGCATCACGGGGGCGCCGATCAGGGCGACCGCCACCAGGTAGATGAGGAGAAACGCGGCGCCGCCGTTCTGTCCGGCCACCGTGGGGAAGCCCCAGATGTTGCCGAGGCCGATGGCGCTTCCCGCTGCCGCGAGGATGAAGGCGAGCTTGGAGCCCCACGTGTCCCGCGGTTTCCCCGTACCTGGATCCATCGATCCTCCCGTCGCTCCTTCTGGTGATCGGAAGTCGGCCTCTTAGGCGAGCCGCACCCCGGAGCGCGGCCGAACGATCATACGTAGCGCTGCGGGGTCGGACAATCCGCCGCGCGCGTCACGAGCCTTGCTCTCCGGCCGGGGGGCCGCAACTCCCGCCGAGGCTGCCGGCACCCTACTATTCCGATCTGGCTCGTGGGGCGAGTCGACGTCGCCTGGTCCGCACTCCATTCACGAGGATGCGATGGAACTCACGGAATTCCGGCGCGAACGGTTCGGAAATCTCTTCGTTCTGCTGCTGGCGATCGGGATCAGCATCGTCTTCTTCGGCATGATCAAGCGGATGGCGGTGGCCCTTCTCCTGGCCG
>JAMJQL010000117.1 GCA_023554245.1 Gemmatimonadota bacterium
GGCGTGTTCGGGGACCATTGCAGCCCGATCAGCGACACCACGATCGTCTCATCCCTCGCCTCCGCCTCGGATCACATCGAACACGTCCGGACGCAGCTGCCCTACGCGCTGACGGCGGGCGCGGTCGCGGCCGTCGGCTTCTCGCTCGTGGGGGTCTGGCTCTCCATGGCGTGAACCGCGTTGCTCCCCCTTCGGAGATGCCATATCTTCCGAGGCGGAAAGGTCGAGGATAAGTGATTGAGCCAACACTTGGGTTTGATCGCTTCCGATCTCTCGACGGACGTCACGCCCCGAAAGGGGACGACGGAGCACCGGGAGGAAGAGCGAAAGGTTCCGAAAGGGCCTCAATCGACCCCCTCACCTTACCGCATGGGGCGATCCTTCTGGATCGCCCCTTTTTTTGACTCGAGTCTCGGGACGCGCTCAGGACAGGAGACAGGATGCCGATCGCACGCATTACCCGTCGCGTTCACTTCAGCGCGGGACACCGCCTCCACAATCCTACCTTCGACGCCGAGCGAAATCGCGCCACGTACGGGCTGTGCAACAATCCCAATGGCCACGGGCACAACTACGATCTCGAAGTGACCGTGTCGGGAGAGGTGGACCCGGAGACCGGGTTCGTAATGGACCTGAAACTCTTGAAGGCATTGCTCGGCGAACAGGTTCTGACCGATCTCGATCACGCCAATCTGAACGTCGATGTGGACTGGCTCGAGGACGTGATTCCGACGACCGAAAATCTGGCTGTCGCAATCTGGAACCGACTCGACGGGCGGTTGGGCGACGTGACGCTGGAGTCCGTGAAGATCTGGGAAACAGAACGCAACATGGTGGAATACAGGGGAGAGTGATCCCCGGGAGATGCCGATGACGGAGCGCAGAGATGAGTCGAAGGCGATCGATCTCGGTGCGGTTGCCTACGAGGACCTGGTCCGCGAACAGCTCCGCCGCCTGGGGGAGGATCCAGCGCGACCGGGGCTTCAGGACACCCCGCGCCGGGTCGAGGCCGCGATGAAATGGCTGACCCGGGGGTACCGGTCGAGCGCCGAGGAGGCCATCGGATCCGGAGTGTTCGTCGAGGAGCACGACAACATGATCCTCGTCAAGGACATCGAGGTCTACTCGCTGTGTGAGCATCACATGCTGCCGTTCTTCGGAAAGGCACACGTCGCCTACATTCCTGAAGGCCGACTGCTCGGGCTGAGCAAGATCCCGCGTGTCGTGGAAGTCTTCGCGCGACGACTGCAGGTACAGGAGCGACTGACCGACCAGATCGCCGACGCGATCCAGGAAGCGCTGCAGCCCGACGGCGTAGGAGTGGTGATCGAGGCGTATCATCTCTGCATGATGATGCGGGGAGTCGAGAAGCAGAACAGTAAGACGATCACCTCCTCGGTACGAGGACGGTTCCGCTCCGACATTCGGACGCGCGAGGAATTTCTGAGACTCGTCTCGGCCTCGCACTCCCTCGCCTGACCGGGCTCGGCACCCGGATGCTGCTCGATCTCGCCGAGTCGCTCGCCTGCCCTCGTTGCGGGCCGCCGCAGGGGCTGATCGTTCTGGTCGAAAGTATGGATGGCAGGAGGATCACCGCAGGACGACTCGATTGTCCTTCCTGTGAGGCTCGATTCCCGCAGTCTCAGGGCCTGATCGACTTCCGGGAGACTTCGCTTCGGGAGAGCAGTACGGAGCCCGATTCCGACCCGGGCACCCCCGCTGCCTCGGGGGAAGCTGACGCCGTGGTCGCCGCTGCCCTGTTCGGGATTCGAGAGGGCCGCGGTCTGCTGGTGGTAGGCCCGGGGCTGGGAGGGGCCGCCGCCCGAATCGCGGAGTTGTCGGGGGGCTGCGAGGTCCTGCACCTCGAAGGACGATCGTCGGCATCCCGAAAGGGCGCCGGGGCACACGAGGCAGGCGCGGATCGCGACGGGGCGGTGACCTGCCTCCAGGGAGTTTCGGGGGATGCGATACCGCTACTCTCCGCTCGTGCGCTCGGCATCGTCCTCGATACGGGCGGAACGCGGGAGATCGACGAGGCGGCTCGAATTCTGATTCACGGTGGCCGGCTCGTGATTCTCCGACCCGGATCGACTGCAATGGCTCTCGATGGGGATCCGCGATTCGAGGTCCTCGCCCGGGACGAGCGGGCGATCCTCGCACATCGAACCTGACTACGCAACCGGCATTCGGCGCGAGATCCTCGGCTCGTTGCCACCACCGGCGGCGATTCCTAACTTCCGGCCATATACCGCCAGACCTCTGAGGCCATCCGGAAAGCGGACGGGACGAGGCAATGCGCCTACAGACGAGAGCATTCGCCGCATCCAGCGGACTTCTGACCGGGACTGTCGTCCTGTTGTGGACCCTCCTCCTGATTCCGGCCGGCGCGGCCGGGTCCGCACCACTGCTGCCACGCGCAGTCCTGTTCGGCTGGAACGTCAGTGTGGCGGGGGCCTTCATCGGAGCCATGTGGGCCTTTGCGTGGGGATTCCTGCTCGGTGCGGCGTTCGCCTTCGCATACAACATCGTGCTCGTACCGCCGGCTCCGCCGCCGTTCGACTGGAACGACGAAATCGAAGGGGAGGGCTGACCGATGCCCTGGTGGAGTTTTCTGACGGCCAACCGGGAGCGCGAACAGGGCACGCCCGACTACTACCTGGAAGGGCTGGATCTCGCGAGCCAGGAGCGATTCCACGAGGCACTGACGTCGCTGCGACTGGCGCTTCGGGAACGACCCGGCGACGTGGCGACACTCGAACAGATGGCCGTGGTTTACACGAAGATGGGCATGACCGACGAAGCCATCAAAATGTACCAGCGTGCGCTCGAGAAGATGCCGGGAAGCGCGGGCGCTCACTACGGATTGGCCTTCCTGTTCCTGAACCGTGGACGCACCGCCGAGGCGGCGCATCACCTGAAGGCGTTCCTCGCGAGTGGACCGGAAATGCCGGAGGCCGAGCGCCACGTGGCCCACGCACGTGCGACACTCGCGGCCCTGAGCGCGGATTCGGACGAGGCGCCGGTTGAGGACTGAAGTCAGTGTGGAGCCCGTCACTTCTCCCTCCGGTCGGGCTCTGGAGACCGGCACTCTCGTCGATGTCTATTTCGATGGCGCCGAGCGCAGCGCAGACGAGATCGCCATGCTCAGCCGTCGACCGGACGGCGGATGGCAGGAATACCGGCGAGACGAAGTAGTCGACCGGATCCGACAGATCTCTCAGGGACTCCTCGAGCTCGGCATCGAGCGCGGGGACCGCGTGGCGATCATGGCCCATACGCGAATGGAATGGGCCATGGCGGACTGGGCCGTTCTACTCGCAGGAGCCGTGGTCGTCACGGTGTACCCCACGCTTCCCCCCGAGCAGGTCGCCTTCATCCTTCGAGATTCCGGAGCACGATTGCTGTTCGCCGGTGATCGCGAGTTGCTGAGCAAGCTCGTGGAGGTGCGGGAGCAGGCTCCCGAAGTCGCGACGGCGGTCCTGTTCGATTCCTCGGCCATCGAAGTCCCGGGCCTCGAGGTACTGTCGATGGACGATCTCGCGCGTCGAGGGGAGTCGGCCGTTCAGCGGGCCGGGACCTGGGAGAGCGATGCGCGGAAGACGGTTCCGTCCGATCTCGCCACGCTGATCTACACGTCCGGAACCACGGGATCTCCGAAGGGCGTCATGCTGACGCACGCCAACCTGCACGCCAATACCTATCAGTGCATGGCCTGTCTACCGATCGGACCTTCGGACAGGATACTCAGCTGGTTGCCGCTTTCGCATGCCTTCGAGAGGACCGCCGGCCATTTCCTCATGTGGGCCGCGGGTGCCCAGATCGCGTACACGGAAGGCGTGGACTTCGTGGCCCGCGACATGACGGAAGTTCGGCCAACGATCATGACGGGCGTCCCCCGCCTGTTCGAGAAGTTCTACGACGCGGTGGTGGAAGCGGTCGAGGCCGGAGGACCGACGAAGAAGGCCGGATTCCGGCTCGCCAAGTGGTTCGGCGATCTCCATGCCGAGAAGAGACTTGCCGGAGAGGAACCCGGCGCCCTGCTCAAGGCGGCGTTCCGACTCTCCGACCGGATCGTGTTCTCCAAGCTGCGCGAACGGACGGGAGGGCGGATCCGATTCTTCGTCAGCGGGGCGGCGCCCCTCTCCGCCGAGATCGCCAGGTTCTTCTATTCGGGCGATCTGGTCATCCTGGAGGGGTATGGTCTGACGGAGTCCTCGCCCGTGACGAACGTCAATCCGCCCGACGACATCCGATTCGGCACGGTGGGTCCACCCATACCGGGGACCCGAATCCGGATCGCCGAGGACGGTGAAATCCTGATGAACGGCCCCCAGATCATGAAGGGCTACTTCGGGGATCCCGAAGCCACGAAGAGTGCCATCGATGCCGGCGGCTGGCTGCATTCCGGAGATATCGGACACCTGGATGACGATGGCTACCTGACCATCACCGACCGGAAGAAGAACCTGATCGTCACGGCGGCAGGGAAGAACATCGCACCGCAGCCGATCGAAGAGCGGATCGCGAGGTCACCCTTCGTAGACCAGGTCGTGGTTCTCGGCGACAAGCGGAAATTCCCGATCATGCTCGTCGTTCCGAGCTTCCAGGCGTATCGAGTCGCGCTGCCGGGCAAGATCGTGACAGACGAGGATCGACACGAGCACCGGGACAGCAGGGCTCTCCGCGAATTGCTCGAATCGGACATCTCCCCCCGGATTGCGGGGCTCGCCCGATACGAGCGGCCGAAGCGGACACTGATCGTGAGCGACACGTTCAGCGTGGCGAACGGGATGCTGACGCCTACCCTAAAGGTGAAGCGGAGGGAAATCGCAGCTCGTTACGCCGACCGGATCGACCAGCTGTACGCCGAGGCGGAAGCCGATGCAGTCCGGAGTTGAGTCGGAGTCGCACGGGCCGGAGAGAGAGAACGTCGTCGTTGTCTTCATCACCGGACCTTCGCGCGAGCAGCTCGTGGAGCTGGCGACGCGCCTCGTGGACGAGGGACTCGCGGCATGCGTCAATGTGCTGCCGGATGTCACCTCCATCTATCGCTGGCAGGGTGTGGTCAAACGGGACAGCGAAGCGCTCGGAATCGTGAAAACGGCGTCAGGGCTTCTCCCGGACCTGGAGGCCAGGGTTCGCGAGCTGCATGCGTACGAAGTCCCCGAGGTGCTGGCGATCGAAACGGCAGGTGGAAACAGATCCTACCTGGAGTGGGTCCTGGAATCCGTAGCGGCGAGGAGCGGTGATGGGGAGGCGTAGCGGAAGACGGAGGAAACGGCAGTCGAAGGCCGTCCCAGTGCAGGACGGATCCCCAAGGGAAGAGGCTTCGACGGGAGAGCCTCAGGAGGCCAGCCTCTTCGATCCCGTTCCAGAGGACGAAACCCCCTCGGCAGGGAAGCTCGAGCCGGAGGTCGCACCCGAAGCCGCATCCGAGCCGACGGCTGAAGCCGAGCCACAGGCAGGAACCGAGCCGGAGGCCGAAGTCGCTCCCGCGGACGCTCGAGAGGCCCCGACGGTGGCGGGGGCCGATGCCGGATCGAAAGTCGATCCGGACGGCGAACCCGGTCCCTCAGAGGCGACTCCGGGGGATTTCGAGATACAGTTCCAGGAGGGCAAGAGACTCGCGGAGGCGGGTCACCTCGAAGAGGCAGCCGATCGATATCTCGCCGTCCTCGACGGGGATCCCGGGCACCTGCGTGCCCTCAACAACCTCGGACTCGCTCTCGACCGCCTCGGGCGAAGCGAGGAAGCGCTGGAGAAGTACCGGGCCGCGCTCGCGCTCGAGCCAGAGAATCCGCAGTTACTGAGCAACATCGGAGCCGTGCTCGGCGCGCTCGGCCGCTACTCCGAGGCGGAGGCCGAGTTGCGGCATGCCCTGAGGCTCGCCCCCGATAGTCCCGACGTACATCAGAATCTCGGCCTCGTGATGTACCGGAAGGGTCTCTATTCCGCAGCGATCGAGCCGTTTCGCACGGCCTCCGAGCTGGATCCGTCCTCCGCCTCGGCGTTCTTCTATCTGGGCGATTGTGCCAACCGGATCGGGAAGACGGACGAGGCCGTCGCGGCTCTGGAACGGACGATCGAGCTGGAACCGGGTAACGTGCGCGCCTACCGTACGCTCGGCATGCTGTTTGACCGGATGCGCCAGCCGGACCGGGCTGCAGAGATGTACCGGCGATCCCGTGAGGTTCCCGCAGACCTCAGCCACCCGGGCCGCCCGGACTGAAGGCGCTTCGACCTCAGCCCAGCAGGTGGCGGACGAGCACGAGTAACAGTCCGATCCCGGCACCCAGCAGGTAGCCCAGGCGGACGATGAGGTTGAGTTCCTTCTGCGTCACCGACCGGATCAGTCGTTCGAGCTCCTGCAGCGGAAACGCGACGATCTTCTCTTCGACACGCTCGGCGACACGGACATTCGCCGCGACTTCCGGGATCTTCGCCGATATCCACTCCCAGACGGGCTCCACCAGGGCTCCGGCGAGTCGTTCTGCCGCGCCCTCGCGGGCGAAGCGGCCCAGTGATCCGAGGGGCATCGACAGGAGTCGGTCCACCGTCCCGGATCGCAATCGTTCATAGAGCGATCGGCCGGCATCGGAACCGACCACTGCCTCGAGCCAACCGCCGATCCGGTGCGTCGGCACCAGACGCGCGACATCCGCCCAGCTGCGGTCTCCCGCCTTGAGCACGGCCGACTCGCCGCGATCGAGCAGGAACGCCCTCACTTCCTCGTCTCTTGCCGCATCCACGACCCACGCGGTCAGCGACGTGAGCGCGTCCTGTACACGTTGATCCTCCGCCTCTCCCAGCACCTCGATGACCGGGCGGCGCAGGAAGTCGACGATCGCCTCGTTGACGCTGCGCGCCATCGCATTCTGTACCTCGCCCTCCTGCAGCAGCGTCCCGACCCGATCCGCTCCCTCGGCCTCTAGGGTGTCGATCACCCGGTCCACCGTCTCCTCGGTGATGATGAGCTTCGCCACGACACGCTGGTGGAACCGCAGGTCCTGCATGAAACGTTCGAGCAGGTCGTGCACCCATCGCTCGATGCGGCCTCGCGCCTCGGGATCTTCCAGGAGTCGGCCGAGTCTCTCCATGGCGATCGGCAGGTAGTCGGCGATCGCATGCTCCAGGGCGGCCACGAGTCCAGTGGGGAGCAGTTCTTCGAACGATCGCCCGGGAACCAGGATTCGTCCCGCGACGCGCTCGAGATGGCCTCGAACCGCGACTGTGAAGGAATCGGATTCGACGACTCTCGCCAGCCATTCGTCAGACCGACTCCTGAGCTCGGAGATACGCTCCGGACCCAACGAATCTGCGAGTGACTCGTCCTCCAGGGCATCGGCCACGGTGGCCAGTACCCTGGCGGCATCGCCGGAGAAGTCGTCCGAGCCCACGCTGGCGACCAGTCGATCCCGGACGCTGTCGAGCAGCATCTCGAGAATCCGCCGCACCTCCACCTGGGCGCTCTCCGGGAGCAGCTCGGAAAGTGAAGGCTTCTCGCCTTCGAGCAGCTCCCCGAGCAGAACCTGCAATTGCTCTTCGAAGGTCTCGCGCAGTCGTTCGTCCTGGAGTTCCGCGGCCACGTCGGCGGGCGTGAGCAACTTCGTGCCGATCGTGTCGCCGATCGTTCGTGCGAGTCGCTCTCGGTTCTTGGGAACGGCTCCCTGCAGCCACTGGATGCGTCGGCCGAGCAGTTCAGGCGATTCGTAGGGATGAAACAGCATGAGAATCGCGACTCGATTGGTCACTCCGCCGGCCAGCGCTCCGAACAGGACGGTGATCGCATCTCGAAGGAGTTCGGCAACGGCCGGATTCACGGCCCGCGTTCCTCGAAGCCGATGCCTGACATCGTTCGGCGCTGCTCTCCGAAGCCGATCGAGGCCGTCGCCCGATAGAGCCGGAAGCCGGGATCCGTGGGCGGCAGTTCATCCAGCATCGGAGCCGCACCCGAAATCTCACCGAACATCCCCGCATCCGGAACTTCGAACGACCAGGAACCCGGCGGCCCAGCCGTGCCGGGAAGGTCTACGAGTACCGCGTCCGACCAGTCCAGACGGACCCCGTCGATCCATGCCCAGACTGTCGCCGGTGCATCCGGGAAGGCCCTGTCGCGCAGGATCAGGAGCCCGTTGCCCAGCGTGTCGGAGAGAACGAACGCCTGGAGGATACGCTCGCCAGATGCTTCCGAAAGCAGCCGGGCCCGGCGCCTTCGAAGCAGCCAGCCGCTTTCGACGCGCCCGGCGGCCTGAAGATCGGCGATCCGAAGAGACTCCCGCTGGCCCGTCGATCCACTCCAGGTGCTCACCTCGTCCATCGCGTCGAGACGAACTCCGCCGCCCTCGAGGGCCAGCTTGAGTGACGAGAGTTGTCCTCCTTCTTCGACGGAGAGACTGAGCGGCCCGGCCGGGACCACCCGCCAGGCGGCGCGGGGAACGGGGATCGAGTCCTGCACGGCGAGCACCGGGGTCCACGTGCCTGCGCCCGGGATCCAGCCCCGATAGTCCATGCGTAATCGCCCCGGCTCCGTCCGGTTCTCGAGCCGCATGTGGAGGAGTGCCGGCTCCGCACCGAATCCGACGAAGGTCAGGGAGGTGTGATAGAGCGCCTCGGGCGTGGCAGAGGCGGAGTCTCCGTCACCCGAGTCTGTCGCTTCCTCGACGGGGGCCGACTCGGGCGTACCGCAGGAGGCAACCGACAGGGCCGATATTCCGGCCAGAAGCAGCCCCGACAGTACGCCGCGGGCGAATCGAACGTTGGTCATAACGCGGACAAGGTACCTGTGATCGGCGGGTCTGTCACCGATCCCCGGGCACGGGTAACTTGCCGGGCCCTGATTCCCGGTCTCCAGCAGTCGGCGGACGCATGCAGCTGTACACGAAAATCTCGATCGCTCTCGTGGCGGGCGCGGTGGCCGGACTCGTGGCCAACCTGTTCGACCTCGAGATTCTGCGGACCGTGCTGGTGGCGATCGAGCCGATCGGAAACGCGTGGATCCGACTCATCACGATGGTCGTCGTGCCGCTCGTGTTCGCGAGTCTCGTAGTGGGCACGGCGAGCCTCGGAGACATCAGCAAGCTCGGCCGGATCGGTGGCAAGACGGTGCTCTACTATCTGGGTACCACGGCCATCGCCGTTACGATCGGACTGGCCCTGTCGAACCTGATTCGCCCCGGGAGCCGGATCGATCCGGAGGCGCTGGAGGGCCTGCGCTCGACCTACATGGCGGAAGGTGCCAGTCGCGTGGAACTGGCTCGGGACGCGCCGAGTCTGGTCGATATCCTGCTCAACATGATTCCACGGAATCCGATCGAGGCCCTCGCTTCGGGGGACATGCTGCCGATCATCTTCTTCGCGATTTTCTTCGGCGCAGCGCTGTCGGCCCTGCCGTCCGAGCGAAGAGACCACGTCATAGGCTTCTTCGACGGCGTCAACGAAGCCGCCATGGTCATGATCCACTGGATCATGCGTCTTGCTCCATACGCGGTATTCGCGCTGATCGGTGCCGTGATCGCGCGATTCGGGCTGGGAGTCCTGCAGAGTCTGCTCGTGTACAGCCTGGTCGTCCTCCGGGGCCGCGGTCTTCACGTGGCGTTCACCTATACGGCGGCACTCCGATTCCTCGCCCGTCGCGGCCCGCGGGAATTCTACCGCAAGATCCGGGAAGCCCAGCTGATCGCGTTTTCGACCTCGAGCTCCAACGCCACGCTGCCGGTCAGCATGGAGGTGGCCGAGGAAAAGCTGGAGATCGAGAAGGAGGTCGCCAGCTTCGTCCTGCCCCTCGGCGCCACGATCAACATGGACGGCACGGCGCTCTACCAGGCGGTCGCCACGATGTTCATCGCCCAGGTCCTCGTGGGGGACATCTCCTTCACGGCTCAGTTCGGAATCGTCCTGACGGCGACACTGGCCTCGATCGGGGCAGCCGGCGTTCCTTCGGCCGGGATCATCATCCTGGTGGTCGTTCTCGAACAGGCGCTGGCCGGAACGGGAGTGGATCCGGCCGCCGGGATTGCGCTGGTTCTTGGAGTGGACCGGCTTCTCGACATGTGTCGCACGGCCGTGAACGTCACGGGAGATCTGACTGCGGCGGCCGTGATCGAACGGTCGGAGTACGACTACGCGCTGAAACACGGGAGCTGAGCGGGGGATCAGGTCGCTACGAGAGCCTCCCGGCCCAGCTTCCGGTCGAGGCCCGCTACGATCGTACGAACCCGGCGCTTACTACCGCCCGGAAGGCCGACCCCCGGACGCCGCCACGCCCTCACGTCGACCCTGGTCAGCGCGTTGTCGTCGAGTCGCACCCACACCGTGATGTGACCGACTTCTCCGGGGAGCCAGGAGCGGCAGACGGCTGTCAGCAGGCCCAGATCCTCATCTGAGTGGACCACGGACCATAGACGGCGCCGGTTGATTTCATCATGCAGAACGTCCCAGACACGGGCGTAAGGGGCCGCGTATACCCTGCCCAGCGGAGACCCGGGGTGCCGGGTGTCGATCGAATCGGTGCCGGAGTCGGCGGATCGCTCTGCTGATTTCAAAATCGTGAGGTCTGTCGGATCTCGCATCGCGAGTCGAGGGGAATCGCCGCTGAACGGACTGGAGTGAGGCGGCACCAGGATCAGTTGCCCGGTCCGGACGCGCTCCATACGTTCCCGCCGTTCATCTGTCCCACCATCTGAACGTTCGTGAGCGCCGCATGCAAGCCATACTTCCGCTGGCCGGTAAGGGGACGCGACTCCGCCCGCACACGCACACGACACCCAAGCCGCTGCTCCGGGTCGGCAACCGAACGGTGCTCGATCGTGTTCTCGACCTTCTCGAGAGCGCCGGAGTCGATGAGATCATCGGAATCATGGGCCACCTTTCGGGGCGCATCGAGGAGCATCTCGCCGCCGAGCACCCCGAGCTGGGCTTCAGGCCCGTCATGCAGACGCAGCAGCTGGGTACGGCTGATGCCATCCGTCTCGCCGAGCCGCATGTCGAGGGACCGGTACTGATCGTCTTCGTCGACACGCTGTTTCAGGCGGACATGGATCTGATTCAGCGACGACCGGACGTGGATGGGATCGTGTGGGCGAAGGAGGTGGAGGACTATCAGAGGTTCGGCGTCATCGTGCACGACGATGACGGCTTCATGCAGGAGATCATCGAGAAGCCTTCCGAACCGGTCTCTCGACTGGCGAACATTGGGCTCTACTACATCCGGAACGTGGACCTCCTGTTCGAGGGGATCGAACACGTGATGCGACAGTCTCCGAAGCTCGGCGAGTACTTCCTGACCGACGCGTTTCAGTACATGATCGACAACGGCGGGAAGCTGCTGACCGCCGAAGTCGCGGAGTGGTGGGACTGCGGGAAGCCCGAGACTCTGATCGATACGAACCACCGGGTTCTCAGAGCGGAAGCAACGCCGCCCCCTGCGGCCTTTCCAGGGGTCAGTTTCGTGGACCCCGTCCGGATCGGCGAGGGAGTGACTCTGGAGGAGGCGACGATCGGACCCAATGTGAGTATCGCTGACGGCAGCACCGTTCGCCGATCTCGGATACGAGACTCGATCGTGGGCGTCGGAAGCGAGATAAGCGACTGCGAACTCAGACAGTCCCTGATCGGCGATCACGCGTTCGCCAGTGGTGTTCGAGGCACCGTCTCTCTGGGCGATCACAGTGAGGTGCGAGGAGAATCGACGTGACAGCTCGCCGCGTACTCTCGCTCACGATCATCTTCTGCGGCCTCGGGCTCGCGTTTTCCGGGTTCAGTTACGCAGCTCTCGGCCGTGGGGGAGCGGCAGCGCTGGTCGGCTTCGGAGGACTGTTGATCGTGGGTGTCGGAATTGCAGCCCTTCCCGGGCCGATCCGGCCTCCGGTCGTCGGCTGGACCCCCGGGCCGGACTCCACGGCGGATGATCCTCCGGTCCACTCCTGATCGGACCAGGGGCCGGTCTGGCGCGATCCTGACTCGTGCCGCCACGCTGAAGTCGACCGTGTGTCGCTTCGGGCTGGTCCTGCTGGCCACGCCCTGCGTCCTGTTCGCCCAGGACTCGAATTCCGCGGCGCTTGCGGACGACCAGGAGTCGGAAAGCGATCGCACCGGCTTCGCCTCATTCGATGTCGGATTCGGCGTCGTTCTCCCAGAAGAGGGGCAGACCGGGATCTCGTACGGCCTCGGGGTGGACGTAGCCAACCTGCTGATCCATCAGACTTCGATCAGGTTCGGCTTTCGATTCTGGACCTCCGAGGACCGACTGCCGACCGGCCGCCTGGTCGACCTCGACGATTCGATCCTCAGTATCATGCTGAAGAAGGGCTTTTCTCTCGGCCGGCTCGAAGGATACGGTGCTCTCGGTCCGGGTGGTCACTTCATCTCGGCCCGGTTCACGGACTTCGCGGGCGAACGGGATGAGAGGAACGGATTCCGGGTCGGCCTGGAAGGTATCGCAGGTCTCGAGTTCCCACTGGTGGATCGCGGTTTCGTGAGCCTGTTCGGGGAAGCGCAGGGGAGTCTCGTGTCGGATCTTTCCCAGGTTTCGCTGCATGCCGGAATCCGGATTCGATTCGACAGACTGGGTACGGGGGGATGAGGCCCCTTTTGATCGGGCATCGGGGCGCCGCGTCCGAGGCGCCCGAGAACTCGATGGTTGCCCTGAAGCTCGCTCTGGAACTGGGCGCGGGTGCTCTGGAACTGGACGTTCGCCGTAGCGCGGACGGGGTGCTCGTGGTGATTCACGATCCCGATCTGGCTCGGACGACTCGAGATCGCGGCCGGGTCTCCGAGTTGACGGCGGCCCGGATCGGACGGGCCGACCTCGCCGACGCATCCGACCCCGATATTCCGAGATGGCATCAGCCGGTGAGGATTCCTCACCTCGAGGAAGTCTTCGAAACGTTTCCCGGGGTGGAGATCACGGTAGACGTGAAGGACCCGTCAGCGGGCCAGGATGTCGTGAACCTGATAGAGCGCTTCGGCCGGGAATCGGATACGATCCTCTATATCGAGTCTGGCACGGAGACCCGAGCTTTCCGCGATTACCGCGGACGGCGTGCGACATCGGTCGGCCAGGCGGCGCGGCTGGCCACCGACCCGTCGTGGCTGGCGGAAGCTTCGGAACGGGAAGTCCCGGAGGTGGTACACACTCCGCTCCGTCACGGGGGATTGGATCTCGTGGATTCGAGTTTCGTCCAGACGGTGCATGAGAGCGGACGGACGATTCAGGTGTGGACCGTGGACGATCCGCCCACGATGGAGTGGCTGGTGGACTGCGGGGTAGACGGTATCATCACGAATGACGTACGGGCGGCCGTAGCCCGCTTCGGCCGACAGGGACATCACGAGGAGCCGAGATGAGCCGGATGTGGAGAACGAGGGATTATCGGGGCCGGTCGGCCTCAGTCGTCCCCGTGCTCGTCGGGTCCCTGCTGATCGGTGCGCCTCCCGGCGACCTTTCGGCTCAGGACGCGGATATGCCTCGATTCCCGTTCGGCACACCGGTCGTTTTCGTGCCGGTGCAATCCGTCGAGCCTCTTCCCGGGGGAGGCTGGCCCGGTGGTGCCGACGGCGAAGGGGAAGCACTCCGGGCGATGGACGCGGAGCTCCAGTTCGCCCTGGAGGAGAGCCGGGGCGCCGAAGACTGGGCGTTGCCGGCCGACGTGATCCGCCGGGTCGACCGCAATCCGATGCTTCGGACAGATCCGTCCCGGATGGCATACCAGGGGCTGCTGGAGAAACCGGACAAACGCAAGCAGATCTACGAACCCCTGCACGGCGAGTTGAGGTCGATCTCGGCCCTGTTCGACACCCGTTACGTGGTACTTCCAATCTCCCTCTTCGTCGAGGCGGACCCTCCCGGGCCGGATGATCCTCAACCGGACTCCCCTGCGGATCTGAACGGTCCCGACGCGATCTACCGGGCGCACCTGCTTCTCGCCATGATCGACATAAGATCGAGTACGATCGTCTGGTGGGGGGAGATCGTCGGAGAACCCGGCAAAGCCGATTCTCCCGCCCTGACGGCGAGTCTCGCGGAGCGGGTCGCCGAGGCGGTGGCGCCATCGTGAGCCGGTCGTCGGTTGGTCGGATTCCGGAGCGCCGGGGTGTGGTGTTCGCCGCGTTCGCGTGTCTCCTGGTCGCAGCCCCGGTGTTGAGCGGCTGTGCGGCCGAGCCGGGGCTCACCTTGCCGGAAGAATCGTCGCTTCAGGGGATGTACGGAGAGAACGTACAGGTGAGCCTCAAGGGGAACGTGGTGGACGTGGTGGTCGGGCAGCCTGCCGACCAGTTGCGTCGCGGAGGAGCGACGTGGGCGAAGGTCGGTCCTTACATCTACCTGTTCTCGCCCCAGACCCGAAAGCTGTTCGAGGACTACACGGGACTCGGCGGTGTGCGGGTTACCACGGTAGACGGTCGTGATCGCCTGGTGGCCAGGGCATTGCTCCCGCAAGGAGCGC
Source organism: Gemmatimonadota bacterium (assembly GCA_023554245.1). Classification (GTDB taxonomy): domain Bacteria; phylum Gemmatimonadota; class Gemmatimonadetes; order Palauibacterales; family Palauibacteraceae; genus Carthagonibacter; species Carthagonibacter metallireducens. The sequence goes on from JAMJQL010000117.1 coordinate 14,442, forward strand.
TCAATTCGGTGACCTGGAACAAGGCGATCGGGCTGGCCGGTCGCGCGCGGCTCGAGGGCACGGAGCGACCCTCCTACATTCTCGAGTTGATCGACTACGGCGAAGAGCTGGTGGAGCACGAGTACGGATCGGATTACGTAAAGGAAACCAGATGATTCAGACGGTGACCCTGATTCCCGGCGACGGGATCGGACCGGCGATCACGGATGAGGTGGTCCGCATACTCGACTCGGCCGGAGCCCCCATCGAGTGGGAGCGGCACGACGCCGGCCTGACGGCGGTCGAGAACGGGCACGATCTGCTTCCGCAGGAGACCCTCGACTCGATCGAGCGGAACCGGTTCTGCCTCAAGGGGCCGTTGACGACCCCGATCGGGGCCGGATTCCGGTCGATCAACGTCGCGCTCCGCAAGCACTTCGATCTGTACGCGAATGTGAGGCCGGCCGAGTCGATCGTTCCCGGCGGGCGGTATAAGGACATCGACATCGTCATCGTGCGGGAGAACACGGAAGGACTGTACGCCGGCATCGAGCATTACATCGGGATGCGCCAGGACCCCCGGGCCGTCGCCGAATCGGTGATGTTGATCACGCGGTACGGATCGGACCGGATCTGCCGTTACGCCTTCGAATACGCCATCGAGCACAAGCGGAAGAAGGTCACCCTCGTCCACAAGGCGAACATCCTGAAGAACACCCAGGGGCTGTTTCTCGAAGTCGGCCGCGAGGTCGCGAAGAACTACGCGGACGCGATCGAGTTCGAGGACCGGATCGTCGATGCGACGGCCATGCAGCTCGTTCTCGATCCTTACCAGTTCGACGTGATCGTCACCGAGAACATGTTCGGGGACATTCTCTCCGATCTCACGGCCGGCCTGGTCGGCGGTCTGGGCTTCGCCCCAGGGGTCAATATCGGAAAGGACGTCGCCATCTTCGAGGCGGTTCACGGCTCTGCTCCCGACATCGCCGGGAAGGGCGTGGCGAATCCGTCAGCCCTGCTTCTCGCGGCCTGCCTCATGCTCGAGCACATGGGTCAGAAGGAGACGGCGGCCAGGATTCGCGGAGCCCTGAAGACGGTGATTCACGATGGCGACACGGTTACTGCCGACCTCGGCGGGTCGGCCAGCACCACGGCGTTTTCCGATGCAGTTATCGAACAGATCGCGACCGGCGCGTAGGCGTCTCGAGATCGGACCGATCGGCGAAGGGCCGCGGGCGCCCTGCCGCAGTTGCGGTCAGGACCTTCCCGAGTCGACTCTCGACGAGAACGGCTGGTGTCCGACGTGCGTTTGGGACCTCGAGAAGAAGGCCTCCCGGGGCCAGCACCTGATCGCGCTCCTCGTGACGGTCCCGTTCGCCATCTGGATCGCCGTCGAGGGAACGCGCGGCTATTTTCCCCTGTACGCGTGGGCGATACCACTGGCGGCGGCCTACTATCTCGGCATGCGGATCGGCCGGGAAGTAGTTCGTGGCTGGGTGCGAAGCCGGCGCGAAGCCTGATCGACAATCTCGACACCGGCAATCTGAGAGACCGACCGATGCTGAACGCCCACGTGCGCCGCCTCCGGACCTCCACGATCGCGATCGCCATCCTGCTCTTCGGTTCCGGCAGCCTGGTTGCGCAGGAAGGGCACGAGGCCGAGGAGCCGGCGGCTGCGCATGCCGAGGGGGAGCACCAGGAGCACGAGTTCCACGTAGCGCACGAGAAGAACGAGATCGCCGTCTTCCTCGGAGGCACGCGCAGACTGAAGTTCGAGGACGACGAGACGGGAGCCACGGCAGGACTCGAATACGCGCGGCAGATCCGTCCCCGGGTTGCGGCGTCGCTGGGCTTCGAGTTCGCCGCCGGCGAGATCGAGCGCGACTGGGTCGCGATGTTGAAGCTCGGCATACAGCCTTTCGAGGGCTGGGCCTTGCCGCTCATCCTGTACATCGGGACGGGTATCGAGGTCGCCAGCGTCGATGAGGTGCTGCTCGAAGCGGATGAGCACGGCGGCGTCGAGGAGGGCGAAGGCCACGGGGGCGAAGCGACGGTCGCGTCAGAGGAGCATGGGGAGTCCGGTGAGCGGGAGACCGAGGTCGACGCGTTGATGCGCCTCGGAACAGGCTGGATCATTCACGCGGGCAGCTTCAGCATCATTCCGAATGTCAATTTCGATCTCGTCGGCGAGGACTGGGCCGCCGTCTTCGGCGTGACGCTCGGATATCGATTCTGATTCGTGATCGAAGCTTCGCCGGATCGCTGACTCCCGCCCGGTCAGGCGCCGAGAGAAGAACAACGGCAACAACATTCAGAGATAGAGGATCGAGATGAGTTTCGCAGGGGTAGATTTCTACGACGTGGACGGACTCCTGTCGGAGGAGGAGCGAGCCGTTCGGGACATGGTGCGGGAATGGGTCGAGTCCGAGCTGATGCCGGTCATCAACGAACACTACACGACGCACAGCTTTCCGAAACAGCTCATTCCCCAGATGGGAGAGCTGGGATTCTACGGGGCCAATCTGCCCGAGGAGTACGGCTGTGCGGGCCTCAACAACGTCGCGTACGGCCTGATCATGCAGGAGCTCGAGCGAGGGGACTCGGGGCTCCGCTCCTTTGCCTCCGTGCAGGGCGCGCTGGTGATGTATCCGATCTTCGCTTTCGGGTCCGAAGAACAGCGCAAGCGTTGGCTTCCGCTCCTCGCGACCGGCGAGAAGATCGGCTGTTTCGGCCTGACGGAGCCCGATTTCGGGTCCAACCCGGGTGGTATGCTCACCCGGGCCGTGAAGGATGGAGACGAATGGGTCCTGAACGGGGCGAAGATGTGGATCACGAACGGTTCGATGGCGGACGTCGCCGTCATCTGGGCCAAGACAGGAGACATCGACGATTCGAGATCGATCCGCGGGTTCATCGTCGAAACCGACCGCGACGGCTTCTCGGCGAAGGACCAGGAGGGGAAGCTGTCGCTGCTGGCCTCCGATACGAGCGAGCTCGTGCTCCAGGATGTCAGGGTTCCCGACGCGAATCTCCTTCCGAAGTCGGGCGGTCTGAAGAGTCCGCTGATGTGCCTGACTCAGGCTCGCTATGGAATCGCGTGGGGCGCGATCGGTGCCGCCATGGCATGCTTCACCGAAGCCCGTGACTACGCCCTGAACCGGGTGCAGTTCGCCGGCAAGCCGATCGCGGCGACACAGATTCAGCAGACCCGTCTGGCCGACATGCTCACCGAGATCACCAAGGCGCAGCTTCTCGCACTCCAGCTCGGTCGTCTCAAGGACGCGGGCACGTTCAACTCCGACCAGGTGTCGATGGCGAAGCGAAACAACGTCGACATGGCCTGTGAGTGTGCACGTGAAGCCCGGCGGCTTCTCGGAGGAAACGGCATCCTCGTCGAGTATCAATCGATGCGTCACATGGCGAATCTGGAGTCGGTCTACACCTACGAGGGGACGCACGACATCCACGGCCTGATCCTCGGCCATGCGATCACGGGGCTGCCCGCGTACGAGTGAGGGGAATCCCTTACGGTTCGGACGGCGGTCCGAGCCAGCGATCGCCGAGCACCACCGTGAGCCCGATGACGATCACGCCGGAGAACAGAACGTCGCTGAGGAAGTGGCCGCCCGCGGCTACCCGGGCGAGGCCCACCAGCAGTCCGAATCCGGTGGCCGAGGCGATGATCGCCCATCGCCGCCGCCGCGACAGCCACGCGTAACCGAGCGCCGCGAGCGCGAAGCCCGCGGACGGATGGCCGGCGGAGAACGAGCAGTTGCGTTCGCACTGGTCGGCGATCACGAGCGCCGGAGTAAACGCGCGATCTCCTCCGAATTGCGTGACATCGCGTGGGCGGGCCCGACCCCAGTGCTCCTTCAAGGTGCCGTTCACGATCAGGCCGGGACCGAGCGCCAGGACCACCAGAAGCAGCGCGGCCACCTTACCGCGGTGCCGAAACGGACCTCGTCGAGCCGCCTCGAGCACCAGCACGCCGACGGCGCCGACGACGGCGATTCCGACAATCCAGTCTACGGACTCGTAAAGTGCCCGCTCCCACGGGGTGCCATTCTGGGTGAAGCCCCCGGCGGAGGAGTAGAACAACTCGGTGAACGCCAGGTCCAGTTCGGGCATGAACAGGAAGAGCAATCCCAGCAGGGCTGCCATCCCCAGAAATCCGGCGGCAACCGGGAGCGTTCGGACGTCCTGCAAAGGTCTCAATTCTGCCCGTCCGGGCCGGACGCGAGCGAATCGCTCCTCCGGGCCTCACTGAGCGATTCGATGAAGTCCTGCCGATCACCCATCAGCTGCATCCGCTGGTCCAGAGATTCGACCTCGCCATGCAGCAGACGCAGCCCTTCCTCGATTCGCTCGAGTCGCTCCCGGTCGGGAGAAGAATCGTGTCGCAGTTGAATCCACTCTTCCATCACCCTTCCGAGCCTGCGGCTGAGCGGGAACAGCAGCACGAATGTCCCCAGCATGAACACCATTACGAGGATGGCGATCAGCTCGGCGATCGCGTAAGGCATCTCTCCTCCTGCGCGGTACGAGGCACGTTCGACGACACAGTAAGACACAATCCACGTGGCGGCACGGATTCGGCACGCCATGTTGTGTCCGTCGCGGGTCAGGGCTAGCGTTAGGGACGATCCATCGGATGGTCGCGCGCCCGTAGCTCAATTGGATAGAGCGTCTGGCTTCGGACCAGAAGGCTGGGAGTTCGAGTCTCTCCGGGCGCATCTTCATCCGGGTCGTCGACGTTCCGCACCGCAAACATACCTTCCGGGAGCGCGACCGTGTCATCCAGTGGATCTCCACGTCCTGACCGCAGCGTCATAAAGTCGTTTCTCTCCGGCCTCGGGAGCCTGCGTAAGGGGTGGCCCCAGTACGCTGCCGCAGATATTGCCACGCGAGTGGCTGCCACGCTGCTTCTGGCGCCCCTCGTGGCCTGGCTGGCCAGCACGGCACTGCAGCGAGCCGGCGGTGGAGCGGTAACCGACCAGGACATCGTCTGGTTCCTGCTCTCGCCTCTCGGCATCGCATCCCTGCTGCTGGTTGCGGCGGGTTCGATTCTCGCGGGCCTGATCGGGCATACGGCGATCATGACGGTCGCAGCGGGTATCCAGGAGGATCGGGCCGTGTCCTGGACCGATGGCATGCGGCACGCCTTCCGGCGGATCATCGCGATCTTTACGCTGGCCGTTCGCGGCATGATCCGGCTGATCGTGGATGCGGCGCCCTGGCTGCTTGCCGGGGGAGTGGTGTACCTGGTCATGTTCCGGGCCCACGACATCAACTACTACCTGTCCGAGAAGCCACCGGAATTCTGGGTGGCCGCAGTCCTGATCCTTCTCGCCCTCGCGGGCCTCGCCTGGTTCGTCGGCCGTCGCCTGCTGAGCTGGGCCATCGCGCTACCCCGGCTCCTGTTCGGCAACGAGGGGCCAGCCGGTGCTCTGGCCGCCAGCGTTGAAGCGACGGAGGGCCGGAAGCTGAGGGTCCTGCTGCTCTTCGGAATGTGGGCCGCCGCCACGTTCGCCGTTTCGGCGCTGATTACAGGAGGAGCCGCATGGTTCGGGCGAATCCTGGTTCCCGAGGGAAGCACGGACCTCGCCCGGATAGCGACGGGAATCGGGATCGCCTCCGTCATCGCCTTCATCGGCAACCTCATCGTGTCGATCATCTCCAGCGTGGTACTGGCGCTGAGCCTGTTCGAGCTGGATCGCGGCTGGGCCGAGCCGTGGAAGCTGCCGAAGGAGGTGAAGTCGGAAGTCGGATCTCTCGAAGGTCGAGCGACGCTCAACGTACCGGGCTGGGCCTGGGTGCTGCTGGCGCTGGCCGTTCCGGCGGGTGCGCTCTTCCTCGGACTTCGCGTGCTGGAGGGCGTGAACGTCACTGACGACGTGGAGATCACGGCGCATCGAGGAGCTTCCGGGCGAGCGCCGGAAAACACCCTGGCGGCGATCCGTGCCGGGATCGCCGATAGCGCCGACTGGGTCGAGATCGATGTGCAGGAGACCCTCGATGGAGTGGTCGTAGTTCACCACGACGCCGACTTCATGCGGGTCATGCGGGACCCCAGGAAGATCTGGGAGACCCCGTGGGCCGACGTGTCGCAGATCGACAACGGTTCCTGGTTCGGCACCGAGTTCGAAGCGGAGCGAGTGGCATCACTGGAGGAGGTGCTGCTGACCGCTCGTGACCGCATCAAGGTGAACATCGAGCTCAAGACCTACGGGCACGGGCAGCGGCTGGAAGAGCGCACCATCGAGATCGTCGAACGGCTCGGCATGTCGGACGAGGTGGTTCTCATGTCCCTCGATCGGCCGACCGTCGAGACGCTGAAGGCGCTGCGCCCGAACTGGACAGTCGGTCAGCTCGCCGCCGTTTCGATCGGCGATCTGACGCGGATCGAGGCCGACTTCCTGGCCGTGAACGCGAAGAACGCCCGTCCGGGCTTCATCAAGCGGGTCCATGACAGCGGCAAGGAACTGCAGGTGTGGACCGTCAATCATCCGGCGCAGATGTCTTCGATGATGAGCCTCGGGGTCGACACGATCATCACCGACGAGCCGGCGCTCGCGCGCGAGATTCTCCGGCAGCGGGCGACCCTGACGCCGGTGGAGCGTCTGCTGGTCAGTGTCGGCGCCCGCTTCGGCGTCGTCGAAGGCGCGGACGAGAGCTCCGACACGGACGACGCCTGATCTGGAGCCCGCGGCCTGCCCCCGGGACTATTCCAGTTCCGGGGGACGGCGCATCGCCGGCCGGCACTCCGGCCACGCTCCCGGCTCGCCGGTCCGTTCATCGATCGGCAGCAGCGCCCGGTCCCTCGGTGTCCGAACCGGGTCCTCGGCGGCGGCGTATGCCAGGATCGCCGCCAGGATCGCGTTATCCCGCAGATCGTCGAACACGATCTTGTCGTAGGTGTCCCGCTCGGTGTGCCAGGTGTACTGCCGGTACTCATCGTACGGCGACTGCAGGCGGAAGCCGGGCGCGCCGGCACAGGTGAAGTTGATGTGGTCGCTTCCGCGGCTGTACTGGGTGCCGGGGAACTCCAGTTCGATCCCGCTCGCGATATCGCGAGGCACCTGTGCGATCCACCGGGCGATCCGCTCGCCCGCGTAGAGAAATCCCTGTCCCTCGATCTTCTCGATTCGCCAGGTTCCGTTGTCCTGGTTGAAGGTCGCCTGCAGGCCCTCGAGCACCTCGGGGTGGTCTTCGGTGAAGGCCCGCGAGCCAATGTGCCCCACCTCTTCGGCGGCCCAATGCCCGGCTATGATCGTGCGCCTCGGTGTGAGGCCTGCCGCTTTGAGCAGCCGCATCGCTTCGAGCACCATGAGTGTGCCGGTCCCGTTGTCGGTCGCGCCGCTGGCCGCGTGCCACGAGTCGAGGTGCGCGGAGAGGACGACGTATTCGTCCGGCAGATCGGAGCCTCGGATCTCTGCGATCACGTTGTCGTGCGGCACTTCACCCTTGAGTTCGGCCGTCATCTCCACCCGTATACGTGGTGCGCTGCCGTCCTCCGCCAGCCGGTACAGAAGACCGTAGTCCTCGCACGACAGCGAGAACGAGGGGACCTCTCGGGTCGGTGCGTCGAAGATCTTGTTGGCGCCCCAGCCTTCGGACCACCAGCCCATGACGATGCCCGCTACCCCGGCGTCGGCGACGCGGGCCAGTGCCGTCCACGGGTTGCGGCTTCCGAGAGCTTCGAGACGATCTCCCCAGGCAGTCCGCTCCGCCTGGCGCAGCGAATCGATCTTCGCGACCGTCTCCTCGCGGGCGTTAGCCTCCAGCTCCTGCCGGGCCCGGCACATCGGTTCGGGCGGCATGGCGAGAACGAATGCGCCCTCGAGGTCGGCCAGCCAGGACTCGACCTCGTCTTCCGCGAGGGAAGCTGGAATCGTGACCACGCGGCCCTCGACGACGCCGCCCGTGCCGGGGCTGTAAGCCATCGGTACCGCTTCCAGGGTCCGCCGGCGCGGCGCGATCAGGTCCACGTGGGTGAAGCCCTGCTCCCAGCCACGCCAGGTGCCGACACTGTCCATTCGAACCTCGATGCCCCACTCGCGGTACCGGCCGGCCACCCAGTCCGCCGCGGCATCGTATTCCGGGGTGCCGGCCAGGCGTGGTCCGATCGAATCGAGAAGGGCTCTGGCCATCGACTCGAGTCTCGATCGCTCCAATCCCTCCTCCGTTATCGCCTGGATGACGGGATCGGCGACCGTGTGGTCCTGAGCCGGTGCCGGCGAGGCACTAAGCCCGAGAGCGAGGATTGCCGGGACGATCACGGTTGAGACTCGTGCGCGGTGCATCTGCTATTCTCCGGGTTGATGTTCGCTGCGGAATCTCTGCCCTGACCGTCTGCAATGCGACCCTGTGGCAGAGGGGATGCCGACCCGCGTCCTGCTCGACGACCGTGGGACAGCCAGACATCTGGTCGAGCCCGCCCGGAACGGGCAGATTCACCTGCGTCGGTCTGCTTCTGATCACGGGCAGTGGCGCGTGAGGGGCGGTCTGATCACGCATCGAAAGCGGAGTAGCTCACGGGTGAACATTCCTGTCCCGCGAAGGCGGCGGAATCGCACGGCGATCGCTCTCATCGTGTTCACCGGCCTGTTGGGCTGCAGACCGGAGACTGCTCCGGCTCCCGATCTGCGCTTCGACCAGGTTCGTGTCCGTCAAGCAACGGTATCAGGGACAGCGAATCGAACGGTAAACAGCGCCGCGTATCTGATCATCCGCAATCTCGGAAAAGCACCCGACCGACTGATCGGAGCGACCTTCGAAGGTGCACGCCGCGTCGAGGTTCACGAGACCCGCATCGACGACGATGGACTCGCGATGATGCAGGCCGCAGAGTCCATTGTCATTCCAGCCGGCGCAGAGGTCCGCCTGGAGCCGGGAGGCCTGCATGTGATGCTCATGGGGCTCGAGAGGTCGCTCGTATCGGGTGAGGAGGTCGAATTGACGCTGCTGTTCGAGAACTCCGGCGCTCGCAGCCTGGTCGCAAAAGTCCAGTGATCGAGCTCCGCGATCTCGCGTTCTCCTATCCGGACTCGGATTTCGGTCTCTCGATCACAGGGCTCGAAATCGCCGCCGGGACCACCACCGCCTTCATCGGTCCCAGCGGGTCCGGCAAGACCACCCTGCTCAACCTGATCGCCGGAATCCTCGAACCCGACACGGGCTCCGTCCGGACGAACGGGACTCTCGTGACCGAGCTCTCGGATCGGGCAAGGAGAGCATTTCGCGTTACGGAGATCGGTCTCGTCTTCCAGGAGTTCGAGCTCCTCGAGTACCTGACCGTGCTCGACAACATCCTGCTCCCGTACCGCATCAACCCGGTCCTGAAGCTGCAACCGGAGATAGTAGAGAGGGCGAAGACACTCGCTGCCCGGGTGGGAATCACGGACAAGCTGCGCCGACGGCCCCGGCAACTCTCCCAGGGTGAACGGCAGCGGGTCGCCGTCTGCCGGGCGGTAATAACCGATCCACCCCTGTTGCTGACCGATGAACCGACCGGCAACCTCGATCCGCTGAACCGGGAGACCGTGCTCGACATCCTGTTCGACTACGTCCGCGACGCCGGCACCACCCTGGTTTCGGTCACCCACGATCACGGGATTCTCGAGCGGTTCGAGGCCGTCGTGGATTTCCGGTCCTTCCACGAAATCGGACCCGATTCGGGTTCCGAATTAGATCCGGCAAGATGAGCGGGCCGCTCTATCTCGCCTGGCGCTACCTCGCCTTTCATCGCTGGAAGACCGCGGTGCTCGTCACGGCCCTCAGCCTGATTCTGTTCATTCCAGTCGGCCTCAGGGTCCTCGTGCGACAGAGCTCGGAACAGCTCACCGCCCGGGCCGAAGCGACACCATTGCTGGTCGGCGCGCCGGGCAGTCCCACGGAACTCGTCCTGAACTCGCTGTATTTCGGTTCGGACGTGCCGACCACCCTGTCCTTCGCGGAGGCGGATGCGGTGGCCGCGACGGGACTGGCCACGCCGATCCCGCTCTACGTCCGTTTCCGTGTGCGAGATCAGCCGATCGTGGGCACGACGCCCGAGTACTTCTCGCTCCGCGGTCTGCGAGTCGCCGCTGGACGCCTTCCCGCTACACTCGGAGAAGCAGTGCTCGGCGCCGCTGCCGCCCGCACTCTGGACGTCGGAGTGGGGGAGCACGTCATCTCCTCTCCCGAGAGCGTGTTCGACATCGCGGGCGTATATCCGCTGCGGATGAAGGTCACCGGGATCCTGACACCATCCGACACACCGGATGATCAGGCGGTGTTCGTAGACGTGAAGACCGCCTGGGTGATCGCGGGCCTGGGTCATGGCCACCAGGACTTGAGTCGCCCCGAGGCCGCGGCCGGCGTCTTGAGCCGGGAAGACAACGTAGTCATCGGTAACGCCGCGGTAGTCCAGTACAACGAGATCACGTCCGAGAACATCGACAGCTTCCATTTTCACGGGGATCCGGGTGCTTTTCCCGTAACGGCCGTGATCGCGGTGCCCGACGACGCAAAGGCCTCGGCCCTGCTTCAGGGCCGCTACCAGGAGAGCACCTCCGTCCAGATCGTACGCCCGGACGAGGTGATGTCCGATCTGCTCGGCACCGTGTTCACGGTGGAGCGCTACGTACTGGCTGGAGCGTTGATCGTGGGACTCGCGACGCTCGCGACGGCGCTGCTCGTATTCCTGCTCTCGCTGCGACAGAGACAGGGAGAGCGCGAGACACTGAGCCGTATCGGAGGTTCGCCGGGTTCCATTCGATTCCTGATGGCCTCGGAGATTATCCTGGTCCTGTTGGTGGCGATCGGTATCGCCGGCCTGCTGACCCTGCTGGCGAGCCGATATGGGTCGAGCGCTGCGAGAGCGATCGCCGGTCTTTAGGTCGAGTTGAAGTCAGGGTCCCCACCTCAGTCGAGAGGCCGCGAAATGCACAGAAGGAGTCTTCTGATCGGTTCGGCGTTGATCCTCACGCTCCAGGGCTGTGCGGGCGACGGCAACGAGGGAGTGCCGGGTGCGGACCGAAGCAGCGAGTCGGCCGTCGAGACCCGGAGCGCCGTTTCGGAGGCTCCGATCCTCGTGTATACCGTGAACTATCCGCTCGCCTGGTTCGCGGAACAGATCGGCGGAGCTGAAGTGCACGTCGAACTTCCCGTGCCGGGCGACGAGGACCCGGCGTACTGGAATCCGACGCCCGAGCAGATCTCGGAATTCCAGGGGGCGGACCTCATACTGCTCAACGGAGCCGGTTACGCCGGGTGGACGGACCGCGCCTCCCTGCCGCCATCGAAGCTCATCAACACGACACGAGCCGTGTCGGAAAGCTACATCCGTGCCGAGGAGACGGTTACCCACGCCCATGGGCCGGAAGGCGAGCACGAGCACGGGACGCTCGCGTTCACGACCTGGCTCGATCCGACCCTCGCCGTCGCCCAGGCCAGCGAGGTGAGAGATGCGCTCGTCCGAGCACGACCGGCGGCCTCGGCCCGCTTTGATTCGGCCTTTGCAGAGCTGGAGGGGGATCTCGTCGAACTGGATGCCAGGCTCTCTGAGGCGGCCGAATCTCTGGCTGGAACGCCTATCCTCGGGTCGCACCCGGTCTACCAGTACCTGGCTGCACGATACGACCTCGATCTCAGGAGCGTCCACTTCGAACCCGATGAGCTGCCCGGGGCGGCCGCCTGGAGCGAGCTGAAGCGACTGCAGGAGGAGCGTCCGGCCACTTTGATGCTGTGGGAAGCCGAGCCGATGCCCGAGGTCCGGAGGCAATTGGAATCCGAGTACGGAATCCGCAGCATCGTGTTCTCCCCTTGCGCAAATGCCCCCAATGTTGACGATTATATGAGTATCATGCGCCAAAATGCGCAGCGCCTATCCGCGATGACCGAGTGACTGCCGGCCATCGCGCCCCGACCCCTTTCAAGGAGGCCTCATGCTCGATCTCCTCTCGCGGCGATGGTGGTGGATCCTTGTACGCGGGATCGCCGCGATCCTGTTCGGAATCGCTTGCTTCGTATGGCCCGGACTGGCGCTCTGGTCACTGGTGATGCTGTTCGCCGCCTACGCGATCGTCGATGGCGCTTCCATGATCGTGTTCGGCCGCAAGCTGGGCAGCTGGTTCTGGTACGCGCTCGCCGGCCTGGTGAGCATGGCTGCCGGCGTGATCGCCATCGC
>JAMJQL010000118.1 GCA_023554245.1 Gemmatimonadota bacterium
GTCGGATGTCTGCTCGTACTCACGCCCGGTCTGGATCAGACGGTGCACGATCGACCGCGTGACGGAATCGTTCACCGCCCCCTCGAGACCGAGCTCGTGTGCGAGAGCGCTGCGCCACTCCGGCTGCTTCGCCGCCTCGAAGTTCTCGAACACCCGCCTGTGTACTTCGGGAAACAACTCCGCCTCGTGCGCGGCCATGTACGAAAGCTCGCAGGCGCCGGGGTGCTTGTCCTTCTCGACCACGTCGTTACAGGAGGCGTCGAGCGGGAAGAACTGGAAGGCGACGTTCAGCTTTCCGGGAAACTCCCTCTTCAGGCGCTTCAGTTGCTCGTCCAGGATCCGACAGTCCGAACAGAGCAGGTCCGCGTACTCCACGATCCGGATCGGCGCTTCCTCGAACTCCGGCGTGGCGCTCGCGGTTCGGTACTGCGAGATCGTGCTCGGCCACGCCACCTCGGGCAACTCGTAATACTGCCGGACGAAACGGGCGGAGGCGCCGCCGCTCTGAGCATCGCGTCGGGCCTGGTGGTACTCGGCGAATCCCCACGCAGTCGCCAGACCGAATACCGCGAAGGCGGAGAGGTGCAGCAGAGACGGTTTCAGCCACGGACCGTGTCCCGAAACAGCCTCGTCATCTCTGCCCGGTGGGTAGCGCCAGAACAGCCACAGGCTGACGAGCGAAGCGATGTAGTACCCGGTGCAGAGCAGGCAGAGACTTCCGATGACGAAGACCGACAGCAGGAACAGGGCGACGACGCCCAGACCATTGACGAGCGCCACGAATCGGTTGGTGCGCTCGAACGTCTCGGACGGAAACACGGCTCCGAGCATCACCAGGGCTCCGATCACGAGTCCCGGAACTCCCAGTGGAACATCGAACAGGGTCGACAGGGATGAGTATGCGGAACTGTCGCAGTTGAAGAAGGCGCTGATGTCGCAGAACGAACCGGCGAAGATCGAGTCCGGGTAGTTCGCCTCGAAGAAGTGCCGGATGGTGAGCAAGGAGAAGACCACCATTCCAAGGCCGGCCGCGAAGCTCGCGAGTCGGCGTGCAGGATGCCCGCCGATCGTCAGCCCGTTCCCGCCGCTCACTCATCCACCTCCAGGTACCTGTCTCGAAGCACGTTCAGGTGGTGATCCGCGTGCCCCGCGAGAATCCAGGCGATCGCCCTGACCGAGACCGGCGAGCCATTGGCGTTTCCGATTCGGCCCCAGGCATCCTCCTCGAAAGCCTCGAACATCTCGATCGTCGCGCCCCGCAACTGATCGAGCTCGCGGCCGAGCGCGGCCAGGGCTCTGCGGTCGGCGGCGGACATATCGGCGTAGGCGTTCTCATCGAACCCGGGAAGAGGCTGCCGCTCGCCTCGAGCCACACTGAGGGCTCGCGCCCCGAAGATCCTCTCGGTGTCGCACACGTGGTTGAGAACCTGTCGGATCGTCCACTTTCCCGGTGCGTAACGGTGGTCGGCGATCGTCGGGTCGAGCTCCGATATGAAGCTCGCGATTTCGGCTCGCTGATTCCTGAGCGCGGCCAGAATGTCCGGCGCGACCACACGATCGATGTAGCGACCGTAATAGGGATCGAACTCGGCCGCGGCGGGCCGTCCGCGAACGCCTCCGTCCATCTCGCCTCCCGGCTCGGGGTCGGTCCGGCCTGGTTTCAGGCCGTGAACGCGCGTTTGACTCGTTCCCAGAATCCCGGCTCTTCCAGGTCCGGCTCGGGTGCCGGGCTCTCGACCGCCCGGAGCTTCTCGAACAGCTCCTTCTCGTCCTTCGACAGCTGTGTCGGAGTCCAGACCAGCACCCGCACGATGTGGTCGCCCCTGCCGCTCTCGCGCAGCCGGGGCATCCCCTTACCGCGGAGTCTCAGCGCCTGTCCGCTCTGGATGCCCGCCGGGACCTTCAGGCGGGCCGCACCGTCGATGATCGTGGCGACCTCCACTTCATCGCCCAGCGCCGCCTGGCTCATCGTCACGGCAAGATTGGTGACCAGATCGTCGCCATGGCGTTCGAAGGCCGGATCTGACTCGACATCCACCAGGACCAGGATGTCGCCACGGGGACCGCCCGAGGCCCCGGCGTTACCCTTTCCGCTCAGCTTCAGATAGTCGTCGGTCGAAACACCGGCCGGTATCTCCAGCTCGATCATCCGCTCGACCTTCCGCCGGCCGTTCCCTCCGCATTGCCCGCACGGCGACGAGATCGTCTCACCGGCGCCGTTGCATGCCGGACACGGGCGGACGCTGACGAACTGCCCGAGCATGGAACGCTGGACCTGCCGCACCTGGCCGGCACCGCCACAGGTGGAACACCGCTCCGGACGGGTACCGGCCTCGGCACCCGTTCCTTCGCAGGAATCGCACGGATCGAGGACCTTGACCTTGACACTTCGCTGCGCGCCGCGAGCCGCTTCCTCGAGAGAGACGGACAACCGCATTCGGAGGTCGCTACCACGTCGGGGTCCGCGGGAGGGCCTGCCACGGCCACCGAACAGGTCGCCAAGGCCCGACATGCCTCCGAATTCCCGCATGAACACTTCGAAAGCATCCGAGAAATCGAAGCCTCCGAATCCCGGCCCGCCGCCGGCCCCACGCTTGACCCCGGCTTCGCCGTACCGGTCGTACAGCGCTCGCTTCTCTGGATCTCTGAGGACTTCGTAGGCCTCGGTAACCTCTCGAAACCGGTCCTCGGCATCAGGCGAGTTGTTGCGATCCGGATGCGAATCCATCGCGAGGCGCCGGTACGCCTTCTTGATCTCGTTGCCATCCGCGTCTCGAGACACCCCGAGCCGCTCGTAATAGTCCGTCATCCGCTCTCTTCGTTGCAGGGCCGCAACCGGATCCGGTCGCCCGGACCGGGCACAACGGTTATCGATTCCTCGACTTGATGCACCGATCCCCGATCGTCATTCGTCCAACAGGCTCGAAACCAGCGAGGAGGTCGTATCCACCACGGCGACGATCTTCTCGTACGGCATGCGGGTCGGCCCGATCACTCCCACCACGCCGGCCAGCTGTCCGACGGAGTAAGCGGCTGTCACGATCGTGAGCCCCGCGAGCTCGGGCGCCCCGTGCTCGGCTCCGATCGTGATCTGAGGTCCGTCGGTCGTCCCCCTCTGGTGCAGCACCGAGGCCAGGAGTTCCCGCCTCTCGGCGAGCTCCATCAGGGCCCGGAGCCGGTCACCGCTGTTGAATTCGGGCTGGTCGGCGAGCACAGACAGCGAGCCGAGGTGCACATCCTGACCGCTGAGCGCCCACTCGAAGATCTCGGGGCCCGACTGCACGAATATGTTCACGAAGTCACTGGCCGACGCGTCGGGCAACTGGATGTCGCGAAGCCGCTCTGTCAATGTGCCGTGGATTTCGCGCAGGGATCCGCCGGCCAGCCGTTCGTTGAGGACCGCGGCCAGCGCGCTCAAGCTCTCGGCGGGCAAAGCCGTGGGCAGGTCCACGTACACCGTGCGCACCACACCTGATTCGAGGGTGAGGACCAGCAAGGCTTTCTCAGCATGAACCGGCACCAGATCCAGCCTCTGCAGAACGGCCTCGGCCAGCAGCGGGCCCACCGAGAGACCCAGTTCCCCGGTCAACAGTCCAAGCACGGTGGCGGCTCGCTGGACCAGCGACTGGAGCTCGTTGGGCGGCGAGTTGCCCACCAGTTCCTGTTCGAGACGGGCGCGCTGGCCCGGCGTCAGGTTCCGCGGACCCATCAACTCGTCCACGTAGTAACGGTACGCGAGGTCCGTGGGCATCCGACCCGCCGACGTGTGCGGATGTGTCAGGAAGCCCTTGGACTCGAGATCCGCCATCGTGTTGCGCACGGTGGCCGGCGAGACCCCGAGCTCGAATTGACGGACGATTCGCCGCGAGCCAGCAGGCTCGGCCGAGTCGATGTATGCGTCGACCACTGCCTGCAGCACCTGCTTCTCGCGATCGCTCAGTGCCTCACGATCGCCGGGCTTCATGCTGCTCGTGCTCTTCGGGCCGCTCACCGTCATTCGTCCTCTGTCGTTCGCGCTGCCAGCTCGGCAACCATGTCGTCCAGCACCAACCATCCGTGCGGGGTGAGTTTCACTCGCGCTCCTTGCCGGATCGCCCGGCCGTCAGAGATCCACCCGGCGACGATCGCCTCCGATATGCCAAACCTGTCGAGATCGATCCCCCGCCGCGTTCGCAGGCCGAGCCACAGCGCCTCCATGCGCCGCTGCTCCCCCGACGGAAGCTCGCGGCCTTCTCGAACGGTTTCGCCCGCGAGGGCCGCCGCTCGATACGCCTGCCAGTCCCTGACGTTCCAGGTCCGCTGTCCCCGGATGTAACTGTGGGCCGACGGACCGACGCCAAGGTACTCCGTCCCGATCCAGTAGTGCCAGTTGTGCCGGCATTCGTAGCCCGAGCGAGCGAAATTCGAAACTTCATAATGGGTGAAGTGATGACTGCCAAGTAAATTTACCCCAAGGAGATACTCTTCTACGTACTGCTCCTGTCCGGCCAGTGCCACACGGCCGTGTGCCACGTTCCGGCCGAGCGGAGTTTCAGGCTCCGCGGTAAGTCCGTAGGTGCTCAGGTGCACGACGCCAAGCTCGAGCGCCTTGTGCAGATCCGCCTGCCACGACCGCTCGATCTCCTGCGGAAGACCGAAGATCAGATCCAGACTGAGATTATCGAATCCCGCCGTGAGCGCGCGCTCGACCGCCTCGCATGCTTCCCGACCATCGTGCAGCCGTCCAAGCCATTGCAGCGCCCGGTCGTCGAAGGACTGCACGCCCAGGCTGAGGCGGTTGACTCCGATCCCTCTCCACGCGATCGCCGTGTCGGCCGTCAGCGAATTGGGGTTGGCCTCCGCGGACCATTCGATCGTCTCCTCGTCCCAGCGGAAATGGCGGGCGAGGCAGTCGCCGAGCGACTCCATCCCCCTCGCTCCCAGCAATGTGGGTGTCCCGCCGCCGACGAAGATCGTGTCGAGCGCTGGCAGGTCGGTCCCGCAGAGTTCCCGCCGCCACTCCGAGAGATCGGCATCGATCGAGGCCAGCCACTCGTCTACCGGCGGATCCGGAGACCGGGTAACGGCGAAATCGCAGTAATGGCACCTGCGGGCACAGAACGGCACGTGCACGTAGAGGGCCAGCCCGGGCGCTTCCTCCTTCGTCGACATCGCGTCAGTCGGCCGCTACGTAACGGCCGCCCGGCATGGCACGCACACGGCCCTCGAGGCTGAGACGTCCGAGCAGGGACAGGGTCTGAGAAATCCCGAGACCGGTGCGGGCCGCGATATCGTCGGCGTGCAGCGCCTCGGACCGGAGCAAGGAGCGGAGCTGCCCCTCCGGACCGTCGGCGTCCCAGCCCGACCCGGGCAGCGCAGCGCGAGTCGACCCGGTGTAGGTCCCGCTCTCCTCGCCGAGCATCGACAGAATGTCCGCGGCGCTGGTGGCTACGCCGGCCCCGTCGCGGAGGAGCTCGTTGACGCCCCGACTCGCCGGCAGGTCTACCGGGCCCGGCACGGCCATGACCTCGACATCGATTTCCTGCGCCCGAGCCACGGTGATCAGCGCGCCACTTCGCTCACCTGCTTGCACTACGACCACGGCCCGGGCCAGGCCGGCGAGTATCCGGTTACGCCTTGGAAACAGGCCTCTGGCCGGTCGAACGGACGGTCGGTGCTCGCTCAGAAGCAGGCCGCGTCGGGCCAGCTCCCGATAGAGACCGCGGTGTGCAGCCGGATAAACGTGATCGAATCCGCACCCCGGGACACCCACCGTCTCTCCGCCGGCTTCGAGAGCACCCCTGTGTGCGGCGGCATCGATTCCCCTGGCGATGCCGCTTGCGACCCGCCAGCCGGTATCCGCCAGCTCTCCCGCCAGTCGATGCGCGGTGCGCCGACCGTATTCCGTGGCCGCGCGCGTGCCGACGATCGTGATGGTTCGTGACTGATCGGGGTCGAGCGGACCGAGGACGAAAAGCGCGAGGGGTGGTCGCGCCAGGCGTCGCAGGCCGGCCGGATAGCACGGCGAAGTGTATGCGACCACTGAACCGCCGTCCGGCAACGCCAGGTCCCTCAACCCCGGCTCCTCTCGAGCGGCCAGGATCAGACCCTCCCGCAACTTCGGCGACAGATTCCCGGGGAGGTCGCGTCGCCTCGCTGCCTCGAGTACTGCCGTAGCCGTTCCGTGCGCTTCGATCAGGGAAAGGAAGGCACGCGGGCCGAGACCCGGCACGGCATCGAGCACGACGGCGGCCCGGCTCTCCATGTCGAGCGACGGAGACGGGAGCACCCGTTCGCCGGAAGTTCGGAGGGCGGACTCCGGAGTGCGCGTCAGGGCCGCCACTCCTCGAGTTCGGGGAAAGCGTCCGTATCATTTCCTCCTTCGCCACCCGCTCCGTCGGACTCGAGCTTTCGAACCCGGTCCACCTCTTTCCACAGTCCCTCGACCAGTTCGGGAATCCCCGACCGTGTCACCGAGGACGCCACATACACGCCCCACGCCTCAGGAGCCTCGATCGAGGGCACGGGATCGCCTTCGGGAACGAGGTCGGACTTCGAGAGCATCACGGCGTGCGGGATCCTCTCGAGGGTCGCGTCGTGCTCGACCAGCTCGGCTCGCAGAAGGTCGTAGGTCGCCTGCGGATCCGGTGCGTCGAGCGGCACGAGGAGCAGCAGCGTTCGAGTCCGCTCTATGTGCCTGAGGAATCGGGTCCCGAGCCCTTTTCCCTCGGCCGCGCCCTCGATGATTCCCGGAATATCGGCGATCACGAAGGAGCGCCCCCCGGAGAGGCCGACCACGCCCAGGTTCGGCTGCAGGGTCGTGAACGGGTATTCGGCCACCTTCGGTCTCGCGGCCGAGACGGAGGCGAGAAGGGTCGACTTGCCGGCGTTCGGCTCGCCGACCAGCCCGACATCCGCTATGAGCTTCAGCTCCAGCTCGATCCTGCGCTCTTCGCCCCACTCCCCCGGCTGCCATTCCCTCGGCGCCTGGTGTGTCGAAGTCGCGTAGGAGGCGTTGCCGCGCCCCCCCTTCCCTCCACGCGCCACGGTGAGTTCCTGCCCGGCCGCGAGCAGTTCGCCGATTCTCTCGCCGCTGTCGGCATCGCGAACGACGGTGCCGAGCGGAACCGGGAGCCTGAGATCCTCGCCGCTCTTGCCGGTGCGGTTGCTGCCTTCGCCATGTCCGGCCCGGCCTGCCGCGTAATTCTCGCGGTAGCTGTAGTCGAGCAGCGTATCGAGCGCGGGGTCGGCCACCAGGATCACATCCCCGCCCTTCCCCCCGTTTCCACCCGAGGGTCCCCCCTTGGGCACACCCGATTCCCGGCGAAACGCCACGGCCCCAGCGCCTCCGGCGCCCCCTTTCACCCTTATCTTCGCCAGATCAACGAACACCGGGAGCCTCGCTTCCATGCGCATGGGCGACCCGCCGCCAGAGGGCCCGGGCCGACGGAATCGTTTCCTTCCCGGCGAATCGGAGGCCCGTCTCGAGCGCCGCCTCGACCGCCTCCGGTCGGGCCCCCGCATGCAGAGCGCCGCGAAGGTGGGAGTGGAGTTGTGGCTCCCAGCCGCCGACTGCCAGCATAGCCACGATGCAGAGCTCGCGGGCGCGCAGGTCGAGCCCCGGTCGTCCGAGCACCTTGCCGTAGCCTTCCGTGACCATCCAGCGGTCCATTGCAGGGTGTATCCGCGCCACGTTGGATCTCAACTTCTCGTAGGCCCGGCCGTACACCCGTTCGCAGACCCGCTCGCCGCGGTGGGTCCATGCGTCCACTCGCTCGGGACTGCGGAGGTCGTCCAGGTCGGCCGCGGGCATGGACGCGATCGACCGCCACCTGGCGAGCGCCGTCAGCGCCGCCGGGTATCCGAGGAACAGGTGGCTCTGCAGCAGCACCTCCTCCACCTCCACCGGCTTGCACGTTTCCACTGCCCGGGTCAGCGCCGAATCGAGACACCGCACGTCCCGCGCTGCGAGACACGCCGAAACCTCGATGAGCAGCTCCAGCTCGGGCTCGAGGTGCAACGGGGCCTCTCCACTCACGGACCCTGCTCCCCGCCCCCCGCGGCCCGCTCCGACCCCCCTGTCCGCCCCGGGATACCTTCGCTGGCCGTGACGCGGGCGCGGACTCGCCCGACTTCGGCGCCCAGAGTATTCCTGATCGGGTAATCCTGCAGGGCCTCCAGCGCACGACTCTCGCTCTTCGTAATCATGTCGGCCTCCTCGAGGACCGCCACCACGGCGGGTCCGACGGCGCGCAGCCCTCCATCCTCGACCTTGACCGCCATGCCCCAGTCGTCCTCGATCGAAGCCAGGCAGAGCACCCCCTCGGCACCTTCCTTCGCCAGCAGACGCCCATCCGTCGCTTCCATCAGGACCAGCGGAGCCCGACCGGGCGACGAGGTGAGATCGGGTCGTTCCGTCATCGCTCTGACAACGGCTGCGGCGTCAGGCCGTCCGTCCCTCGCGCTGCTGACCAATCGCGCATAGGCCCTCGCCATTTCGCGCAGTGGAAGCCTCGGAGTCGGAACCCCGCAGCCGTCGAGTGCCCATTCGTGAGCCTCCGGGTCGATGTCCATCCACGGCTTCAACGCCGTAAGGATCCGGCCCTGTACCGGGTGGTCCAGACGCCAGTATCCGTCGGCGTCCCAACCATGGTGACGGGCCAGCGCCAGCATGCCGGCGTGCTTTCCCGAGCAATTGTTGTGAATCCGTCCCGGCTCGCGACCCGCACATCGGAGCCGGAATGCGGAATCGGGGTCGAATGGCGCCTGCGCGCCGCAATGCAACGCCTCGCTGTCGATGCGAAGCGCGCCCAGCATCCGCCCGACGACTTCCACGTGCGCGTCGGTGCCTCCGTGCGATGCACACGCGAGAGCGATCTCCTCCATACCGAAGTCGAATGCCTCGACAACGCCATCCTCGATGAGCGGAAGGGTCTGGAACGGCTTCATGGCCGATCGCCAGAAGGTGAGAAGGATGGGATCCCCGACGCACGACTCGGCGCCCTCGGTTCCGCTGCACACCACGCCCACCGCCCGGTGCACCGACTCGACGGACTGCCCCCGCGTCACCTCGACCGCCAGTGTGATCGCACTCATCCCGCGCCTCCGTCCTCCGCGGCGGGCCGCGGCGGTGCTTCCACCGCGGTCCTCGCCCTGATCGACAACCAGACACCGGTCAGGATCGCCGCACCACCGATCAACGTGTTCGAGCCGGGGATCTCGGTCCGTCCGAGCACGAGAACCGCGAGAAGCGTCGCGCCAAGCGGTTCGAACAGGAGAATGACGCTTACAACATAGGCTCGGACATGGCGCAAAGCCCAGTTGAAGCCGGTATGACCGAGCAAGGTCGGCCCTACCGCCAGCCCGATGAGAGCCCACCAGGTCCCGGCGGGCCAGCCGGTGATCTCCATTCCTCCGGCGCTGGCCCGGCCGAGACAGACGATCGCGGCGATGGCGTAGACCGGAACCACGTAAGGGAGAAGATCGAGACTGGCACGGAGTCTCCGTCCGATGACGAAATAGAGGGCGCCGAGACCGGCCGCGAGCAGGGCGAGAAGGTCGCCGCGCAGGGGGTCCGTTCCCGCTCGAAAGTCGCCCCAGCCGATGATCAGCGCACCCGCGACCGCGAGAACGAGCCCCCCCCATTCACGGCGCGAAGGGGACTCGCCCAGGAGCAGGGCCGAGAGCAGACCGACGAAGAGCGGATGGGAGCTCACGAGCACGGTCGAACTGGCCACGCTCGTGTAGTCGAGTGACCGGAACCAGGCCAGGAAGTGCGTCGCCAGGCAGAGCCCGGAAAGCACGATTAACAGCCACTCGACGCGATCGAGCGAGAACCAGGCGCGCCAGCCCCCTCCCAGGAACACCAGCGGGGCCAGGGCGAGAACCGAAAACGCGAGACGCCAGAAGGCTGTCACCGGAGCGGGCGACTCCGCCAGTCGCACGAGGACGGCTCCAGACGACGTTCCGAGGGCAGCGATGGCGAGCACGGGGGCTGCCCGCAGCAAATCGGATCGAGTCGCCGGCCCGGTCATCGTCCGGCGCCCGGTCCTGGTTCGATCAGCAGCAGGGCTGTGGATCGGTCACGGGATACCCTGCCGCCGTCCACTCGGTCATGTGGCCGTCGAGGTCTGCGACCTGACGGAATCCCGCCTCACGGAGCGCGGCCTCGGCGATCTTCGCGCGGCGTCCGGTCCGACAGTACACGACCAGCTCGGCATCACGGTGTTCGACGATCTCGGCCAGACGAGCGGGAACCTCGTCGTACGGAACGTTGATGGCACCCGGGATGTGGCCGGCGGCGAATTCCTCGGCGCTACGAACATCGAGAAGGACCGGTGCCGTTCCCTCCTCCAGCCGCGCGGCGAGCTGCGTCGGCGCGAGCACCATCGCCCCGGACTGCGAATCCGAGAGCTCGACCGGCTTCGGCGCATCGGCCGTCGCCGCCGCGCCGGAATCCATGCCGCCTTCCGGGGCGTCGTTGCAGGCCAGCGCGAAGGCCAGTAGCGAAAGCGGAAGAAGAAACCTCGAATTTCCGGTCATGGCGGTACATCTCCAGGTTCGGTGTATGGGACTCGATAATCTCCCGCTCTGACCGCGCAGCGTCAACTGACTGCCGGTGCGCGACTTCCGCCGCCCGGCAGCCGCGTCCGAAACGATAATGTGCGCCGGCCGCGCTCCAGCTATCGAGGCGAATCCGGAGAGCGGGCCGTTCTCGAGATGCCCACGCCGCGGGGTAGAAATGATGAAACGCCGCGTCCCGTCAGCCCAAACGCGCTCTCCACGCCTTGCGAACCATAGACCGATGGCTCATAATGGCGCCAATCGAAGTTCGACGCGGTTCCATCACCATCTCAAAGGAGACGAACGTGACGAAGCAGGATTTTGCGGAGAAGCTCGCTGGCAAGACCGACATCTCCAAGGCAAAGGCGATGGAAGTCATCGACGCCGTCTTCTCCACCAAGCCGGGCGAAGGGATCATCGCGATTGAGCTGGATGCGGGACGCGACTTCACGATCACGGGTTTCGGGACCTTCAAGACGCGTCAGACGAAAGAGCGTAAGGGCCGCAATCCGCAGACCGGCCAGGAGATCACCATCGCCGCGCGTAAGAGCGTCTCCTTCCGCGCCGGGAAGGGCCTGAAGGAGCGCGTCCGGGTCTGACGATCCCGCGCGAATCAGGCTCCGATCGAGAGATCGGGTGATGGACGAAGAGCGGGCCCCGGTGGGGCCCGCTCTTTATTTCTGCCGGAGTCGGGCGGGAGAACCTGGCCGACGGCACCTCTCGTAAAGTTCGGGACCGGTCAGTACGCGGGCGCTGCCGCAACTCCAGGAACGGCTTCCCCGCCCGCTCCCGGGAAGTCGGTCCCTGCCGCCGAAAAGAGGTCTTCCGTCGTCGACGCATCTCTCAGAAGCTCCACGGCTCGAGCAACCTGGGGGTTTCCTGCCTGAGCTCGCCTGAGCCGTTCCGCTTCCCCGAACGCCGAGTTCGCCAGTTGTGCGGCCAGGAATCGGTCCACGAGCGGCTGCACATCCGAGTACAGATCCGGATCGATCTCAACGTCCTCGGAGCGAAGCAGGCGGTAGAATTCGTCACGCATCTCGGGGCTGACTTCGAAATCGGGACGCAGGCCGGGGTGATCCGAATTCCAGGCGGCGGCGAAACGCACCGCGAGTTGGTTCAGCGAGAAGGAGCCCCGCCCGAGCGCCTCGGCGAATTCCTGCTCGCGGTCAGTCAGAGAATCGACGACCGTCAGGTCAGGAGTGATCCCACCACCCCCGTGAACGACCCGACCGGCTGACGTGTAATAGGTGTTCGCGGTCGAATCGGCTCCCGCTTCCGCGGCGCCTGCCTCCGCCGGGACCTCCACCTCGACTTCGGCTGCCAGGGCCCCCTGCAGGTCGTGGGGTCGACTGATCGAGCGTCCGCTCGGCGTGTACCAACCGGCGGTAGTCAGCTTCAGATGGTGACCCTCGGGCAGCTTGTACAGCGTCTGCACCGATCCCTTTCCGAACGTCGGCGTACCCAGGATCAGTGCTCGATCATGGTCCTGCAGAGCGCCCGCAACGATCTCCGAGGCGCTCGCGCTGTACCCGTTGACCAGGGCGACGATCGGAAGGTCCGGATACTGATCCCCCGTAACCGCGCGGAAGGTGTAATTCTGATCGTCGATTCGCGAGCGGGTCTCGACGATCCCGGATCCCTCGGTCAGGAACAGATCACTGACAGCGACTCCCTCGTCGAGCAAGCCTCCGGGGTTGTCGCGGAGGTCGAAGACCAGCCCCGCTGCGCCAAGCTCGATCAATTCGCGGATCGCCTGATCGATCTCGTCTCGAGCATTCTGACTGAAAGTCTCGAGGCGCACGAACCCGATCCCCGGCTCGAGCATGTAGGCCACCACAGGCTCCACGTGGATCTCGTCTCTGACGATCCGCAAGGTGATCGGCTCGGGCACGCCGGGCCGCATGACCGAGATCTCAACCGGTTCGCCCTTCGGCCCTCGGAGTCTCCTCACCGCCTCCTCATCCGTCCACCCGCGCGCCGACTTCCCTTCTACTTCCACGATCCAGTCACCGGTCATCAACCCCTGACGTTCGGCTGGCGTGCCGGGCAGGATTCCCATCACCGTGATCCAGTCGCCTACCTGCTGGATGCGAATTCCGAGGCCACCGTAATTGCCGGTAGTCGTCAGTTCGAGGTCGTCCGCCGATTCGGAGTCGATGAACACGGAGTAGGGGTCTCCGAGTTCGTTCATCATCCCGTCGATCGCCATCCGGTTGAGCTCCGATGGATCGATAGGCTCTACGTATCGCTCGGCGACCAGCCGCTGCACCTCATTCAGCAAGCGCGCATTGCTGGTGAAAGCCTCCTGCGCGCTCGCCCCCTGCTGGACCATCCAGCCACCTGCGAGCACCGCGAGAAACGCGATCACCAGTGCCGGAACCCCCGCGGTCTTCCTCGTCATCTTCCCTCTCCCTCAATCCCGGTGAAGTCCCCGGCAGCCGCTCCGAGAGCCAGCAGCGCTTCAGGCGTCGATGACTGAGACAACAGGTTCCGCGCCTCACGGACCTCGGCGCTGCGCTCGACCGCCACTCTCAAGCTCGCGACTTCGCCTCCGGATACCCTGGCGATCTCCCGCGCCAGCAGGCCGTCGATCGGATCACGAGCAAGATCCAGATCGCTCGCATCGATCGTACCATCCGAGGCGGACTCGACGTAGCGGTCGAATCCCTGTCGCACGGAGGGGGTCACTGCATCGTCCAGCTCGGGAAGGTCACCCACGAGAGCCAGTCCGATCGCGTAGCGCAACGCCAGGTCCGGCAGCCGCACGTCCTCCTCGCGCAAGCGCTCGCTGAGCTCCCTTTCGCGCAGGGTGCTGGTGTCAGCGTAGACGATCACGTCGGGTACGATTCCACCGCCACCGTACACGGGACGACCCGCATCGGTGCGGTACATGGGTACGTCAGTCGTGTCGCCAGGTGTCCCTGAAACGCCGCCTGGCGGCTCGATGCCACCCCAGCCGACGGCCTCCGCGACGGCGGCGTCGAAGTCCTCCGAGCCGAGGCCGAAACTGTGCGACCCTTCGTCGTCCCGCTTCCGGTGGATCGAGCGGCCGCTGGGAGTGAACCACGTGCCGGTCGTGAGCCGCAGGTAGTTGCCCCCGTCCAGCTGAAAGACGCTCTGCATCACTCCCTTGCCGAAGGTCCGCGTCCCCAGCACGAGCGCCCGATCGTGATCCTGCAGGGCGCCGGCCACGATCTCCGAGGCGCTTGCGGACCATCCATTGACCAGCACGACGATGGGAAGACCCGGGTACCGGTCGGCGCCGGGGGCGGCGAAACTCTGGCTGTCCCGCGGATCGCGGGCCCTCGTGTCCACGACAGATTCACCGCGATCGAGGAACAGGTCCGCGATCTCCACGGCCTCCCTGAGAATCCCGCCCTGGTTCCAGCGAAAATCGAGAATGAGCGAAGTGGCCCCGGCTGCAATCAGGTCGGTGACCGCTGCTTCCAGCTCCCGACGCGACGCCTGGCTGAATGTCGCCAGCCTCGCGTAGCCGACTCCGTCGCTCAGCAGGAGTGACTCGACAGCGAGAATGTGAACGTCATCACGAAGGATGGAGCGTTCCAGGGCCACGGGTTCACCTGCCCGGCGGACCGTCACCTGGACCGACTCGCCGGAGGGACCGCGTAGAGCATCGATCGCCTCCTCCTGCGTCCACCCGGCCGTCGACCGGCCGTCCACGGCCGTGATCAGATCGAGGCGCCGCATGTCGAGGCGGGACGACGGACTGTTCGGAAGGACCTCCAGCACCACGATCCCGTCGTCGTGGGCGATGATCCGCATTCCCACCCCGCCGTAATTGTTGGTGAGAAGGGCGCTGCGCTGGTCCTCGGGACGAATGAAGGCCGCGTAGGGATCGCCGAGCTCCCGAAGAAGTCCGTCGATCGCCATGTCGTACAGTTCGTCTCCGCCGATCGGCTCGACGTAGTTACGGGCCACGTTGAGGCGCACGGCCTCGAAGATGCCTCGGCCGATTTCCGGCCCGAAGCCCGTCTCCTGAACCACCCACCCCCCGCTCACCACGACTGTGGCGGCTACCGCCACCATCGTGATCATCCGCTTCCTGCTCCGTCTCATCCCGCCTCCTGCATCGTCCACGCTCCCTGCCCTTCGCTCACGGCCCCGACTTCTGAAACTCACCGGTGCGGGCATGGTTCCTCATTCGCGTTCCTCGCCGGGAGGAAATCGGTCCGGCCAACGTTCCGACAGGCTGGTCCAGATCCGTCGGTGAACCACATCCGGAGAGTCATCGGAGTCGATGACGATCACACCGGGCTCGGTTCTCGACAGCAAGTCGTAGGCCTCTGCCACGGAATCGTGGAAGGCCTCGGATTCACGCTCCATTCGGTCGGCCGCCTCGGTCTTGCGTCCGCGTCCCGACTCGGGGGCGATGCGAAGGAGCACAGTCCCGTCCGGCCGGAGACCATCCGTCGCGAAGTCGTTGACCTCACGGGCGGTCTCGATGCCTATTCCCCGCGCAGCGCCCTGGTAGGCCAGGGTCGAGAGCTCGTACCTGTCGCCGAGCACCAGCTCTCCACGCTCCAGAGCCGGTCCCACCACGCGGCGCACGAATTCTGCCCGCGCGGCGAGAAGCAGCAGGAGCTCGGTCTCGGGAAACAACTCCGATCCGGGATCCAGGACGATGTCGCGAATCCTCTCGCCTGCCCTGGTACCGCCCGGTTCACGCACCACGATGTGTGCGATTCCCTGACGATCGAGACGCCGGGACAGTCTCCGGAGGTGAGTGGTCTTGCCGGCCCCTTCGACCCCCTCGAAGACGAGAAAGAGGCCGGCCCGACCGTCAGTCGTAGTACTCGACACCGAGATGCGTGATCTGGTCTTCCCCGGCGAGCCAGCGGAGGGTGTTCTTCAGCTTCATGTGCTGAATGAAGATGTCGTGCTCCGGATAGAGTCCCTCGGCTACCTGGGGCGCCTTCAGATAGAAGGAGAGCCATTCCTGGATCCCTGACATGCCCGCTCGTCGAGCGAGGTCCATGAACAGTGCCAGGTCGAGTACGATCGGAGCTGCCAGAATGGAGTCACGGCAGAGGAAGTCGATCTTGATCTGCATGGGATATCCCATCCAGCCGAAGATGTCGATGTTGTCCCAGCCCTCCTTGTTGTCTCCACGCGGCGGGTAGTAATTGATCCGCACCTTGTGGTACATATGTGAATAGAGGTCCGGGTACATCTCGGGCTGCAGGATGTACTCCAGGGCTCCGAGCTTCGACTCTTCCTTCGTCTTGAAGCTTTCGGGGTCGTCCAGAACCTCTCCGTCCCGGTTGCCGAGAATGTTCGTCGAGAACCACCCGTTGAGACCGAGCATCCTCGTCTTCAATCCCGGCGCGATGATCGTCTTCATCAGCGTCTGGCCGGTCTTGAAGTCCTTCCCCGCGATCGGAACTCCGTTCCGCTTCGCGAGCTCGACCATGGCGGGAATGTCAACCGTCAGGTTCGGAGCGCCGTTGGCGAATGGAACGCCTTCCGACAGGGCGGCCCACGCGTAGATCATCGAGGGCGCGATCGCCGGATCATCGTCCCGCATCGCCTGCTCGAACGACTCCAGGCTGTCGTGCACGGCGCTCGGCTTCATGAACACCTCGGTCGAAGCCGCCCAGACCATGCTGAGCCGATCGCAGCCGTTCTTCTCCTTGAACTCCCTGATGTCGGCTCTCAGTTGTTCGCCGAGGTCGTACTTGTTCTTGCCCTGCTTGACGTTCGAACCGTCCAGTTTCTTGACATACGCCTTGTCGAACACGGCCGGCATCGGCTTGATCGACTTCAGGAAGTCGGCCACCGGCTCCAGATCTTCCGGTCGCAGGACGCCGCAATTCCGGGCCGAGTCGTAGGCGTCATCCGATATCGGGTCCCAGGCACCGAACACCACGTCGTTCAGGTCGGCGAGGGGCACGACATCCTTGATCAGGGGAGAGCGGTGTTCGGTCCTCTTTCCGAGTCGGATCGTCGCCATCTGCGTCAACGATCCGATCGGCTTCGTGAGCCCCCTCCGGATCGATTCGACACCTGCGATGGTCGTCGTCGAAACCGCCCCGAGCCCGACGAGGAGGATTCCGAGCGTGCCGTCGGCCGGCTGGATGTCCCGGCCCTGTCCTTCGTTACTCATGTCTGGTTCGTTCCCGGTTCGAGAATGGCTCAAGCGATCGTGGCTACCGTACTGGTCAATCGTCCTTCTTCGGCACGGCCTTTCCGACGGCGACCCCCTCGGGTCGCGTATTTCTCCATACCCACCAGATCCTCTGGATCACGGTGAGATTCGTGAGCACCGCAAGCACGTAAATCACTACCTTGAGGACGATTCCGTTGCCGTCCTCGCCGAAGGCGAGTGCCGCGAGCCCGATCAGGATCACCCGTTCGGCGCGCTGCATCAAGCCTACGGTGCAGTGGATACCGAGCGCCTCCGCCCGGGCCCGCGTGTAGCTGATCATCAGCGAGCCCGCCATCGCCAGCATGATCGCGTAGATCGTGCCGACATCCCCGAGCTCGAGGCGATAGTCGTTGTAGAGTGACAGCAGGCCCAGGTAGACCGCAATCTCGGAGAGACGATCGAGCGTGGAGTCGTAGAAGGCTCCGAATGGAGAGGCGAGACCGGTCCTGCGAGCGACAGTGCCATCGAAGAGATCGAAGATCCCGCCGAGAAGAATCAGGATCCCGGCAGTCCGGACGTGGTGCGAATGAAAGAAGAACCCGGATGAGCAGGTAATCAGGAAGCCGATCGTGCTCAGCGTGTTCGGATGCACGCGCCAGCGGGTCAGCGTCGCCATGATGGGCTCTACGGCCCTGCGCAGGCCCTTTTCTACGGTCTTTCGGATATCTTCCATCAGCCGGTCAGGGAACGATGATCCCGCTCTGTTCGCCCGCCCGGATCCCCTCGCCGATCGCCTGGTTCACCCGGTCCATCAGCTTGTCGAAGTTGGCCTGGGTGGCGATCAACGACTGGTATCGGGAGCTCGCCTGCATCTGCTCGGTGAGCGCCGCGAGCTCGGTCTCGAGCTCAGGTGGCGGCTCCTCTTCCCGGTTGAAGTGATCGACGATCTTCTCCTGCAACTCCCGCATCTTGGTCAGCATCTCGTTCGATTCACGATCGTCCGCGATCTCGCGGTGCGCGGCCTTCAGATACGTGAACTCGGGGGTCTGGGCGAGAAGTCGACCGACTTCGCCGGCCTTCTCGAATATCCGTTCGCGCTCGTTCGGTTGCATGGACTCACCACTGCGAGAGTACGGGGGGATCGCCCGGCCACCGTACTGCGACCGTCGGCATGCGCCCCTCTGGAGACCGGGAAGTATAATGCCGGCCCTCGTAAGACGCGACCGAAGGCCGGGTCAGCACTCGGCCGCCACGAATCGGTCTCGTCCGGCCAGATCACGCCGGACCGAGACCGAACGCCAGGGCCCCGATCTCTCGAGGATCGACACGACCGATTCGGCCTGCTCGGCTCCGATCTCGAGGAAGAGCCCGCCTCCTGAGAACAGACGCTCCCTGGCCCCCGCCGCGATCCGTCGAATGACTGCCAGCCCGTCGGTACCGCCATCGAGCGCCGCGTGAGGATCGTGGTCCCGGACCTCTGTCGGAAGACGGTCCAGTTCGGCGGTCCGGACGTAAGGGGGATTGGATACGATCACGTCGAAGGCGGGGCGTGCGGCAAAGCTCCGAAGCGGATCCACATCGCACGCCAGGAGTTCGAGTCTGCCCTCCATACCTGCCAGACGCCGATTGTCCCGCGCCAGCGCCAGCGCATCGCGGGAAATGTCGATGCCGATCGCCCGGGCCGCCGTACCTTCCGATAGAAGTGAGAGCGCGATGACTCCCGAGCCCGTACCCACGTCCAGTACCGTGCCGATCGGAGGTGCGGCCGCCGCGCGGTCGCGGGACGCTTTCCCGGCGCCCGGCCGCTCTCTCGCCCAGCGAGTGATCAGCTCGACCAGTTGTTCGGTTTCCGGGCGCGGGATCAGAGCCCGTCGATCCGACCCGATCACGACTTCCCGGAACTCCACCGTGCCCTCGATGTGCTGGAGCGGCTCTCCGCAGATGCGCCGGTCTAGAAGCGCATCGAGTCTCAGGCACGATCCTGCGTCGAGTCGTCGGTCAGGATCGAGAATCAGCGAGACGCGGGGGATGTCGAGGAGCAGACAGAGAAGCCTCTCGGACTCGCGCGCGGCGTTTTCCACGCCCGCCTTCCTCAGCTTGTCGACTGCGTGTCGGGAAGCGCCTGCAACCGTCAACCCACCGGCAGGATCCTGCGTCACCGTTCGCGCACTGCGTTCACTCGCCCTGGTGCTCGAGGCGCTCGCGGAACCCGGCGGCACGCAGCTCGCCCACCACGTCCTCGAGGTCTCCCTCCAGCACGCTGTCGAGACGATGCAAGGTCAGCCCGATGCGATGATCCGTCAGACGATTCTGAGGGAAGTTGTAGGTTCGGATCTTCGCGGACCGATCGCCGGTTCCCACCTGCAGGCGCCGCTCTCGCGCCCGATCCGCCTCCTGCTCCGCAACTCGCATGTCGAGCAGCCTGCTCCTGAGGACGTTCAGCGCCCGGGCCTTGTTCTTGTGCTGTGATTTCTCGTCCTGGCAGCTGACCACCAGCCCGGTGGGCCGATGCGTGATGCGCACGGCGGAATCGGTCGTGTTCACCGATTGTCCGCCGGGGCCGGAGGAGCGAAACACGTCGATTTTCAGGTCGGCCGGATCGATGTGAACGTCTACCTCTTCGGCTTCGGGGAGCACGGCAACGCTGGCGGCCGAAGTGTGAATCCTTCCGGAGCTTTCGGTCACCGGCACCCTCTGCACCCGGTGGACGCCCGACTCGTACCGCAGGTGGCCGTAGGCATCCTTCCCCCGCACCACGAACACGACCTCCTTCAAGCCGCCGAGCACTCCCTCGCTGGTGGAGATCTCCTCGATCTTCCAACCCCTCCCGTCAGCGAACCGCGTGTACATCCGATACAGGTCCGCCGCGAACAGACCCGCCTCGTCACCGCCAGTTCCCGCGCGGATCTCGACCACGGCGGGTCGGTCGTCCAGGGGGTCCTTCGGTACGAGGAGGCGTTCCAGCTCGGTCTCGAGCCGGGCCCGTTCCTCTTCCAGCTCCATGATCTCGGCCTCGGCGAGCTCGGCCAGACCCTGATCGGGGCCGGAGGCCAGCTCACGAGCCTGCCGGAGCTGGTCGGACAGCCTGAGGTATCGACGACCGGAATCCACCACGCCGGCCAGTTCGGAATGCTCTCGAGCCGTGTCCCGAAGTCGTTGCTGGTCGTCGAGAACGGCCGGGTCCGCCAGGAGCGTGCCCAACTCCTCGTGACGCCGGAGGAGCTGTTCGACACGGGTCTCGAGCGAGCGGGGGGAAGGATCGGTCACGGGGTCACTCTACGGCCGACGTCCCGTGCCGGCCGGCCTCGGGGCGAAGCCGACGCAACGGATCGATTCACTCGGGCGAGGCCGTCTCCTCCTCCGACGCCGCCTCGGCCTCCTCTTCGGCCTGCTCGGTGGCGACGGATTCCTCGACCTCGGCTTCCGCGGTCGCCGCAGAGTACTTCCGCCTGAATCGCTCGACCCGCCCGGCGGTGTCGACCAGTTTCTGACGACCCGTGAAGAAGGGGTGGCAGTGCGAGCAGATCTCGACGTGCAACTCTTCGACCGTTGCGAAGGTCTCCGTGACCCGGCCGCAGGCACAGGTGATCTTCGTCGGCGTATATTCTGGGTGAATCCCGGTCTTCATCTCTCAATCTCCAGCTCACGGCTCGCAGCACGGACACTCGAGCGCCTGGTTGCCAACTCATCGATAGCTTGTCAAACTGCCTGTTTGCGCCGCTTTCGTCAACCGGATCGCGTACGCGAAACGGGTCTTGCAGCGTGCGCCCCGGGCCGCGCTGCGGACGGCGGAGCCGATCCCGCCCGGCGGGGTACGACTTCTCCGTGGACAGCTGGAGCTTCCCCGGGCAACCCGGAGATCACCGAAGATTCGAAAGAGACGAAGCATGCAATCAAAACTCGGGCGCTGCGCAGGGCTTCTCGCGGTCGTCGTTTCGGGTTTCGTCGCTGGCTGTTCCGACGACGATCCAACGGGTCCGCAGTTCGGAGACCTGGAGTTCCGGCCGGGATTCGTCGACCTCGAGCTGGCCCGGGAATCGAGCGCCGTCCTCACGAACGAAGGCTCCGTCGCCCTCGGACCCATCCTGATCGGCTCCGCGCTCGGCATCGGTATCGGAGAGATCTCCGGACAGGTCTGCCCGGACATGGACACCCGTGTCACGCCCGGTTCGTTGGCCAACCTGGCGCCCGGTGCATCTTCGCAGATCGACTTTCTGGTGGACATGTCGGCCGTGGACCTCGCTGACTGCCCGGAGGGAAGCTACGACATCGACATAACGGCTTCAGTGAGCGGACTCGGACTCGCCGCCACCACGATTCGCATCGACTGGATCGGTCAGAACTGATCCGATCAGCAGATCCTGGGTAGCTGATCGCCCGGAAGCATGTCCACCACGCGGCTACCGCCCAGTCCGGTCTTCAAGCTCACCATCCCGGCCGGTCCGGATTCCACGACGCCGATCTTTCGAGCGCCGGCTCCGGTCGGGTGGCCGCGAAGCGCTCGCAGGGCCGACTCCTCCGAATCGGGCCGCACGACTGCCACGAGGATTCCCTCGTTCGCCACGTAGAGGGGATCGAGGCCGAGGACCTCGCACGCGGCATGGACCGGCACCGGGACGGGCAGTGCCGCTCCGTCCAGCGCAATGTGCACACCGGACGCCGCCGCGATCTCGTTGAGCGCGCTGGCGACACCCCCGCGCGTCGGGTCTCTGAGGACGCGTACCGCATCTCCACAGGCGACGCTGAGCCCTGCGACGAGCGGACCCAGGTGCGCGGTGTCGCTCTCGACCTCGACCTCGAACCCGAGGCCCTCACGAACCGACATGACGGCGATACCGTGACGGCCGATCGCTCCGCTGACCAGGATCACATCCCCCGGCTCGGCCCGATCGGGAGCCGGTTCGAATCCCTCCCGTAATCTGCCGATGCCGGTCGTGTTCACGTAGAGTCCATCCGCCTTTCCACGTTCCACGACCTTGGTGTCGCCCGTGACGAGCGGGACGCCGGCCTCGCCTGCTGCCCACGCCATCGAGTCCAGAACTCGATCCAGAACTTCCAGCGGGAGTCCCTCCTCGAGAACGAATCCGCTGCTCAGGCAGACGGCTTCGGCCCCCATCATCGCGACGTCGTTGAGGGTCCCGTGCACGGCCAGGAGGCCGATATCGCCTCCGGGGAATTCCAGGGGGCTGACCACGAACGTATCGGTCGAGATCACGAATCGTTCATCTCCGAGAGGTACGATCGCACCATCTCCGAGCGGGGCGAGAGCCGGATTGGAGAACCGTGGCAGAAACCGGTCGCGGATGAGCCTCGCCGAGAGCTTCCCCCCGGACCCGTGACCCAGAAGCACCCGATCGCCCGCGGCAGCCGGAACCGGGCAACTCAGGCCCGCGGCAGCCACGGAGCCGGCCGACGGCGTCTTCG
Source organism: Gemmatimonadota bacterium (assembly GCA_023554245.1). GTDB lineage: Bacteria > Gemmatimonadota > Gemmatimonadetes > Palauibacterales > Palauibacteraceae > Carthagonibacter > Carthagonibacter metallireducens. Next base: position 22,073 of record JAMJQL010000118.1, read on the forward strand.
GTGCATTGCCTTGTTCACGCGGATCCGTCATGGAGCCCCCGGGGTCCCGCTTGCGGCCCCCTCCCGGCTCGCCGCGCCCGGAGCCGAATCCGTGCCGCGGTAGCGGGCGTAGGCCCAGTAGGCCGCGCACGCCCCCTCCGACGATACCATCGGAGCGCCGAGTGGTGTCTCAGGCGTACAGGCGCCTCCGAACGCCGCACATTCCACCGGCTTGATGCGCCCCCGAAGCACGTCACCCGCTCTGCACTCTTCCGGCTCGGTGGCCCGGATTCCGCCCAATTCGAACTTCTTCTCGGCATCCCACGGTGCGAATTCCGGGCGCAGCCCGAGTCCGCTCGCCGGAATCTCTCCGATCCCCCGCCACTGCCTGTCCACGAGCTGAAATACTCTGCTCACGATCTCCCTCGCCGGACGATTGCCATCGCGGCGGACAGAACGAGCATACTGGTTCTCCACCTCGCTGCGACCTTCCTCGAGCTGTCGGACCGCCATCCAGATGCCTTCCAGGATGTCGACCGGCTCGAATCCGGTAACCACGATCGGCACCCGATGCGCACTCGCAAGAGGCTCGTATTCCTCCCAGCCCATCACCGTACATACGTGACCCGCGGCCAGGAATCCTTCCACCCGGTTGTCGGGCGACTCCAGGATCGCGGTCATCGCCGGCGGCACCGTCACGTGTGAAACCAGGACGCTGAAGTTCGGGACGTCGAGCTCCCGGGCTCGCCAGACGGCCATCGCGTTGGCCGGAGCGGTCGTCTCGAAGCCGACCGCGAAGAAGACGATCTCGCGGTCGGGATTCGCACGGGCCAGCTCGAGGGCATCGAGGGGGGAGTAGACGACCCGGACCTCTCCTCCGCGCGCGCGGACCTGAAACAGGTCGCATTCGCTGCCGGGCACGCGGAGCATGTCGCCGAACGAAGTGAAGATCACCTCCGGCCGTTCTGCGAGGTAAAGAGCCCGGTCGATCTGCTCCAGGGGGGTCACGCATACCGGGCAACCGGGCCCATGGATCAGCTCGACGCTATCGCCCAGCACCTCGGGGATTCCCTGCTTGACGATCGTATGGGTCTGCCCTCCGCAGACTTCCATCAGCGTCCAGCTACGGGAGGACTCGGCCCGAATCCGATCGACCAGCGAACGGGCGAGCTCAGGGTCGCGATACTCGCTCAGGTACTTCATCCTTCCGGAGTCTCCGCAGGACCCGGCGGACGGCCCGAGCCGATCTCCGACATCCACTCGATTTCATCCAGCTGGTCCAGCTCCTTCAGCGCCTCGTAGGTGCGGAGCGCCTCCTCCTCGTCCACCAGCGAGATCGCGAAGCCGACGTGAACGATCGCGTAGTCGCCTGGTTTCACCTCGTCGGCCACGTACGCGAGGCACACCTCACGCCGAACGCCACCGAAGTCGACGACACCCATCGGCAGACCCTCGGTCCCGTACATCTCGACGATCTTCCCCGGAATCCCGAGACACATCCTCTACCTCCCCTTCGCGTGGTCGCTCGAGACGGCCACCGCCGCCTGCCCGTAGCTGATCGATCCGTCGTTCGGTCCAAGCGTTTCCGGTACCAGGACCCGCAGGCCCCTGTCGCGCAGCCCATCCCGGATCAGGGGCGTGAGAAGCGCGTTCTGGAACGTCCCCCCTCCGAGCGCTACGATTCCGAGACCTTCCTCCTCGGCGACGCGCCACACCGTCTCCACCGTGCGGTCGGCAACGGCGAGGTGAAATGCGGCCGCGAGCAGTTCCGGTGCCGCGCCGTTCGCGAAGGAGCGGCCCAGCCCCACCAGCAGCGGGCCCGGATCCATCACCAGCAGCGTCGGATCCAGATCGTCTCCCTCGCGCTGCGGAAATGGCAGCGTCGGCACTCCCGCTCGTGCTGCACGTTTCCGAATCGCTCGACCAAGATCCGGGCCCGGTTCCGAACCATATCCGAGCCCGCTCGCGCCCAGGGATTCGAGCTCCATCGCCGCCTGCCCTTCGAACGTTGCGACCGCCCGCAGCCCGAGAACGGCGGCTGCCGCGTCGAACAGCCGGCCCATGGACGAGGCCAGTGGGGAGTTCACGCCGCGTCGCGCCTGCCGGTCCACCAGCTGCAGCTCGGCTTCGGGAATGTCGGCGAAGGCCTCGGCAAACGCCTCGTCTTCTCCTCGAATCAGGGTCCGATAGCCCAGGGCCGCTCTCCACGGTCGTCGCGCGGCGAGATCACCACCCGGCATCGGAGCGTAACTGAGGCGGGCGACCCGACGGAAGTCCCTCAAGTCGGCGACCAGGATCTCCGCCCCCCAGCTGTGCCCGTCCGTTCCGTAGCCCGTGCCGTCGTACGCCACCCCGACGATGGGCTCGGTGATTCCGTGCTCGGCCGCCACGGCGGCGATGTGCGCATGGTGGTGCTGGACTCTGACGATCGGCAGGCCAGCCGAGCCGGATTCGCCGAGCTCGACGGCCAGCTCCTCCGCTACCCGTGTCGACAGATAGCCGGGATGCGCGTCGCAGGCTATGACTCGCGGCTCGATCCGGAACAGCTCCCGGAATCTTCTGAGGGATGCGTGGAAATGCTCGAGAGTCTCGAGGTTCTCCAGGTCCCCTATGTGCTGAGAGACGAACGCCGTCTCCCCGGCCACGAGCGCAAACGTGTTCTTGAGATGGGGCCCGACGGCGAGCACCGGTTCGGCCGCGACCAGCGGGAGCGTGACCGGAAGCGGTGCGTACCCGCGCGCCCGACGCAGAAACGCAGGTACGCCACCGATCACCCGGACCACGGAGTCATCATATCGGGACACGATTTCACGATCGTGCACCAGGAACGCGTCGGCGATACCGGACAGCGACAGCAGCGCTTCTTCGTTGGCCGTCGCGATCGGCAGCTCGCTGGCGTTCCCGCTCGTCATCACCAGCGGCCCGCCCGCCTCGCGCAGCAGGAGCAGATGGAGGGGCGTATACGCGAGCATCAGGCCCACGGTGTCGAGGCCCGGCGATACCGATGGCGCGAGCCCCGAATCGGAGCGGGCGCGGCTCAGAAGGATCGGTCGTTCGCGCGACGTCAGCAGCGATTCTTCCTTCGACCCGAGGGCAGCGATCCGCCGGGCTGACTCGAGGTCGAAGGCCATCACCGCCAGCGGCTTCTCCCAACGGCCCTTCCGTTGCCGAAGCCTGGCGACGGCCGTCTCGGAGCGTGCATCCACCGCCAGGTGGAATCCCCCCAGCCCGCGCACGGCCACTATCGCGCCTTCCCTCAGAAGCCTGGCCGCGCCCGAAATCGCCTCCGCGGGAGACATGGTCGCGTCGAGGCCCGGTTCGAAGCTCGGCCCGTCCGGATCGAGGAGTCTTACGGTCGGCCCGCACTCGTGACAGGAATTCGTCTCCGAATGGAAGCGCCGGTCATCGGGGTCCTCGTATTCCGAGCGGCAGGCAGCGCATTGCGGAAATACCCGCATGCTCGTGCGCTCCCGATCGTAAGGCATCGCTTCGATGACCGTGTACCTCGGCCCGCAGTCGGTGCAGGTGATGAAGGGATAGGCGAAGCGCCGATCGGTCGGATCCAGGAGCTCCGACCTGCAGGCATCGCAGATCGATACATCCGGCGAGACGGGGAGCCGTCCGGTGGGTGTCGCCCGGCTGTCCAGCACCTCGAAGCCGGATCGGCCCGCGGTCGTGATCGGCTCCCACTCGCAGCTCTCGATCCGTGCCAGTGGGGGCGCCTCGAGCCGGATCGACTCGCCGAACCGGTCCAGCGATTCCGCGGAACCCTCGACCTCGATGAAGACCTCGCCCGATTCGTTGCGAACCGAACCGGCGAGACCGTGGCGGATCGCGAGGCGGTGAATGAAGGGCCGGAACCCGACGCCCTGTACCACCCCCGAGATGTGAAAGCGTCGGCTCTCCGTCAGGACCGGGTCGTACGGGCGCTCACGGGCAGGCGGTGCGCCACGGGCTCCGTCCGCTCGCATCCCACCTTTCAAGCGGGGACTCCGTCGCCGCGGCGTGCCTGACTCCGGAGGAATCCGTACCACTCCTCCATTCCCTCTCCGGTGAGCGACGAGGTTACGAAGAACTCCAGCTCCGGGTTCACCTGGCGAGCGTACCCGAGCGCCCGTTCCGGATCGAACGGCAGGTACGGGAGCAGGTCGACCTTGCTGAGTACGGCGTGGGCGGAGCGCTCGAACATGCGTGGATACTTGAGCGGCTTGTCCTCCCCCTCGGTGACCGAGAAGATCACGATCTTCGCGGTCTCGCCCAGATCCCAGCTCGCCGGGCAGACGAGGTTTCCTACGTTTTCTACGATCAGGAGGTCGGTCTCAGCCAGGTCCACCTGCTCCAGCGCGGCCAGGATCTGACGCGCGTCCATGTGGCATGCGCCGTTGGTGACCACCGCCTGAACGAGTCGGTCGGTGTGTTTCGCGAGCCGCTCCGCATCGTTCTCCGTCTGGACGTCCCCCGTCACGACGGCGATTCGCAGCTGATCGCCCAGTTCCATCAGGGTCCTCTCCAGAAGCGCCGTCTTTCCCGAGCCGGGCGACGAAACGAGGTTGAAGCACGGTACGCCGGACTCGGCGAGCCGCGTTCGCACTTCGGCCGCCAGTTCGTCGTTCCGGGCCATGACCTTTTCCCGCACCTCAATCCGGCGGATCGCCATCTTCAACCTCCACGTAGGTAACCCGGAGCTCATCCCCCGGGGTGCGCTCGATGCGAGCCCTGGCCTCCCGGAACGGGGGGGCCGAGAGCAGACTCTCCAGGCAGAACTGGAAGGTGCCGAATTCGACGCCTGAACGGTCTCCCACCTCGAGGCCGACTTCCCGAACTCGATCGAGTGCCGATCTCCCGACGTTCTCCTCGGTAATCCTGCATACGTCCATCGCCAGACTCAGTTCGTGCATCGCGCCTCCCGGACATCAGGGGGCAATCGTCATGCCGACCGCCATACGCGCAATCCTGTCACATCGGAGCGACAGAATGGGACACACTGTCGTGCGCTCCGTCAGTTTGTCACGACGCCTCGTGAAGTGCCAGCGCTCAGGAAGTCTCTGCCGCCACGGTCAGCAGGAATGCGTACATGAGGGCGGTCTCGCGAAAACGCCGGAAGCGTCCCGACTTCCCGCCATGACCCGCATCCATGTTCACGTGCAGCAGGATCGGTTCGTCGCCCGTCGCCCGGTCGCGGAGCCGGGCTACCCACTTCGCCGGCTCCCAGTACTGGACCTGGGAGTCGTGAAGGCCGGTCGTGACGAGCAGAGCCGGATACTCCGTCTCCTTGACGTTGTCGTAGGGGGAATAGGAGAGCATGTACTCAAAATACTCGGGATCCTCCGGATTGCCCCACTCGTCGTACTCCGATGTCGTCAACGGTATCGAGGGATCGAGCATCGTCGTCACCACGTCGACGAAGGGTACGGCGGCGATCGCCCCCTTCCAGAGTTCGGGGCGCTGGTTCAGAACGGCTCCGACGAGCAGACCGCCTGCACTCCCGCCCATCGCGAACAGCCGATCCGGGGCAGCGAAGCCGGAGGAGACGAGGTGCTCGGCACTGTCGATGAAGTCGTTGAAGGTGTTCTTCTTCCGGAGCAGCTTTCCTTCCTCGTACCAGCGTCTGCCGAGCTCTTCCCCGCCCCGGATGTGCGCGATCGCGTAGACGAATCCCCGGTCGAGGAGACTGAGTCGTGTCGCGTCGAACCAGGCATCCATGCTGGCGCCGTACGATCCGTATCCGTACAGGAGCAACGGTCGTTCGGACAGGTCGTCACCGAGTTCCCGGTTGTAGACGATAGAGACCGGCACCATCTCGCCATCCCGGGCCGGAGCCCGGATTCGCCTGGAGGCGTAGTGGCTCGAATCGTACCCTCCGACTACCTCGGTCCGTTTCACCAGAACTCGCGTCCGCGTGTCCAGGTCGTAGTCGTACTGCGAAGTGGGGGTCGTAAGTGACGAATAGCCGTACCGCAGAACGCGCGAATCCGGCTCGAGGTTCGTCCCGAGCCAGGCGACGTACGTCTCGTCGTCGAGGACGATCTCGTGGTCGAGCGACCCGGATCTGTCCAGCATCCTCAGCTTCACCAGTCCATCGCGCCGCTCCTGGACCGCGATCGCATCGCGGACCAGTTCGAAGTCTTCCAGCAGGACCTCCTCGCGGCCGGGTATGATCTCGCTCCAGTTCTCCGGTCGCGGGTCATCAATGGGCGCCCGCACCAGGCGGAAGTTCTCGGCTTCGAGGTTCGTTCGGAGCAACCAGGCGTCTCCGTCGTGCTCGACGGAATACTCGTGATCCCGTTGCCTCGGGAGGATTACCCGGAATTCGCCATCCGGCTGAAATGCATCCAGGAATCGGATCTCGGTCGCGAGCGTCTGGGACGAACCGATCCACAGGTAGCGACCGGACTTGGAACGACCCACCCAGCACGAGAATGTCTCGTCCGACTCCTCGAACACGAGGACGTCCTCCGCCGGATCACTGCCGAGCCGGTGCCGGTATACGCGGTCCCAGCGCAGGGTCTCCGGATCCTGCTTCACGTAGAACAACGTGCGGGAATCCGCCGCCCACGCGAAATTCGATGTCGTCGATGGAATCTCGTCCGGCAGCCAGAGTCCGGACTCGAGGTCGCGGAATCGGATCGTGTACATCCGGCGACCGACCGTATCCTCCGCGACCGCCAGATACCGACCGTCGTCCGTGACGCCTCGGGGTCCGACGGAAGCCGAATAGAAATCGTGACCTTCGGCCCGGACGTTTCCGTCCAGCAGCAGCTCGGCCGGGGCGTCGGGCGAACCCTTCATGCGGACGTGAACCGGGTATTCCTGTTCCTCCTCGTAGCGGACTTGATACCACCAGCCGCGCAGTCGCACGGGCGCCGACGCGTCCTGTTGCGGGATCCGCCCGGTGATCTCCTCGTAGATTCTCTCCTGCAGCTCCTCCGTACCGGCCAGCTTCGATCGGGTCCAGGCGTTCTCCGCCTCGAGGTGAGCGATCACCGCCGGGTCCTCGCGGTTCCTGAGCCAGTAGTACTCGTCGATCCGGGTCACCCCGTGATTCTCGAGCTCGACGGGATTCGCTCTGGGGCGCGGCGGTTCCTGGGCGGCTGTCTCCGCAGCGGTGTTGGTCATCATCACTCCGACGAGCAGGGCGGGAAGACAAGTGCGCGGTCGCATTTCGGTTCCGTCTCCTGAATGCTGGGGCCGGACGAGCGCATTACATCTGGCCCGATTCTGCCGCTCGGACGAGGTTGGGGCAACCTGTCGAGCGCAGCCGGGGTGCTGGTCCCGATCCAGGTCTGCTGCGGCGCATCTTGCCCCGGCCGGGCCCGGCGGCGAGCATCCGCTGATCCAGCCAATCACGGGAGGCACTCAGAATGAATCATGGGCAGCGATCGGTGGTGCGGGGCCTGGTGGCGACCGCCCTGCTTACTGTCGTACCGGCAGGGCTTCTCTCAGGGCAAGACGTAATGACCCCGGAACGCCTGTGGGAGCTCCAACGGATCTCGAGCCCGTCAGTTTCGCCGGACGGCACGAGCTTCGTATACGGCGTGCGCGGCTACGACGTGGAGGCCAATCGGGGCAATACGGACCTCTGGCTTCGACCGGTGGCAGGCGGCCCGGCCGTCCGCCTCACCGACACCGAGGAGTCCGAGAGTGGGGTCGCATGGCGGCCCGACGGTGCATGGATCGGCTACCTCGCTTCGACCGACGACGGCCGCCAGTGGCACGAGATTCGACCCGATGGCAGCGGCATGAGGCAGGTCACAGCCGTGCCGGGCGGCATCTCGAACTTCCAGTATTCTCCAGATGGCAGTCGCGTGTCCTTCACCGCTCGCGTGAAGCTCGATCCGACGCCTAACGAGTTGTACCCGGACCTTCCGATGGCCGAGGCGAGGATCGCCGATGATCTGATGTACAGGCATTGGGACTCGTGGCACGACTACGACTACAGTCATCTCTTCGTCGCGACCTACGCGGACGGCAGCATCGGCGAGCCGCGCGACCTGATGCCGGGTGAGCGGTTCGACACGCCGCTCGCGCCGTTCGGAGGCGGCGAGCAGATCGCCTGGAGCCCCGACGGGAGCCGGATCATCTACACGGCAAAGAAGGTGTCCGGGGTGGACTACGCGGTCAGCACCAATTCCGATCTGTTTCTCGTCGATCTCGGAAGCGGGACCACCGTGAATCTCACCGCCGGTTGGGAGGGCTACGATCTTCAGCCGGTGTTCTCACCGGATGGGAGCCGGGTCGCCTGGCTCAGCATGCGCCGGGACGGATACGAGGCCGACCGCAACCGGCTCATCTCGATGGAGATCGAGACCGGCGAGTGGCTGGAGCTCTCGAACGGCTACGGAGACGACCTCGACGGGCCCGTATGGTCGCCTGATGGATCGGCCGTCTGGGTTACGGGCCCCACCCGTGGCACGGTGCAGATCTTCGAGGCGAGCGGGTCGGGTGACGGCGTGCGTCAGGTCACGACAGGCGTCCACGACTACACCTCCGTTGCGACGGCCAGGCACGGAGGCGAAACGGTACTCCTCGCGACCCGACGCTCGATGTCGGCGCCGGTGGACATCTATCGCGTGGATCCGTCGACCGGCGAGGCCGTGGCCCTCACCGACGAGAACACCGCCCTCCTGGCGGGAATGTCGCTCGGAGAGGTGGAGGAGAGGATCGTGACGGCGAAGGACGGCAAGGAGATCCTGACCTGGGTGATCTACCCCCCGGACTTCGACCCCTCACGCCGCTGGCCGGTCCTGCTGTACGCCAAGGGCGGTCCGCAGGGGCCCATGAGCCAGTCCTTCTCCTATCGGTGGAATTTTCAGTTGATGGCCGCCAACGGGTACGTGGTAGTGGCCCCGAATCGTCGAGGCACCTCGGGTTTCGGGCAGGAATGGGAGGAAGAGATCTCGGAAGACTGGGGCGGCGGAGCGATGGATGACCTGCTGCGAGCGATCGATGACGTGGCAGCCGAGCCGTGGGCCGACGAGGACAGGCTGGGAGCGATCGGCGCCAGTTTCGGCGGCTACTCGGTCTTCTGGCTGGCCGGAAATCACGAACGACGCTTCAAGACCTTCGTCGCGCACGCGGGGGTGTTCAACCTGGAGTCGATGTACGGGGCGACCGAGGAGCTGTTCTTCGTGAACTTCGATCTCGGCGGGCCGTACTGGGAGTCCCCTCGGCCGAGAAGCTACGACCTGTACTCGCCGCACAAGTTCGTGCAGAACTGGGATACGCCGATTCTCATCATCCACGGTCAGAAGGACTTCCGGGTCCCGGTCACCGAAGGGATGCAGGCTTTTACCGCCGCCAGGCTCAAAGGACTGGACGCACGGCTGCTTTATTATCCGGATGAAGGGCACTGGATTCTCTCACCACAGAACGGCGTTCTCTGGCACCGGATCTTCTTCGACTGGCTGGGACGGACGCTGAAACCCTCTGCTTGACCCTCCGGCCGAGCATCGCGAGGCGCGCCTCAGCGGCGGGCGCGCCTCAGCGCGGCGAGTTGATGAACGCCGTGGCCGCTCGCACCAGTCGCCGGGGAATGAATCGGGGCAGCAGCGATCCGACGCGATTCGCAACTCCGGGTACCGCGATCGATCTGCCGACCATGGCGGCCTGATACCCCGCTTCGGCGACCGGTCCCACATCCATCATCAGCGGGTTGGCTCCCACGCGGGTATCCGTCATCCCCGCCCGGTCCTGAAATTCGGTTTCGGTCGGTCCGGGGCAGAGGGTCGTAACCGTGATGCCCGTGCCGCGAAGCTCGTGGGCGAGCGCCTCGGAGAAGTGCAGGACGTACGCCTTGCTGGCGAAGTAGACCGCCATGTCGGGCCCGGGCTGGAATGCCGCGGTCGAAGCCACGTTGAGGATTCGCCCCCTCCCACGCTCCCGCATTCCCGCGAGAAAGCGATGCGTGAGTTCGGTGAGCGCCACTGCGTTTACCTGCAGCATGGAGAGCTGGCTCTCGAGCGATTGCTCGACGAACGGTCCCCAGGTCCCGAATCCCGCATTGTTGACCAGGAAATCGACGGCGAAGTCCGCCCGGTGAAGTTCTTCCTGCACCCGGGCCGGACCCGTGAGATCCGCCAGGTCGGCCGGAACCACCACGGTCCGCACGCCATGCTTCTGTCCAACGTCGCCGGCCACTACCTCGAGCGCCGCGAGATTCCGTGCCGTCAGCGCGAGGTCCCAGCCGTCAGCCGCCGCGCGTCGGGCCAGCTCCAGGCCGATACCCGCCGATGCCCCCGTGATGAGGACGCCTCCTCGGGACTCCCGATCCCTGCTCACCATCGAACCGCCTGTGGGCTCGTTCCCGACGAATGGGCGTGACGATGCATGCCGCCTCCGTTCCAGATCAGCAGAGATAGGACGTCCGGCGCTTCTGTACCGGAACCGCCCCTTCAGGATCCGGCACGGCTACTCGTAGCGCAGGGCTTCGATCGGATCGGTACGCGCGGCCCGCGATGCAGGTACGAGACTCGCCAGGAGAGTCACGATCAGCAGAAGTGCGCCGACGGCCAGATAGGTGATTGGATCACTCTCCGGGATTCCCGCGACGTTGCTGGCCAGCAGTCGGGTCAGAGCGACCGCTGCGAGCGAGCCGATCAACAGCCCCACGAGCGCCAGGATCAGCCCCCTGCGCACGACCCGGGACAGGATCTGCGGCCGGCCTGCACCGAACGCCATCATCACGCCGATCTCACGCGTGCGCTGCCGCGCGATCGCCGAGACCACGCCGTAGAGTCCGATTCCGGCGAGGAGCAGCGCGATTCCCGCGAATACCGCGATCAGAATCGAGGTGAAGCGCTCGGCTGCCGTGGCATCGGCGACGTAACTTTCCATCGTCCGGACACCCGACACCGGGAGGTCCGGGTCGAAGCCGGCCACGAGCTTCCGAATCGGACCCGCGAGCTTCTTCGGCTCACCCTCGCTGCGGACGATGGTCGTGACCGTGAAGAACGCCCCCTGGGAACTGTACGGGAAGTAGATCGTCTCGCGACCCTCAACCGCAGGCCCCTCGGAAATCACGTTATCGACGACGCCGACGACCTTCCACGACTGGCGCGTGCCGAAGAGCGTTTCCGCTTCGATCTCCCGGCCGATGGCATCTTCACCGGGCCAGGACCGGGTGGCCAGCGCCCGGTCTATCACAACCACGTCGCGCATCTTCAGCTCGTCCGCCGGCTCGAACCACCTTCCGGCGAGCAGCCGAGCACCGAAGGCCTCGAAGAACCCGGGTGTCACGTAGCGGTAGTCGGCCTCGCCGGCCCGGGAGGCGCCGGGTGCGGACAGTTCCACCTCGTAGGGCGAGGTCCAGAACTGCCCCCCGAGGGGAAGGACCTGGGTCGACCCCACCGCCTTCACACCCGGCAGCGATTCGATCTCTCGTTCGATCTTGTCGAGCGCCCGTGCTCGGTCTTCGACCTCGGTGTACCGAATCGGAGGCAACGAGACCCGATAGGTGAGTACGCCATCGGGTTCGAATCCGAGATCCACCGCCTGGAGCGACTGGACGCTGCGGAACAGCAGTCCTGCTCCGACCAGCAGTACCATGGCCAGGGCCACTTCACCGATCACGATTCCGTGCCGGAGCCGTCGCTGGCCCGGGTTGGAGGCACAGGCCCCCCGGTCCTTCAGGCACGAGTTGAGGTCGGGTCGAGAGGCATTCAGAGCCGGCACGACCCCGAACGCGAGTGCCGAAATCACGGTGGCGGCGAATGTAAACAGCAGCACGGAAGCATCGATCGGCACTTCGCTCAGCCTCGGAAGACCGCTTGGCTGAACCGCCAGAAGCAGATCTATGGCCCAGCGCGCGAGCAACAGGCCCGCGAGCCCTCCGATCGCAGCCAGCAGAAAGGCCTCCGTGAGGAACTGTCGCACGATTCGACGCCGGCCACCTCCGACGGCCGCACGAATGGCGATCTCCTTCTCGCGCGCCCCGGCCTGCACGAGCAGCAGGTTCGCCGTGTTCGCGCAGGCGATCAGCAGGACGAGAAGCACGGCGGCGAACAGGGCGATCAAGGCCGGACGTACATGGGCCACGATGTCCTCGTGCAACGGCTTGACCATGATCGAGATGTCACCGTCTCGATGGTAGTCGAACGTGGCCCGCTGCCACTCACCGAGGGTCTCGGCCTCGCGTCGGACATCGGCCAGCGTCGCACCCGGGGCCAGACGGGCCAGCACACGACGATTTGCGCTCGGACTGCTCCGTGGGAATTCCCAGTACGGAACGGGGTCGGTGGCCCAGATATCGATATCGGTAGCGACACCTGCATTCACGGGAAGCAGGAGTTCGAACCCCATCGGCAGCACACCAATGACCCGGCTCTCGAAGCCGTTGAGAATCACCGTGTCGCCGACGATTCCTGGCTCCGCCCCGAAGCGCCGATTCCACAGTCGGTGGCTCAGAATCACGGCCGGCGCCTGTTTCTTCGCCTTGCCCTCGAAGCCGTCTTCGGCTCGAAACGTCCGGCCGCGGGCTGCTTCGATTCCGAGCACGTCGAAGAAGTTCGCAGAGACCGTAGCGACGCGAACCACCTCGGGCCCACCGGGACCGGTCAGGTTCTGCTCGAACGTGCGGTCGGTGACCGCTACCGACTCGAGTGACGGCATGCGGGTCCGATAGTCGACGACGTCCGGCGGCGGAATCGGGGCGTCTGACCACCCGAGACTTCCGATATGGTGGCGCAGCATGACCAGTCGGTCCGGCTCGGCGTAGGGTAGCGGGCGAAGGAGCACGCTGTTGATCACGCTGAAGACGGCAGTGTTCGCACCGATGCCGATCGCGAGAGTGAGGACGGTTACAGCGAGAAATCCCGGGTGCTTGATGAGGAATCGCATCCCGAATCTCACGTCCTGCAGGAACCTCGTCATCTTCTATCTCTCGGTCGTCGGGTGCCCGGCATCGTGAATGCCGCCCTCCAGCGTGAAGAGCCTGAAGGGCGGTGCCGGACGCTGCGTCCAGTCCCGGCTCACGGAATCCGTCAACAGCTAGTGGCAGGGTTCATGCCACCGGCTACGACCCAGCTAACCTGCCATGACACATTACCTTACGTCAACCAGCCCATGCGATCGACCGGAACCGCGTTGTGCGCATCCGGGAACCACTGTCTCGGATGCGGACGCCCGGACGCCCTGGATCCGCCGCGGTCCCGAGTGAGCGATCCGGGCCGAGTGGCTCAGACTCGATCCCTGAGCGGCGCCGAGAATTCTCCCGGAACGGGCTGCACGAGCCGTTCGAACTCCGAGTACGCCATCTCCACGGCGGATCGGTGGTCTCCGGCATGAAACGCGATGCGCTCGGACTCGCGCAGCTCCTCGTCTACGAAAGTCGTCTGCCCGTAGAGATTCCCGAACGGAGGCATCGCCCCGAGGTCGCAATCGGGAAACAGGTCGGCCAGTTCCCCCTCGCTCGCCAGGGTGGCCGAGGAAGCGCCAGCCGCGGCGCGCAACTTGTCGAGATCCAGTCGACGCGTGGCAGGCACAGCGCATATCACCGGTCGGCCGTCGAGAAGCACCTCCACGGTCTTCGCCCACCTTCGCCCGGGAACGTGACTCGCCGCCGCCTCCTCCTGGGCCGTGTACGCGAGCGGGTGGTCGATGACTTCGAAATCGACACCCTGCGCTTCCAGGTATTCTTCGATCTTCGCTGCGATCGTCATCTCGATCCTCCTTGCAGATTCGGCGCTCTCGGCGTCACCGGGACATGGCCGGCGATAGCGTCTTCAGCACCTGTCCGGCGAAGACCGGTGCCGTGTCTTCGGCGTCCCTTTCACTCAGCGCCTCCAGAAGGGGCTGAAGCTCGTCGCGCATCCGCTCGCAGTAGTGGTCGCGCAGCACATGGTGCGCGGCCTGCCGGAACCACAGGGAGTCCGACCGGCGGATCAGGGCCTCGAGCAACGGAACCATCCCGTCGCATCGCAGGGCGATCAGAGCCTCCGCGGCCAGCCACCGCACACCGAACTCCTCGTCCTCCAGGGCGGCGACGAGGGCCGGTGCTGCCCTCGGACTCGAAAGGTACAGCAGGGCCTCGGCCGCTTCGGTACGCAAGACGGCGTTGGCGTCGCCGAGAGCCTCGACGAGTGGTTCGACCGCATCTTCTCCCATGCGGATCAGGCAACGCCGCGCCTGTTTGCGTGCCAGTCCGTCGCGTCCGGCCAATGTTCGGACCAGCGAAGGGATGTCTCCCTCGCATCCGGTGGTGCTGGAATCGAGCGCCGGTGATTCAGAGGGCATGCGACCTCCGCGCGGTCTGAATCGCCGGGGGGTGGCGATTCTCCCACTTGTTGCGAGCGTTTCGCGCGCGTACGGTTGTGTGTTGAAGATACGGTCGGCCGGGGGCGGGCGCACCCTGTCCGGCACGATTTCCTGCGCCGTCCGGGGAGCACGAATCTATGCAGGCCGTGGATGCCGAATCTCTGATCAACCAGTTCGTAGATGTAATCGCGCAGTGGGGTCTCAGGGTCGTGGGCGCGCTCGCCGTGCTTCTTATCGGCCGCATGGCGGCCGGCTGGGGCCGGAAGCTGACCCGGAATGCTCTCGAGCGAGCCGGGGTCGATGCGACGATCGTCCCCTTCCTGGCAGGGCTGGTCTACTTCCTGATCCTGGCGTTCGTATTGCTGGCGGTGCTGGGACTGTTCGGGATTCCGACCACCTCGATCATCGCCGTGCTCGGCGCCGCCTCGCTTGCCGTCGGACTGGCGCTCCAGGGAACCCTGGCGAACTTCGCTTCCGGGGTCATGCTCCTGCTCTTCCGGCCCTTTCAGATCGGCGACTTCATCGAGGTCGGAGGAGTGAGTGGAGTCGTAGAGACGATCGGTGTATTCTCGACGGTGCTCAATACGCCCGACAACGTCCGCATCACGATTCCCAACGGACAGGTATACGGGGAGCCGATCAAGAATTTCACGGCGAATCCGAACCGCCGGATAGACCTCGTCGCAGGGGTCGCGTACGACGACGACCTGCAGGTCGTGCACGACACGATCGTCAGCGTTCTCGAGGAAGATCCGCGTGTGCTGGACGAACCGGCGCCCCAGGTCGCGGTCAGCGAGCTGGGTGATTCGTCGGTCAATCTCGTCGTCCGCCCCTGGTGCAAGGCGGAAGACTACTGGGCTCTGAGATTCGATCTCACCCGCCGCATGAAGGAGCGCCTCGAGGAGGCCGGCTGCTCGATTCCGTTCCCGCAGCAGGACATCCACCTGATCCGGTGGCCCCAAGAGGGCGGCGACAAGGTATCGATCAGCTGAACACGTACCGGGAGTTTCGCGATCCGTTGGGCCCGATTATTGTTGCCGGGTCGTTCGCAGCGCTCACTCGCATAGGAGTCAGGCAATGGCGAAGCACAACTTTCTCGTAGAAAAGTACCAGATCACGCTCGGAGACCATTCGTCCACGTGGGGAGGCGTAACCGTGACGGCACGGGCGATCGTCGCGTGTTTCGGCGAGCACCTCCGCCTCCTGTTCTACTTCCTCCCGGATGGCTCCGACATGCCGGACGCCATGTGGAATGAAGACGCCCGCGTTGCGGTCACGTTTCTGCCGATGTCAGCCATGTATCCCTGGGTCGACATGCTCCGGAACGAGAAGCCGATCTACGGCAACATCGACACGGATGCTCCGGGCGAGAGCTACATCAGTACGCTCCACGAGCCGGTTGGCGAGGAAGAGAAGCGCGGTTGGCGCCGATAAGGGGGTGAGCGCCGGACGATACCGGCATGCGACCCGTAGCGGCCGGAACGAGCGACGGCCCGACCTCCCACGGTGGAGGTCGGGCCGTATTGCTGATCTTGAGATCCGCTGGCTGCCTCGCTTCAGCTCGGTAGAGACCGAGTCGAACCCCGCCGCTCAATCAGCCGACGAGATCGGCCTATTCCTTCCGCATCGTGGCACGTGATCGCAGGTTCACCCCGCTCCTGGATCCCGCTCCGATAAGGCTGACCACGGGTCCGAGCAGAATGAAGTCGTACCGGTCCGAGACGGTTACGGACACGGCGTCACCGGCCGTCGCCGTTCCCAGCGACTTGGCGGTGCCGTCGGGAGCGGTCACGTCGATGGTGACCGACTCCGCGGTCATGTTGTTGGAACTGAGGTACGTATTGATCACTGTTTCAATAGCTGTCTGATTGGCCGTCGTCTGGACTACGGCCGTGCGGGCGCCTTCACGGGCCGCGTTTACGATGCTCTGCTTCATGCTGTAGGCGCGCGCGAACTCGAAAATACCGACGAGAATCAGCAGCAGGAGGGGCAGTGCCAGGGCCAGCTCGACGAGCGCCTGGCCGCTGTCCTCTGCCGCATGACGCCCGCGGAAGCGGAGATACGCCCTACCGGCTCTCGGTCGTCTCACGTCAGCACCGTCCATTCGGAGTGTCAGCAATTCCGGGACTCTCGGCCCCATTAACTATAGGACGATCCCGGTTCAAGGCAAAGCTCCACCGAACCCGCCGGCCCTGTACAGATGGAAGAATCGTACCATGAGCGGCTATACCATCACTTCGTCGCCGGTTTCCGTGAAATACAGGATCACCCTCGTCGTCTCAGCCGGTCCCGCACCGGACCCGAAACTTCCCCCCAGGATCGCGTCAATCGCTTCGCGATACACCCGGGCCTGCGTTCGGTACCGATCCGCCAGACGATCGGTTCCCTCTTCCCCTACCCGATCCGTCTTGAAGTCCACGATCAGGGGGCCCGTCGCGACTCCCGGGTCACCGGGCCGCGGCGGGACGAACAGGTCGATCCTGCCCTGTCGCCAGTCGTCGGGACCGGCGAAGTGTACGAAGGAGATCTCCCGATAGTGCTCGGAGGAGACCCACTCCTGCCAGGCATCGCTCGCGAGCACGTTCTCGATCTCCGATCTGAGCCGTTCCCTCACTCCAAGACGGCGCACACCTCCGGGAGAACCGGCGCCCTCCTCCCCGATTCCCTCGATCACTTCCTCGAGCAGATCTTCCAGGTCGTCTTCGATTCGTTCGAGCACCTCGTGAACCAGGGATCCTCGCACGCGGCCCGGCAGCCCCCCCCGTGCTGCAGAGTCACCACCCCCACCGCCTCTGACAGGTTTCGCGTCGAAGCTGTCGACCGGCACGACACCGTGACGGTAGCGGAGTCGCCAGCCGTCCGGATCCCGGCTGGCGAGCGAGAGCTCGGTGGCCGACCGCAGTCGCGCCGCCGTCACAACCGCGGAAGGCATCACGGCCGCGGGAAGCTCACCCTGCGTCGGCAGCGAGAGCCATTCCAACGTCAGGGGCACTTCGGCGAATTCAGGCTGGATCGGATCGACCGAACGCCAGACTCTCACGGGAGTGGCTGGATCTGCTCCGTCGTCGTGCTCGGATTCTTCGAGGCCCCGTCGGTGGTTCTCGGCGCTGAGGAGGTTCAGCTGTCCGACTTCGTCGGCTGGAGGCTCGTTCAACCCGAAAGCGTCCAGCTGACGTCCTGTTCGAGTGCTCGGGTCGTCCGTCTCGGGCGCTCGAGTCGACGACGAGGATTCGTCTCTCGGTTCAGCCTGCAGCGTCGCCATATCATGAACCTCCGCGGGCTTGAACAGGGCCTGCGCCACCCACTCCGCGTGTCCGCCGGGCTCTTCGATGGGGGCGACGACGAGCAGCCGATCGCGGGCCCGCGTCAGAGCCACGTAGAGAAGTCGCATTGATTCCGCGTTCTCTCCGAGGACCCGTCTCTCGACAGCGTGTTGTGAACGCGGTCCTCTCTCTTTGCTCGGGGGCAAGAGGACCGGGCCGAGCTGGGAATCCAGCCACCCTTCCCAACGACCCGGTGTGGCGGTTCGGAAACCGTCCTCGGCGCCCGCGATCGCCACGATCGGCCACTCCAGTCCCTTGGCTCCGTGAATGGTGCTCAGGAATACGGCACCTTCGGCTGCGGCCGGAGGGACTGCCGTCTCGAGGTCCGTTCTCCCGTCTGCCGCCGCCTGATCCCAGGCCCGCAGGAAATCGGCCAGCGAGAGGAACTGAAACTGGTCGAGGAGGATTCGCAGCCGATCCAGATTGGCCACCGCCTCGCGCGCTCCGGGCCGCAGCCGCAGGTGAAGCCGATAAAAGGTTCGCTCGAGCAGGGTGTCCAGAAGCTCGGCCGGGGCGGCTCGTCCCACGAGTGTGCAGACCTCGGAGATCGTCTCGAGGCCGCGTCGAAGTGCAAAGCGCTCCGTGGGACCGATCAGTTGGTGCTCGGGTGCGTCGAACGGCTCCACATCTCCACGCCCCAGCCCGGCGAGCCACGCCGCGGCCCGCTCGAGCACGCCGCGGCCCTCGAGCGAGCGATCGAGCTGTATTCGGGCGATCACCTCGTCGCGAAGACCGACGAACGGGGAACGCAGAAAGGCGAATGCGCGCACGTCATCCAGTGGATTGTCCGCGAGACGCAAGGCATTGATGGCATCGAGAACCTCCTGCCTCTGCGCCAGACCCCGGGAAGAGGCGTTGTACGTGGGGATTCCCCGCTCATGCAGCGCTTCCTCGACCGCCGACAGCGTGTCGGCACGAGCGGCGAGGACCGCGATCTCGTCGGCCCGAGCCACCGCCTCCGCTTCGGAAGGGCTCCGTGAAGACGCGCTGGAGCGGCGGTCAAGCAACCGCTCTATCCGTCCCGCGAGGAGCGCTGCCCCGAAGGCCTTCCGCTCGGCCTTGTTGAGGTCGGACGGGGTGGCGAGCCAGTCCACTCCGGCGCCCCGCTTCGGCTCCCGACCGGGGTCCAGCGGATCATAGCGGATCACAGCTCCGGGATCGATGAACTCGAGCGCCGATCCAGCGGCACCGAAAGCCGGGGTGCAGGCTTCGTTCACGAGTCGAACGAGCACCGGATCCGACCGGAAGTTCCTGCCCAGTCTCAGTACCGCACCAGCCTGTCGAAAGCGGTTCTCCACCTCGTTCCAGACCCGGACGTCTGCGTTGCGGAAGCCGTATATGCTCTGCTTCGGATCCCCGACGAGGAAGAGTCGGGTCTCCTCGCCGGGGGCCGGAGGCGGGCCAATGAGACCGCCGATCGCGAAAGCGATGTCACGCTGAGCTCTGTCGGTGTCCTGGAATTCGTCGACGATCAGAAGGCGGAATCGGCGCCGGACCTCCTCCAGCGCCGAGCCGAATCGCTCGTGCGTCAGCAATCGGCGGACGTCCAGGATCAGACTGTCGAAATCGCGGCGGTTCTCCCGTTCCAGCAGAGTCAGCCATCTTCCGAGGACGCGATACGCCAGCCGGTATACGGCCACCAGGTGTGACAGGTGCCGAGCTTCGGCTTCCTCGTCCCCGGGATCCGGCCCCGCTTCCGGTTGGCCGGGCGTACCGAACCTGGCGGGATCCAGCCACAGATCGCCGGCAGTTCGGTCCGCGCCCGTATCGTCGGGCTCCCGCAGCCACCTGTCGAAATTCTCCCGATTCCAGCGAATCTCGTGGAGAGACCGACGCACGAGTCCGGTCACGGAGGGCCCGAATTCGCCGTACCGGTCGAGGGGAGCGTCCTTGAGGAGTTCGATCACATCCCGCTCCCCTGACTCGAGGGCCTCCAGGATCGTCTCGCGGGTCAATTCCCCCAGCCTGAGCGAGGCTTCGCGTGCGTCCATGACGCGAAACGACGGGTCGATGTCGAGGCGCAACGCGTGCTGGCGCAGGATGTCGCCGCAGAACCCGTGAATCGTCCCGACGAATGCCCGGTCGATCCCTCCCCGTGCGATGCCGTTCGCCTCCAGGGCCTCGGAAAGCTTGCGCCTCAGGTCGCGGGCAGCCTTCTCGGTGAACGTGATTGCCGCGACCTGGGAGAGGTCGCAGGGCTCGGCGCAGCGCGCAATCGGACCGTCCTCCGCATCGCCCACGTCGAAACCCAGACTCCACAGGATCTTCCCGACGACGGTGGATGTCTTTCCCGTGCCCGCATTCGCAGCGAGAAGGAGATGTCTGGATTCCCGTATCGCCGCATGCTGTTCCGCGGTCCAGAGTTCAGACATCGGAAGGACCGCCCGGCGGGATCTCGAACCTGTGCCCTCCGCGAAACTGTGCCGAGGTTCGCGTCACTTCCGGCCCGACCTGCCAGGCGCCCAGCGACTGGGAGGCTGCCAGGACCGGTTCGAACCAGCCGCTCCGGACTCGTTCGGGAATCGAGAGGGCGAATGCTAGAACCCCATCCACCTCTTCCATCGAAAGTCGCGCCCCGCTCGCAGTCGTCTTCGTGATGGGTCGGTAGGCACCCCACTTCAGCGCGCCGTCAACGGCGGAGATTACGGAGGCGGCGCGCAAGTAGATGGCCGTCTGCAGGACGGAGCCGTCCCGATACCCCGAGGCACTCGGATATCCGCCCCACTTGTAATCCAGCACCCGGAGCTCGGGACCGTCCTTGCCCAGCCTGGCATCCAACCGGTCGATCCGCCCCCGAACCCGCATCCGTCGTCGAAGACCCTGCAGGTCCTCGCCCTCCAGCTCGAATCGATCGCCGTCCTCATCTCCGAAGCCGAGCTCGAACTCGATCGGCCACGCGCCTTCCTTGTCGAGTCGAGGCAACTCGCGCTCGAGAAACGCTCGAACCGATTCCACGATCTGTTCCCGCGTCACCCTCCAGAGCGCAGGCTCGCCGAGCCAGTGATCCTCCGCGGCTTCGGCCTCATCGAGCGCCACACGGGCAACCTCCCGGTACAGATCCAGGGCATCACCCGAAAGCTCCGTCGGACGCGCCTCTCCGAGGGCACGGAAGAACCTCTCGAGAATGGTGTGAGCCAGTGCCCCCCTGCTGGCAGGCGAAGTCGTGTCTTCAGCTTCGTCACTCACCCTGAGTCCGAGGACCCGGTCCACGAGGTAATCGAAGGGCCGGCGGCCATACTGCTCGAGCTGGCTGGCCGACCAGGTGTGCGAGTCGCCGAATCGATCCGCGAGAACCCTGAGCACGGCAGGATCCCGGATGAGTCCGCCCCAAGGGTGTGGCCGCATGGACGGCCGTGCGCATTCCGGCTGAGTCGCCCCGTCCTCGAGCCGACCTGAACGCAACTCCTCGCTCCAGGCCGTGAGGATCGCGTGACGCAGAGCCTCGGGATCGACGGATGCGAATGAATCGATCCCGGCTGAGCGAACAGCTCTCCCCAGCTGATCCGCTTCCGACTCGAGCTGTAGGGCGCGGCTGACTCGATCGATTCCGCCTCCTTCCCGGGCGCGGTCCGCATCGACAGATTCCCCCGCCGACCACGGCACGACATCCGCGGGGATCAGCAGTGACGGGGAAAGCGGGTGCCCTTCCGAGCTCGTCGACCGGCAGGAGAAGGTGACCGAGTCCACCGAGGTAACGGCCGTCCACAGCGCGATCTCGCGCCTCAGGGCATCGTCTCGCGTCGTCAGCGGTAGACCGTGGTCCTTCAGTCGCAGGATCTCTGGCTCGGAGAACACCCCCCGAGTCGTCCAGGGCTGCGGAAAGACCCCGTCGTTGGCGCGCACCAGGAAGACCCTGCGATAGGCTCCGAGAGCGGCCTCGTGGGCCTCGAGCACCTGTACACCGCGGGATTCGGGCGTGGTCAGGGCGATCTCGTTCGATGCCAGCAGCCGCCGGAGACGATCGAACCACTCGGCCGGTCCGAGCGCGTCCTCGGTCGTTCGCAGCTCGCGCCATTCCCCCAACAGCTCGCGCAGGACCTCGACCCCGCGCTGGTCGACACGGACCAGGTCATACCGCCCGGCAGGAACTTCGGACAGCCGGCGTCGAAATCCGAATCGCCGGCCGTCGAGAATCTCGAGCGACAGGTCGATCCACTCGCGCTCCGTCCTGCCGTCCGACAGAGGTCCGATCTGAGCGGCGAGGGACTCGAAGGAAGCCAGGTCCTCCGCCAGATGGACGGTGTTCATGCCCGCTCGCGCCAGTCTCCCCGACATCCGATCGTCGGCCGCGGCGGCGACCAGAGCCTTCAGGCCCTCCGTCCACTGGTCGAGTCCGCGAATCCGGCGTTCCCCTGCCAGAAAGTCGACCGGGCGCAGGTCGATACCCGCCCGGAAGAACGGACTGGCAAGCAGCTGGCGGAGCGACCCGTAATCCCAGTCGTTGGCCGCACCCCGAAACAGAATCAGAAGTGCCCGCAGCGCTGCGATATCCGCCAGGGTGTGGCGTGCGCGCGAGGTGCTGGGCACTCCGGCTTCCTCCAGAGCGTCCACGATCCTGCGTGTATCTTCGCCACCCGAACGAGCGATTACCGCGATCTCGTGCGGTCGCGCTGCATCGCTCATCAGCAGACGCTTGACGCGCTCTGCGATCCACCGGGTCTCTGCCCGGGCGTCGGGAGCCTCGTACAGGACGCGCTCGATCTCCGGCGACACCGAGCGCTCGAGCAGCAGTTCCTCCACGTCCGCACCGAGTTCCTGCCACTCGGATGTACCCGGCTCAGCTGTCAGGTACAGGACGACCTCTGCATCTTCCTGGCTCGCGAGCGCGCGAAAGAGCGCCCGACGGCCCTTCAGGCTGGTCGGCCCGTAGACGTGGAGTCGCC
Source organism: Gemmatimonadota bacterium (assembly GCA_023554245.1). GTDB lineage: Bacteria > Gemmatimonadota > Gemmatimonadetes > Palauibacterales > Palauibacteraceae > Carthagonibacter > Carthagonibacter metallireducens. The sequence goes on from JAMJQL010000118.1 coordinate 44,508, forward strand.
TCGCTCCGCCGATCGCGGCGGGCAGGCCCCCATCGAGAACCCGGCGCGCCAGAATTGCGTGAATCGAACGCGGGTCGAACCGGTCGAGTCGCTCGAGCTCTCCCAGAAACTCCGCGTAGCTTTCAACTACCCAGCGATTGCGCCTTATCGCGAAATCATCGCCCCCGAGCCCCGAGACCGCGGCCTCGAGTTCGGACGGCGATACACCTTCCGGAAGCAGTTCGCTGAACAGGGCATCGATCGCGTGCGATCCCGCCGGTCCCCTATCGGTGCGACCCGAACCCAATCCGGCCTGGCGGAAATTGTGCGCCGCGATGCGGCTCACGAGTAGACGGCCGGTCAGGTGACCGATCGGTCGCTGCCGGATCCCGAACCGGAGCGGTAGCTCCGAGAAGAACGAGACGGGAGGCGAGAGCCAGCCCGGGAGACCCCTGTCAGCCGCGGCTTCGAACAGAGCATCTCTCGCGCCGCGATGGGCAAGCCAGAGGTGCGATGCGAACCCGTTCGGCCCCGGGGTCTCCCCGATTTCGGAGAGAAACCCATCTCGGCATCGGCGCCAGAGTTCGGCGTTGGAATCGGACCTGACGATCGTCAGCGGCATCCGGAAGTATACCCGACCGCCCCGACAGCGAAAGCCGGGACGCTCGCCCTCGGCTTTCGCGATCTACCCATGGCACGCTTTCGTGGCAGATCGCCATACCGACAGCGGGAATCTGGGGACTCGCGCACAGATTTCACGAGCCGGTGATCGGACACGCGATACGCTTCGACCGTAACCGGGGAAGCCGCATACGGCCCGGATATCAGCCACGAACGCAGGGACCCCCCGGACTCGCGGGGGCACGCCCGGTGAATTCGCCACGCCGAGGTCCAGAATTTGCTGCTTTTCGGGGTGTTGTAGTGCGTCCGGACGGGGGACGGCCGGAGTCCTGTCTCCCGATCGTGGCCGTGATTCGGGCCCCGTTCCGATCGCGAATACCCGGGGAATCGACTCCAGTCCGATGAAGGAGTGAGACGATGCGGAAGAGTATCGTGATGGCGCTCGCGCTCAGCTTCGTGTTCGTGAGCAGCGCGCAGGCTCAGGTCATGTTCGATCGCGCCTGGGGTGTGAAGGCCGGCGTTTCGGTGGCCGAGGCCGACATCGGCGACATCGACGAGACGTTCAGCCAGAGCAACCGGACCGGCTTCGCCGGCGGCCTTTTCTTCCAGAATTGGTGGGGGTTGCTGGGCGGCCAGGCCGAACTCAACTACATCCAGAAGGGCTCCAAGCTCAGCTTCGGAAGCCTGGGCGAAGAGGAAACCAAGATCGACTATCTCGAGCTCGCGGCGCTGCTCAAGCTCGGCATCCCGCTGGGCATCGTCAGGCCGGGCGTGTTCGGCGGAATCGGATTCGACATCAAGCTCTCGTGCGACATTCCCGACGACGGCTGCGATGACATCAAGAGCACCGACTGGGTCGGGATCTTCGGTGGTGATGTTGCCGTCTACTTCGACGCGTTCTCGATCTTCGGCGATGCTCGATACAACCTCGGTCTCTCCAACATCGTCGACGATCCGAGCTCGATCCTCGACGTCAAGAACAAGGGCTGGACCTTCCAGGCCGGCGTGGGCTTCCCGCTCAGGTAACGCCGGCTGGCTGCCCGACGACGCTGCAGGCGGCGTCGGCAGCATGAGTTGAATGCACGGGCCCGCGGATCACTCGATTCGCTGGCCCGTTCGCGTTTGGAGCAGCCACGCTCAACGTCCTCCACGGGATTGACGACGAGACCCTTCCGACACCATTCTGCCCATGGACAGCTTGGCCTTCCGCTCCCGATGTCGGCCCCTCGGGGAGCACTGCCGGACAGGAGGTATCCCATGTCGCGTCTTCGCTCGTCCCGCTCCGTCTTCCCACCGATCCTGATGCTGGGTGCGCTGGCGCTCCTCGCGGGTTGCCTGGACGAATCTCCGCTCCCGACCGAACCGGATCGGCCGCCCGTCGACACGAAGGTTGACGCACCTTCGCCGGGACCGTTCGTGCCCGGGCAGGTGCTGGTGAAGCTCGTGCCCGGTTCGAACCGATCGGCCATCGCTGCCGCGCACGGCGCGTCCGTCGACCGCGAGGTGATTCCCGGCGTGTTCAGGCTCCAGTTGCAGGAAGGACTGGAGCTGGCGACGGCAAAGGCGCTGTCGCGCAACCCGAACGTCGTGTTCGCCGAGCCCAACTGGATCCGGCTGTTCGGTGACCCACTCTCGGTCGATGCGCTGCCGACGGATCCCCTGTTCGGATACAAGTGGGACCTTCACAACGACGGTACGATCAACAATCCCGCCGGAGATGAGATGGCGACCACAGGACGAGTGGACGCTGACATCGACTGGGCAGAGATGCACGATGACCTCGGATCGGCTTTCGCCGGCGCTACCGTCGTGGGAATCCTGGACAGCGGAGTCCGCGACACCCACGAGGACTTCTGCGGCCGGGTCGTTGCCAAACGGGACTTTATGGGGTCCGGCACCGGCGCCGACGACAACGGGCACGGCACTCACGTGACGGGCATCGCCACCGGCTGTGCGGACAACGGCGCGGGAGTGGCCGGCGTGGCCTACGGCCGGAACGTGAAGGTGGTGATGGCGAAGGTGTGCGGCCCGTATTTCTTCGGCCTGCTCTACGGCTGCACGTCCGAAGCGATCTCCGCGGGGATCTACTGGGCGGTGGACGAACAGGGAGCGAAGGTCCTGAACTTGAGCCTGGGAGGGGGCACCCCCTCGGAGACCGAGCGATTGGCCCTGGCGCACGCTCTCTCGGCCGGAGCGCTGCCGGTCTGCGCGGCGGGCAACGACTCCGGCGGTGTCTCCTATCCCGGGGCGTTCGATGAGTGCATGGCCGTCTCCGCAACCGACTGGGGAGACGACCTCGCGAGTTACTCCAACTTCGGGCCGCAGGTGGAAGTGGCGGCCCCGGGAGGTGACTCGGAAGACCCGGCGCTGCTGAGCGCGATCGCCTCCAGTTGCTATGGTTCCGACAGCGATTACTGCCTCAAGGGAGGGACGTCGATGGCGGCCCCGCAGGTCACGGGGCTCGCCGCGATGTTGTTCGCCCTCGGCGCCACGTCACCGGAGCAGGTGCGAGCGCTGATCCGATCCACGGCCGACGATCTCGGCGCCCCTGGGTTTGATGATCGATTCGGTGACGGCCGGATAAACGCCGCTGCAGCGGTGGCGGAGCTCACCGGTGGTGAGCCGCCTCCGCCCCCGGATCCGATTCCGCCGGCGGCGGAATTCAGCTGGGAGTGCTCGGGCCTCGCCTGCTCGTTCACCGATGCCAGCAGCGACGATCCGGCCGGCGGTCTCGTCGCCTGGAGCTGGGATTTCGGCGATGGGAACGGCTCCAACGAGCAGAATCCCTCGCACACGTTCGCCTCGGCGGGGACCCGGACGGTCACCCTGCAGGTGACGGACGGTGATGGCCTGACGGACGATGTGGCGCATGACGTGACGGTGATCGATGCGCCACCCGCCCCGATTCCTCCGACGGCGGAATTCAGCTGGGAATGCACAGGCCTCACCTGCTCGTTCACCGATTCGAGCAGCGATGATCCGGCTGGCGGGCTCATCGCCTGGAGTTGGGACTTCGGTGACGGAGCCACCTCCACCGAGCAGAACCCCACGCACACGTACGCAGCGACCGGCACCTGGACCGTCGTACTCGAAGTCACCGACAGCGATGATCTGACAGATCAAGTGTCCCACGGCGTCGAAGTCACGCAACCTTCAGGGCCGACGGTGATGTACGTGGCCGACATCGACGCCTCGCCCCAGAAGGGACCGAGAGGCACCTGGCGGCCGAGCGTGCTGGTTCAGATCCGAGACACGAACGGAGACCCGGTTCAGGGGGCCATCGTGTCGGGCATGTTCGGAGGCGCGCTGGTGGAGCCCGACCAGGGGACAACCGGGGCCGACGGCTGGACCCGGATCTCCAGTGACGCGACTGTCAAGGGAAAGGTGTCCGTCAGCTACGAGGTGATGGCCGTGTTCCTCGACCTGGCGACGCCGTACGACTCCTCGCTGAACACCGACCCGGACGGCGACAGCGACGGAACGCGGATCGTGTTTACCCGCTGACGGTTGTGGGGCGGGCGGCTGTCATCGCCGCCCGTCCCGCCTCAGTTGATCTGCCGCCGTAACGACCGCACCACCAGTTCGCGCACCTCGGCCGGCTCCATCACCTCGGCCTCGGCGCCGAATCGCAGGACATGTCGGACGACCCAGCCCGGATCGGCGACTTCGAAGTCGACGAGAACTCCTCCGTCCTCGGCCTCCCTCACCGGTCCCTTTTCCCGCACCCAGACCTCCACGCGAGGAGAGTATCGGACGGTTACGGGAACGGTCTCTCGCGCGGCGAAGACTCGACCGCCGGCCACGAAGGAGTCGAAGTCCGCCTCCTCGGGCTGCTCGAACGACTCGGTCGTCTGTTCCGCGTCGAGGACGCGATCCAGGCGGAATACGCGAATCTCGTCGTGCTTGAGGCAACGGCCGATCACGAACCACTTGCCGTCGCCGAATGCGAGCCTGTATGGGTCGAGGCTCCTCTCGCTGGGCTCTGGCGCGTCGGGGCTCAGATACCGGACCCGGCAGCGCCTTCGCTCGGAGACCGCATGCTCGAACAGCGAGCGGAGATCTTCCAGATCGTCTCCGTCGTGCACGGATATCTGCGGCTGCAGTTCGGGGCACGGCACGGTTGCGAGCTCTGCTTCCAGCCGCGAAGCCAGATCGCGCAGCTCCTGCCGCTCGTGGCCTGTTCTTGAGCAGGCCGCCGCTCGCAGGGCGATACTCAGCGCCAGTGCCTCCCGACGGCTCAGAGCCGGCGGACGCACGAACTTGCCGCTCGAGAACGCCCGAATCGACTCCGCCCCGATCTCGATCCTGATGTCGTCGACCCAGCCGGCGGGGTGGTAGTCCTCGCGAGTCAGGACGAGGCTCAAATCGCGCAGGAGGCTCTGGCGATCGGTTTCGAGCCGCTCCGCCGCTTCGTCGAGTGGAATTCCATCGCTGCGGGAAGCGAACGCCAGCAGCTCGAGGATCCTGCCGAGGACATCTGCAGCCGAATCAGCCATCTTCACCTGCCTCGGGCTCGTACGCGGCCAGCGCCTCGCGGGCCAGGCCGTCCAGCCGCTTGACGAGCTCCGGTGGCCCGGCGATCCTCGCCTCTCCCCGCAGGCTGAGAATCCAGCGCAGGAACGGGTCCACCTGCCGCACCTCGAACTCCCGTACCGATCCACCGTCATCCCCGTGGAGAACGAACCGCCCGTATCCCCTGCGCTCGGCCCACAGAGATCGGGGAAACTCGAACTGGACCCGGGCGACGAGCTGATCGTCGTCGCTGGAACCCAGTTCCCACGCACGACGGTCCCGGAATGCGTCGAGCGTGAAGTCTTCGGGGATCTCGAAGTCGGGCGTGTGAGGTGAGGAGGAGTTCGGAACGAGGTCCTCCATCCGATCCAGCCGGAAGACGCGAAGCTCCTCGCGGGCCTCATCGTGTCCGATCAGGTACCAGTGGCCCAGCTGGAAGAGAAGGCCGTAGGGCCGTACACGTCGGTTCGTCGGCGTACCGCGATAGATGCCGTGGTAGGTGAAGCTCACCAGCTTGCGATCCGCCAGTGCGTCCGTGAGCACGCGGGTCCGGGTGGTCACCTCCTCCGATCCGGCCCGGTCCGCGTAGAGTACGGCGGGACGATCGGGCGGAGGTGCCAGGTCGAACGAGAGCTTCCGCCAAGTCGAGCGAGCCTCTTGTCGAAGTGGAAAGCCGGGCAATTCGGCGACCGACTCGAGAGCACGGAACGCAGTCCTGCTCTCCCGGGCGTGCAGTTCGATCGTTCGGGCTCCCCGCGGTGCCGGATCGCCGCTCTCGGGAGTGGTTCCACCCTGCGCCTCCGCCACGATGCGCAGATACGGAAGCTGGAAATTCTTCTTGCGCAGGGAGTACCCGTCGAGACGCGTAGCCCCGTGGTTCACCCAGTAGTCCTCCGACTGGATCGGGATGCCCGCCTCGCGCAGCTCGTCCTTGTCCCGCTCGAACATCCGGCGAACCGTATCCCGATCCCTGGCGTTCTCCGAGCCCCATCGGCCGGCATATGCTGGAACGGCCTCCATGATCTCGTCCACCGTCGCGGGAATTCTCCGGCCGACCAGGTACGCGATGACATCGAGCCAGCGCTGGGCCTTCTGGATCCTCGGTGCTGAATCGTTCATATGCCGGTTGAATCCCTTTTCAGCCGCGCGAGCGCAGCTTGGCTCTCACGATGCGTACCAGCAGTCCCTCGCAGCCGATTCCCAGCACCGACTGCCTCAGTCGCCCCATCTCTTCGCGCCCTACCGCCCGTTCGTGGGCCGCCGGGTTTCTGAGATCCAGGATCGGCTCCAGCTGCGCGGGCAACTCGCCCTCCAGCCAGCGCCAGTCGTGGGACAGTGCGGAACGCAACGGCTGGCGGATCTTCTCCTCATCCTTGAGGAGGTGCCTGAGGGTCCCGAGGGTCTGGTGCGGTACGGACGACCCGAGGTCGAGAAGCGACGCACCTGCCCATACCTCCCGGTCGGTCACCGGGGCCCTCGCAAGCAGCCGACGCAGCGAGGGAAACAGGAGGGCGTTGAGCTCGGTCTCGACCGCCTTGGTC